>NZ_JBHJYK010000006.1:0-442355 GCF_042269865.1 Streptomyces sp. NPDC055966
TAACTCACCCCGGAGCCGTTCCACTTCCCCCAACCTCATACCGGGAAGCTGCCCACCACCAGCCGAGATCACTCGACGTAACGAAGCACTACTAGGGGGTGTCGCTTGGATCAGGCCGGCCGTGAGGAACGGCCGCCTGCCGGCCGAGCCGAGCGGGGTCGTGGGGGAGCCGGTGATCGATGACAATGCCGCAGATGGGCGTGCCAGGGCCCGCGACGCCGGCATGATCCGAACGACACCCCCTGGCGGGGTGCGCCGGCCTCAGGCCTCCTCCGACCCGGCCAGCTTGCCGAAGTCCCGGTCGGGGAGCGTGGGAGGCAGGGCCGTGTCGAGGCCGTAGTGGTGGTAGAGCTGGAGTTCCTGTTCGGGGGAGAGATGGCGGCCCACGCCGAAGTCCGGGGCGTCCTTGATGAGGGCGCGGTCGAAGGGGACGCGGAGGGTGCCCTCGACGAGTTCGCTCGGTTCCAGCGGGACGAACGCGTCACGGGAGAACAGGCCGGTGCGTATGGCCGCCCACTCGGGTATGCCGGTCGCGTCGTCCAGGTACACCTCGTCGACGGTGCCGATCTTGGTGCCGCTGCGGTCGAACGCCTTGCGGCCGATCAGGTTGCGCGGATCGATGTCGGTCTGCACGGTCGCTCTCCCTCCACATGGTCACAACTCATCCGTAACCACTACAAAAGAGCAGATTCGCGGAGGCGGCCACTCGAGGGCTCGGGCGTTGACCTCGCTGGTAGTCTGACAACGGCTGCTGAACCCGTGCGGGAGAGTCCTCCGATCACCTCGGAGGCGCCGAAGGAGCAAATCCTCCCCGGAATCTCTCAGGCTCACGTACCGCACGGACGAGGTCACTCTGGAAAGCAGGGCGGTTGTCGACGGCTTCCGCTCTCACCGACGGTGAAAGCCGGGCCTCTCGGGCGCCCGGTGAAGCTCTCAGGTTGAGATGACAGAGGGGGAGGCCGTCGGGGCACCGCACCGTGGTGCCCTTCGAAGGTCGCGTCAGACCAGGAGGCCTCCGCAATGACCGCCCACCGCATGCCGCTCTCCGACCTCGAAGCGGGTATTCCCTTCGAACAGCGCCACATCGGGCCCGACCAGGAGGCGCGGGCCAAGATGCTCGCGCAGGTCGGCTACGGCTCGCTGGACGAGCTGACCGCCGCCGCGGTCCCCGACGTGATCAAGAACGCCGACGCCCTCGACCTGCCGGGCGCCCGCACCGAGGCCGAGGTGCTCGCCGAGCTGCGCGCGCTCGCGGACCGCAACCAGGTGCTCGGCTCGATGATCGGCCTGGGGTACTACGGGACGTTCACCCCGCCCGTCATCCTGCGCAACGTCATGGAGAACCCCGCCTGGTACACGGCGTACACGCCCTACCAGCCGGAGATCTCCCAGGGTCGGCTGGAGGCCCTGCTGAACTTCCAGACCATGGTCGCCGACCTGACCGGGCTGCCGACCTCCGGTGCCTCCCTGCTGGACGAGGGCACGGCGGCCGCCGAGGCCATGGCGCTGTCCCGGCGCATGGGCAAGAACAAGAAGGGTCTGTTCCTGGTCGACGCGGACGTGCTGCCGCAGACCATCGCCGTCATCGAGACCCGCTCCGAACCGACCGGTGTCGAGGTCGTCGTCGCCGACCTCAGCGAGGGCATCCCGGCCGACATCGCCGCGCGCGAGATCAACGGCGTACTGATCCAGTACCCGGGCGCCTCCGGTGCCGTACGCGACATCAGGCCGGTCATCGACCAGGCGCACGAGCTGGGCGCCCTCGTCACCGTCGCCGCCGACCTGCTCGCGCTGACCCTGCTGACCTCGCCGGGTGAGCTGGGCGCGGACATCGCGGTCGGCACCACCCAGCGGTTCGGCGTGCCGATGGGCTTCGGCGGTCCGCACGCCGGTTACATGGCCGTGCAGGAGAAGTTCGCGCGCAGCCTGCCCGGCCGGCTCGTGGGCGTCTCCGTCGACGCCGACGGCAACAAGGCCTACCGGCTCGCGCTCCAGACCCGTGAGCAGCACATCCGCCGTGAGAAGGCCACCAGCAACATCTGCACCGCGCAGGTGCTGCTCGCCGTCATGGCCGGCATGTACGCCGTCTACCACGGCCCGGAGGGGCTGCGGATCATCGCCCGGCGGACGCACCGGTACGCCACGCTTCTCGCCGAGGGCCTGCGGGCCGGCGGTGTCGAGGTCGTCCACGGTGCCTTCTTCGACACCGTCACCGCGCGCGTGCCCGGCAAGGCCGCCGAGGTCGTCGCCGCCGCCCGGGAGAACGGCGTGAACCTGCGCCCGGTCGACGCCGACCACGTCTCCGTGGCCTGCGACGAGACCACCGACCGGGACCGGCTGGGCGTGGTCCTCGCGGCCTTCGGCGTCGCGGGCGACATAGCGGCGCTCGACGCGACCGCCGCGGACGCCCTGCCCGAGGCGCTGCTGCGCGGCGACGACTACCTCACCCACCCGGTCTTCCACCAGCACCGCTCCGAGACCGCGATGCTGCGCTACCTGCGCAAGCTCGCCGACCGCGACTACGCGCTCGACCGCGGCATGATCCCGCTGGGCTCCTGCACCATGAAGCTCAACGCGACCACCGAGATGGAGCCGGTCACCTGGCCCGAGTTCGGCGGGCTGCACCCCTTCGCGCCGGCCGAGCAGGCGCAGGGCTTCCTCACCCTCATCCGCGAGCTGGAGGAACGTCTCGCCGAGGTCACCGGCTACGACAAGGTCTCCCTCCAGCCGAACGCCGGCTCCCAGGGTGAGCTGGCCGGTCTGCTCGCCGTACGCGGCTACCACCGCGCCAATGGCGACGAGCAGCGCACCGTCTGCCTGATCCCGTCCTCCGCGCACGGCACCAACGCGGCCAGCGCCGTGATGGCCGGCATGAAGGTCGTCGTCGTCAAGACCGCCGAGGACGGCGAGATCGACGTCGAGGACCTGCGCGCCAAGATCGAGCAGCACCGCGCCGAGCTGGCGGTGCTGATGATCACCTACCCGTCGACGCACGGCGTCTTCGAGGAGCACGTCGCCGACATCTGTGCCCGGGTGCACGAGGCGGGCGGCCAGGTGTACGTCGACGGCGCGAACCTCAACGCGCTGGTCGGCCTCGCCAAGCCGGGCCACTTCGGCGGTGACGTCTCGCATCTGAACCTGCACAAGACCTTCTGCATCCCGCACGGCGGCGGCGGTCCCGGCGTCGGCCCGGTCGCGGTCCGCTCGCACCTCGCGCCGTACCTGCCGAACCACCCGCTCCAGCCCGCGGCCGGCCCCGAGACGGGCGTCGGCCCGGTCTCGGCCGCCCCCTGGGGCTCGGCGGGCATCCTGCCCATCTCCTGGGCGTACGTCCGCCTGATGGGCGGCGAGGGTCTCAAGCGGGCCACGCAGGTCGCCGTGCTGTCGGCGAACTACGTCGCCAAGCGCCTGGAGCCGCACTACCCCGTGCTCTACACCGGCCCCGGCGGCCTGGTCGCGCACGAGTGCATCATCGACCTGCGCCCGCTGACCAAGGCGACCGGCGTCAGCGTGGACGACGTCGCCAAGCGGCTCATCGACTACGGCTTCCACGCGCCCACCATGTCCTTCCCGGTGGCCGGCACGCTCATGATCGAGCCGACCGAGTCCGAGGACCTCGCCGAGCTGGACCGGTTCTGCGACGCGATGATCGCCATCCGCGCGGAGATCGAGAAGGTCGGCGCGGACGAGTGGCCGGCGGAGGACAACCCGCTGCGGAACGCCCCGCACACCGCCGCCGCGCTCGGCGGCGACTGGGCGCACGCCTACAGCCGCGAGGAGGCCGTCTTCCCGGCCGGTGTCTCCGCCGCCGACAAGTACTGGCCGCCGGTGCGCCGGATCGACCAGGCCTTCGGCGACCGCAACCTGGTCTGCTCCTGCCCGCCGCCGGACGCGTACGAGGACTGACACCTCTCGCCCGCCGGCACGGCGGCGGGCGGTGACATCGAGGGCCCCGCCCGGATTCCCGGGCGGGGCCCTCGCCGTGTCACCCGCCGTGTCACTCCGTCGCGAGGGCCACCTCGGTCGCCTTGATCAGAGCGACCACGTCGGAGCCCACGAAGAGGCCGAGGTCCTCGACCGCGTCCTTGGTGATCGCCGCGGTCAGTTCGCCGCCGTCGACGGTGATCCGGACGGTCGCCATGACGGCACCGGTGACGAGGCCGGTGACCGCGCCGGGCAGCTGGTTGCGGATCGACAGGCCCTCGACCCGGCCGCTGGCGAGGGAGACCTCGGTCGATTTCACGAGGGCGCGTACGGGCGAGCCGGGGGCGAGGGCGAGTTCCTCGGCGGCCTCCAGGGTGATCGCCGCGGTGAGGTGCTGCCCGCCGCCGAGGCGGACCTTCACGGCGGCCATCGCCTCGCCCGACCGGACCTCGGTGACGGCGCCGGGCAGCTGATTGCGGATGCTCAGGGTCATGGGCACCCACGGTAGGGCGCGCGGTCACCTAAGCCGGGTATGCGTGCGTCTGCGTCGCTTTGACCGTCGCCCAGACAGCGGCGCCCAGGTGCAGATCCAGCTCGGCCGCGGCGACCGTGGTGAGGTCGGCCGCGAGCGGGAGTTCGCCGACGAGGCCGGCGCGGATCTGGTCGCCGTGCGTCTCCAGGCCCTCGACCTCGCAGCGCCACAGGTTCCGGGCGCTCGCGCCGGTCGGCCGGTCCCGGAACAGGGTGACGGCGCTCGGCGGGAACGCCACGAAGACGGGCCCGGACAGCTCCTCGGTGGTCGTGAGCGAGGGCCCGGCGTCGAGCCGTACCGCGTGCCCGTCCGCCCGGCCCCGGTAGAGGTTGAGGCCGACGAGCTGGGCGATGTAGTCGGTGCGGGGGTGGCGGGCGATGTCGGCGGGGGTGCCCTCCTGCACCACCTGGCCGTCCTCGATGACGACCAGCCGGTCCGCGAGCACCATGGCGTCCAGCGGGTCGTGCGTGACGAGAACGGCGACCGCCTCGAACTCGGCCAGATGGCGGCGCAGTTGGGCCCGGACCTCCAGGCGGGTGCGGGCGTCCAGGGCGGCCAGCGGCTCGTCCAGGAGCAGCAGCCGCGGGCGGGTGGCAAGGGCCCGGGCGACGGCCACCCGCTGGGCCTGCCCGCCGGACAGCCGGCGTGGCTTGGCGTGGGCGTGGTCGGCGAGCCCCATGCGCTCCAGCCACGCGGCCGCCCGGGTACGGGCCTCGGTCTTGGAGACGCCCTGGCAGCGCGGCCCGAAGGCCACGTTGTCCAGGGCGGTCAGGTGCGGGAAGAGCAGGTAGTCCTGGAAGACCACGCCGACCGGGCGGGACTCCGGGGGAGTGTCCGCCAAGGAGGCGCCGTCGAGCCGGAGATGCCCGTCGGTGAGCGGGACGAGACCGGCGAGGGCGCGCAGGGCGGTGGTCTTGCCGGCGCCGTTGGGGCCGAGCAGGGCGACGACGTCGCCGGGGGCGGCGGTGAGGGAGACGTCCAGGCGGAAGGCGTCCCGGTCGACGACGAGCCGGGCGTCGAGCCCCTCGCCGCCCACCCGGGTCGGGGCGGCTTCGGGGGCGTCGATGTCGGTCATGGGACGGTACGTTCGCACACGCCCGGGGTCGGCGGCCACGCTCACGCTCCCGTCATCCAGCGGTCCCGCAGCCCCGCCAGCACCGCGATCGACACCGCGAGCAGGACCAGGCTGAGGGAGATGGCGGCGTCGGGGTCGTCCTGGAGGGCGAGATAGACCGCGAGGGGCATGGTCTGGGTGCGGCCGGGGAAGTTGCCGGCGAAGGTGATCGTCGCGCCGAACTCGCCGAGCGCGCGGGCCCAGGCGAGGACCGAGCCGGCCGCGATGCCGGGGGCGATGAGCGGCAGGGTGACCCGGCGGAACGCGGTGAAGCGGGACGCGCCGAGGGTGGTCGCCGCCTCCTCGTAGCGCGGATCGGCCGCGCGCAGGGTGCCCTCGACGCTGATGACCAGGAACGGCATCGCGACGAACGCCTCCGCGACCACCACCCCGGTGGTGGTGAACGGCAGGGTGATCCCGAACCAGGCGTCCAGCCACTTGCCGATCACGCCGTTGCGGCCGAGGGCCAGCAGCAGGGCCACACCACCGACCACCGGCGGCAGGACGAGGGGCAGGGTCACCAGGGCCCGGACGAACCCCCGGCCGGGAAACTCGGTGCGGGCCAGCAGCCAGGCCAGGGGCACGCCCAGGACGAGGCTGACGGCCGTCGCCGCCGTCGCGCTGACCAGGGACAGCTGGAGCGCCTGCCAGACCTGGGTGCTGGACAGCTGGTCCGGCAGCGTGCGCCAGGGCGCGCGGACCAGCAGCGCGAGCAGCGGCAGCAGCAGAAACGCCAGCGCCACCAGGCCCGGCAGCAGCAGCGGCAACGGCACCCCGCGCCGGCCCCCCGTGCCGACGCGGCGACGCCGCGGCCGGCCCGTGCGGGGGCCGGTCGCGGCGTCGGGTTCGAGAGGCGAGGTCACGGCTTGAGGAACCCGGCCTCGCTCAGCACCTTCTCGCCCTCGGCGGACTGCACGAGGGCGATGAACGCCTTGGCGGCCTCGGCGTTCGGCGCGTTCTTCAGCAGGACGATCGGGTAGTCGTTGATCGCCTTGGCCGACTCCGGGAACTCCACGCCCTGCACCTTGCTGCCGGCGGCGTGCACGTCGGTCTTGTAGACGACGGCGGCGTCGGCCTCCTTCAGTTCCACCTTGTTGAGGGCGCCCTTGACGTCCTGCTCGTAGGAGACCGGGGTGAGCTTGAGGTGGCTGGCGTCCAGGGCCTTCTGCGCGGCGGCGCCGCACGGCACGGTCTTGTCGCACAGCACGACCTTCAGGCCGGAGGCGGTGAGGTCCTTCAGCGAGGCCACCTTGTGCGGGTTGCCCGGCAGGGTCGCGATCTCCAGCTGGTTGCGGACGAAGGTGGCCGGGGTGCCGGCCGCGTCCTTCTTGCCCGTGACGATCGCCATGGTCTTGGGGCTGGCGGCGGCGAAGACGTCCGCCGGGGCGCCGCTGGTGATGCTCGCGGCCAGCGTGTCGCTGCCGCCGAAGTTGAAGCTGACCTTGGTGCCGGGGTGCTGCTGCTCGAACTCCTTGCCCAGGGCCGTGAAGCTCTCCTTGAGGGAGGCGGCCGCGAACACGGTGACGCTGCCGGAGAGCTTGGGGGAGCCGGAGGCGTCCGACGGGGCCGACGAGCCCGACGAGTCCGAGGACTTCGACGAGGAGGAACAGGCGCTGAGTGCCAGCAGGGCGGCGGCTCCCGCACCGGCAACCTTCAGCATCCGTCGGGTCCGGCGCACGGAACGGGTCATCACGGGTCTACTCCTCGCGTTCTGTGGAACAAGTGTCGCGCCCTGTCGCGGCCGGAGGAACCGGCCGTGCGGCGATGATAATGCCGCATCTGCCAGGGGTAAGTCTCCTGTCACATCGCATGAGCTGCGAACTTGTGACATGTAGCTTGCATGTGCGTTTGTACGGCGCACTCCGGCGGGTACCGTCCTGCGGGAGGTGGTCGCAGATGACGCTCGCGCAACTCGCCCTGACCGGCGATCTCGCCAGGCCCGCCCGGCTGACCGTGCCGGAGCTGCTGCACTGGCCGCAGCACCGGGCGGACGTCAGCTTCGACTGCGCGACCAGCGGCATCCAGCACCACCGCTTCACCGGACCGCGCCTGTACGACGTCCTCGCCGACGCCGGCCCGGACTTCGACCCGGCGCGGCGCAAGGACCGGCTGCGCTTCCTCATCGCCGTCACCGGCACCGACGGCCACCACGCGGTGCTGTCCTGGGCCGAGATCGACCCGGACTTCGCGGACGCGCCCGTCCTGCTGGGCGTGCGCATCGACGAGACTCCACTGGATTCGGCCGGACCCCAGCTGGTCCTCCCACAGGACCGGTGCGGCGCCCGGCACATCAGCGGGATCACCGCGATCCGGGTGGACGGCGGTTACCGCTGTGGCGCTCCAGCGCCCGCCACACCCGGTCGCGCAGCAGCGGCACCTCGGTGAACCGCACACCCGCTGCGTCCCGCAGCGCGTTGGCCAGGGCCGGGGCGACCGGGTTGAACGGGCTCTCGCTCATCGACTTGGCGCCCAGCGGGCCGATCGCGTCCGCCGTCTCCATGAAGTGCACCTCGGTGCGCGGCACGTCGGCGTACTGCGGGAGCCGGTAGCGGCGGAAGGCGGCGGTGTCGACCGCGCGCCGCCCGTCCAGCAGGACCCGCTCGAAGAGGGTGGCGCCGAGCGCCTGGGCGACCCCGCCCTCGACCTGCCCCCGGCACTGCATCGGGTTCATCACCTTGCCCGCGTCGGCCGCGTGCACACTGCGCAGGATGCGGATCTCGCCGGTCCCGGGGTCGACCGCCACCCGGAACCAGTGCGCGTTGAAGGCGACCGAGCGCGGGGTGCCGCCGAAGTGCCCGTCGGCGCTCAGCTCCAGGCCGACGGTGCGCGCGGCCGCGTACACCTCCTTCAGCAGCAGGCGTCCGCCCGGGTGGAGCACGGCCTCCTCCGTCAGCCGGCACCGCCCGCGCGGGACGGCCAGGTGGGCGGCGGCGAAGTCCAGCAGCTGGTCGGCGAGGGCGCGGGCGGCGCGCAGGGTGGCCTTGCCCGCGACGACCGTACCGGTCGAGGCGAAGGCGCCGGTGTCGTGCCGTACGACGTCCGTGTCGGACTGGCGGACGGCGATCCGGTCGACGGTGGTGGCCAGCTCGCCGGCCGCGATCTGCTTGTGCACCGTCGTGGTGCCGTTGCCGAACTCGGCGGTGCCGACGGCCAGGTCGAAGGTGCCGTCCGGCAGCAGGGAAGCCCTGGCGTCGGCGATGTGGCCGCCGGGCGGGCCGGTCGCGATCATCGCCAGCGCGGCGCCGTCGCCGACCAGCCACCCCGCGGGGACGGGCTCGGACGCCGGCTCCGCCTGGGCCCGGCGCACGATCGCCACGCACTGGTCGAGGCCGTAGCTCGCGATGTGCAGGTCCTCCTCGTGGCCGCCCGGGGTGAGCATCGGTTCGTCGGGCCCGATGATGTTGCGCGCCTTGAACTCCAGGGGATCCAGGTCCAGTCGGCGGGCCAGCTCGTCCAGCGCCGACTCCACCGCGAACAGCACCTGGCCCAGGCCGTAGCCGCGGAAGGCGCCCGCCGGGACGGTGTGCGTGTAGACCGAGTAGGCGTCGACCTTCTTGTGCGGGGCGCGGTAGACGGCCAGGGACTCGCCGACGCTGTGGAACATCACGGCCGGCCCGTGGTTGCCGTACGCGCCCGTGTTCGCGACGACGCGCAGCTGGAGCGCGGTGAGGGTGCCGTCGCGGCGGGCGCCCGCCTTCACCCGGATCGTGAAGGGGTGCCGGGTGGTGGCGCCGTAGAACTGCTCCGCGCGTGTGTACTCCAGTTTCACCGGGCGGCGCAGCCTCAGCACGGCGAGCGCCACGATGTCCTCGACCAGCATCTCCTGCTTGCCGCCGAACCCGCCGCCGACCCGCCCCGCCAGCACCCGGACCTGGTCCTCGGGCAGGTCGTACAGCGCGCACAGGGCGCGGCGGGTGAGGAACGGCGTCTGGGAGCTGGTGCGGACGGTGAGCCGGCCGTCCTCGTCGATCCAGGCGAGGGCGCCGTGCGTCTCCAGGCTGGCGTGCTGGACGCGCTGGGTGCGGAAGGTGTCCTCGTAGACGACGTCCGCCGCCGCGAAGCCCGCTTCGACGTCGCCGAGCTCGCCGTGCGCCTCGCCGACGACGTTGGCCTCGGGGCGCGCGATGCGGGCCGTCGCCGCGTCCTTGTCGTGGACCACCGGGGCGCCGGGGCGCATGGCCTCCTCCGGGTCGAGGACGGCGGGCAGCACCTCGTACGTCACCTCGATCCGCCGGCAGCCCTCCTCCGCGGCGCCCTCGCTGTCGGCGACGACGGCGGCGACGCGCTGGCCGATGTGGCGGACGGTGTCGTCCAGGACGCGGGTGTCGTCCGGGTCCTCCTCGGGGTGTTCGTGGCGGGCGGTGGAGAAGTGCCGTTCCGGGGCGTCGTGGTGGGTGAGCACGGCGTGCACGCCGGGGACGCGCAGGGCGGCGGAGGTGTCGATCGCGAGGATGCGGGCGTGGGCGTGCGGGGAGCGCAGCAGCTTCATGTGGAGCAGGCCCGGTACGTCGATGTCGAAGGTGTAGCGGGCGGTGCCGGTGACGACCTGCGGTCCGGCCGGGGCGGGCAGGCTGCGGCCGACGGTCTCGCCGGGCGCGGGCGCCTCCACGTTCTTCACCCCGCGCACGGCGTCCTCGATGGCCCGGTAGCCGGTGCAGCGGCACAGATTGCCCTTGAACGCCCTGGGCAGATCGGCGAGTTGGTCCTCCGTGAGCGCTGCCGTGGTCATCAGGAAGCCGGCCGTGCAGAAGCCGCACTGGAAGCCCTGGGCGTCGAGGAACGTGCGCTGCACGGGGTGGAGTTCGCCGTCCGGGGCGGCCAGGCCCTCGACGGTGGTGACGCTGCGGCCGTCGGCGCGGAAGGCCGGGTAGAGGCAGCTGTGCACCGGCTCGCCGTCCACGTGGACGGTGCAGGCGCCGCAGTCGCCCTGGTCACAGCCCTTCTTCACGCCGAACCAGCCGCGCTCGCGCAGATACGTGCGCAGACACTGGCCCGGGCGGGGGTCCTCCTCGTGGGACCGTCCGTTGACCTCGACCCTCATCGCCGCTCCTCCTCCGTCAGTTCCCGGCGGATCTCCTCCGCCAGCCGCAGTGCCATGTGCCGCCGCCACTCGGGCAGTCCGTGGATGTCGTCGAACCACTCGCCGTCCGCGCCGGCCCCCTCGACCGCCGCCCGCAGCGCCGCGGCCGTCGGCGGCAGCGGGAACCACAGCCGCACCGGGCGCACCGTGGCCGCGGTGACGGTGACCGTGAGGGAGTGGTCGACCGGGTCGAGGGTGCCGATGACGAGGGCGGCCGAGCGCCCGAGGCCGTACAGCGAGACCTGCCGGAACGCCGTACGGCAGGCGAGGGCGCGGGCGGGCAGGGTGACCGAGCGCAGCAGCTCGCCCTCGGCCAGATCCTTGCGGCCCGCGCCGGTGACGAAGTCGGCGACCTTCGGGCGGCGCGCGGATCCGTCCTGGGCGAGGAGCAGGCAGGTGCCGTCGAGCGCGGCCGTGAGCGAGATCATCGGGCCGGCCGGCAGGCCGTTGCACAGGTTCCCGCCGACGGTGGCCATGTTCCAGATCTTGAACGAGGCGAGGAAGGCCCGGCAGCACTGCTCGAAGAGGGGCGCCGCGGGGGCGGTCAAGTCCTGTGCGCAGCGGGACAGTTGGGCGATGGTGCAGGTGGCGGCCAGCTCCAGGGAGCCGTCCGGGTGCCGCTGTGCGGGCGTCCAGCCCATGCGGCTCAGGTCCACCAGACGCCGCAGGTGCGGCTGGGGCTCGGAGAACAGATACGTCCCGCCGCCGAGCCAGGCGTCCCCGGGCCGCCAGGGCGCGGGCCGCCGGGCGTCTCGTATCTCGGCCACCGTGTTCAGGTCCATGGCCGGAAGTGAACCAACGGGAACCGGTCGAATCGACTGGTGCGGGGCACGGAAACACCGACGTCGCAGGTCCCGGGACTGGAGGATCAACCAAGAGGCATTCCGCTCCGGCAACCTTGCATTTACGATGCCTTCTCTCGCACTCACCTGGTGAATGCGAGATGCCGGGGGATGTGCTCACCCCGCGGCGGCCGTACGAGGAGCCAGCACATGCACGTCGAACACCTCCTGGGGGACGCCTCCCTCGGGCTGCGCCTGCTGTGGGCGGAGGACGCGCTGCTGCGGCGCGAAATCAGCGGAGTGACCGTCACGGACCTGGAGGACCCGGCCCGGTTCGTACGGCCCGGCGAGGTGGTCCTCAGCGGGCTGGTGTGGTGGTCACCCGACGGCGGCTCCGGCAAGGCCGAACGGTTCGTCTCGGCCCTGAAGGACGCGGGGGCCGCCGCGCTGCTCGCGGGCGAGGAGACGCACGGGACCGTGCCCGACGACCTGGTCGAGGCGTGCGTGCGCCACGGCGTGCCGGTGGCCGGGGTGCCCGCACACATCATGTTCCGGTCGATCACCGACACCGTGTACCTGCGCCAGTGGGGCGGGCTGAGCCGGCATCACGCGCTGCCGGAGAACGCGCGCGTGCGGCTGAGCCGGCTGCTCGCCCAGGAGGCCGGCCCGCACGCCGTCCTCGCCGAGGCCTTCGCCCACCTCGGCCGGACCGCCGCCTACGTCTTCACGCCCTCGGGCCGTACGGTCGCCGCCACCGAGGGTGCCCCGCCGGTGCCCCCGCGGGAGGCGCTCGCGCTCGTCGCGGACGGCACCGGGGTGACCGCCTCCGTCGACGCGAGCGGCGTCTCGCCGTACGAGCGCCGGCTGTTGTACCTGCCCGACCCGGACGCCGCCCCGCCGCGCATGCTGCACGAGGTCGCCGCCGTGCTGGCCCACTGCCAGGAGGCCGCCGCCCGGCGCCCCTCGGCCCGGCTGCGCGCGGCCGACGAACTCGGCGCGCTGCTGTCGGCCCCGGACGCGCGCGAGGACGGCACGGTGGAGGCGGCGCTGCGGCGGTGCGGGCTGCCGGAGACGGGGCCGTACCTGGTCCTCGTCGCGGACGCCGGGACACGGCGGCCAGGGCCGGACGAAGGGCCGCTCGCCGAGGGCGCGTTGACGGAACTGGCGGGGCATGCGGTGACGGCCGGCGACGCGGGCGGTGCCGCGGTGGTGGCCGCGCGAGCCGAGGAGGCCGTGGCGGAGGCGGGCGCGGAGGGCGGGCCCGGGGAAGCCGCGGCCGTCGGCCGGCTGCCGGACGGGGGCGCCTTCGCGGTGCTGTCCGGGGTGCCCGACGGCTGGGCGGACGAGGTCTGGCCGCTGGTCGCCGGGTGCGTGCCCGGGGTCGTCCTGCACGGCGGCACCGGCGCGCCCGCGGCGGGGCCCGGGGAGCTCGGCGCCGCGCTCGGGCAGGCCCGGTACGCCCTCACCTCCGCGCGGACCACCGCGCCCGACGCCTCCCGCCTGACCGACGCCCGCGGCCTCACCACCCTCGACGCGCTGCTCACCGGTGTGCCGGCCGAGGTGCGCACCGCCTATGCCCGTACGGTGCTCGGCCCGCTGCTGGAGACCGGCCGGCCGCCCGTCGCGGTCCTGCTCGGCACCCTGGAGACGTTCCTGGCCTGCGACGGCTCCTGGGCGCGCACGGCGCAGGCGCTGCATCTGCACGTCAACACCGTGCACTACCGGGTGGAGCGGATCGAGCGGCTGACGGGGCGCGACCTGTCGCGGCTGCGGGACCGGCTGGACCTGTGGGCGGCGCTGCTCTGCCGCTGACCCCGCCGCGTCAGACGCGGTCGATGTGCACGTTGGTGGACTTCACGCGCGCGGTGGCCTCCATGCCGACCTCCAGGCCCAGTTCCTCCACGGCCTCCCGGGTCAGCAGGGACACCAGCCGGTGCGGGCCCGCCTGGATCTCGACCTGGGCGGCGACGTCGCCGAGCTTGATCGCGGTGACGATGCCGGGGAAGGCGTTGCGGACGGAGGTGTAGGAGGCGTCCTCCTCGCCGCCGGCCGCCTTGGCCAGTTCGACCGAGAACGCGGCGAGGGCACGGCCGTCGATGAGCCGGCGCCCGGCCTCGTCGCGATGGGTGGCCACCCGGCCCGCGTCGGCCCAGCGGCGGGCGGTGTCCGGGCTCACGCCGAGCAGCCGCGCCGCCTGGCCGATCGTGTAGGACTGCATGCCGGTCACGATAGGGCCAACCACCGGGAACCATGGACGTGGGGTTGGCCGTCAGGTATAACGCGATATAACGTTAGTTCTCGATGGCGACGGCTCCCCGCGGAGCCTGCTGGAACGGGGTGAGGGGATGACGGCCGACATGGTGGACGCGGACGTGCCGGACGGGCTGCGTGCCTCGCACGCGGACCGCGACCGGGTGGTGGAGGCGCTCGCCGCCGCCGCGGGGGAGGGCCGGCTCACCCACGAGGAGCTGGACGAGCGCGTCACGGCCGCGCTGTCCGCCCGCACGCTCGGGCAGCTGGCGGTGCTCACCGCCGACCTGCCGGCGCAGGCCGCCGCCGTCGTGGCACCGGCGGCGGCCAAGGACGTCGTCCGGATCGAGCAGCAGTACGCCTCGGCCACCCGCGAGGGCCCCTGGATCGTGCCCCGCCGGCTGGAGATCGTGTGCGCCTGGGGAAACGTGACCCTGGACTTCTCCGACGCCGTGCTCACGCACGACACCCTCGACATCGACCTGGACCTGTGCGGCGGCACCCTGCGCCTGATCACCCGGCCCGGCATGGTCGTCGACACGGACTCGCTGGCGGTCGGCTACAGCAAGACCAAGGTCCGCCCGGCCCGCGGCCCCGAGGCGCCGGTCGTGCTCTGGGTGGGGATAGGCGGGCGGATCAGCATGGGGAAGGTGGACGTACGGCCGCCCCGGCGGTGGTTCGGGAAGTAGCGCCGAGCCGGTCGGGCCCGGCGCTGTCCGCTCCCGGACTCAGCCGGTGTGCACCCGCGGCCGGCGCTCCCGGTTCGGCTCCGCCTCGCGCAGCACCTCGCGGGTGACCGGGGCGACCTCGCCCTGGCCGAAGAGGAAGAAGCGCAGGAAGTTGGCGAACGGATTGCCCTCGGTCCACTCGAAGTAGATGTGCGGGGTGCAGCCCGTCATGTCGCGGGCGTTGAGCAGGAGCGCGGCCAGGGCGTTCGGGATGGACGCGGACTCCAGGGTGAGCACCCGGTAGCGGTCGTGCAGCACCTCGCCGCGCACGGTCAGGCCCGCCTCGAACTCGGAGGGGTCGGTGACCGTGACCTCCACGAAGACGAAGTCCTCCTGCTCCGGCATGTCGTTGTCGGCGCGGATCTGCTCGACCTTGTCGCGGTACTCGGCCTTGTCACGGTGACCCGGTTCATTGGCGATGAACCGCATCTTGCGGCTGGCCATGTCCCGGATGAATCGTTCCGCCATCGGATCGAACGTCACGCTGGTGACGCGCAGCTCGAAGGCGCGGGCCAGCCGGGACAGCAGCGAGACGAGGATGATGCCGACGATGAAGCAGGCACCGATCTTCACACCGTCCGGGCGCTCGATGACGTTGGCGACGGTCACGTAGAGCAGAACGGCGGACACGACCGCGAAGGCGATGGTCCAGCCGCGCTGGGCGGCCCTGCGGGAGGCGATGGTCACCGCGATCGCCGCGGAGGACATCAGGACCAGCACACCGGTGGCGTACGCGCCGCCCTGTGCGTCGACGTTGGCGTCGAAGAGCCAGGTCACCAGGAACGCGACCAGCGTGAAGACGATCACCATCGGGCGCACGGCGCGGGCCCAGTGCGGGGCCATGCCGTAGCGAGGCAGGTAGCGCGGCATGAGGTTGAGCAGACCGGCCATGGCCGAGGCGCCGGCGAACCAGAGGATGGCGATGGTGGAGAGGTCGTAGACCGTGCCGAAGGCGCCGCCGAGGTACTCGTGGGCGAGGTAGGCGAGCGCACGGCCGTTGGCCTGACCGCCGGTCTTGAACTCGTTGGCCGGGATCAGCACCGTGGTGATGAAGCTGGTGGCGATCAGGAAGACGCTCATGATGAGCGCTGCGGCCGTCAGCAGCTTCTTGGTGTCGCGGATCCGGCCCTTGGGGTTCTCCTCGGTGTCGTCGGGGTCGCCCTGGACGTGGGGCATGACGGCGACGCCGGTCTCGAAGCCGGACAGACCGAGGGCGAGCTTCGGGAAGACCAGCAGGGACACACCGACCATGGCGAAGACGTTGCCGTGCTGGGTGGTCAGGGCGCTGGTCCAGTCGGTGACCACGTGCCCGGCGGTGAGGACGTGCCACATGCCGACGATCACGACCACCGTGTTGAGGGCGAGATAGAGCACCACGAGGGCGACCGCGACGCCGATCGCCTCCAGGAAGCCCTTGAGGAACACCGCTCCGAGCAGGGCGACCAGCAGCAGGGTGATCACCATCTGCTGGCCGTGCAGGACGTTGGTCAGGTGCGGGTTCTCGATGAGGTGGGTGGAGGCGTCGGCGGCCGAAAGAGTGATCGTGATCAGGAAGTCCGTGGCCGCGAAGCCCAGCAGCGTGAGGACGAAGAGCTTGCCCTTCCAGAAGGAGAGCAGCCGTTCCAGCATCGCGATGGATCCCTCGCCGTGCGGGCTCTCCTCCGCCACGCGGCGGTAGACCGGGAGGGCGCCCGCCAGGGTGACGATGACGAGGACGAGGGTGGCGATGGGGGAGAGCAGGCCTGCCGCCAACGCCGCGATGCCCGGCTGGTAGCCGAGGGTGGAGAAGTAGTCGACACCGGTCAGACACATCACGCGCCACCAGCGTTGGCCCTTGTGCGGGGGCTCCGGCTCGGCGTGGGGACCCGTGTGGCCACCGGGCTTGCCCATGTCGGACAGCCCCTCCAGCATCCAGGTGCGCAATCGACTGGAAGGAGGGTGTTCGGTCGTGGCCATCGGCGTGCTCCTGTGTGCGGCTCAGCTCTTTCCGGCCATCACGCGGACGGCCGCACCAGCGTATGCAGAGAGTGACGTCTGGGCCTATGGATCTCGGCTCGGTGGGCGTCAAGCTTGCGTTAAGAATGACCGGCGGCCGCCCCGGGCGCATCAACAGCGGCCGCCGGGGCGGTGTGGCCTGGGCCACGATTCTGCCGGTGGTGCGTCGTACAGGCGTTCTGGCAACCTCGCCCGGCGTCACCGTTTGTCGACGTGTTGACGGCCGCGGAGCGCGTTCCTGACGTCCTCGCGGGGGGTGTCGGCCGCCGGTCGGCACGGCTCGCGACCACGGTGCGTGACCGTGGTCGGGGTGCCGGACCGCTCCTACAGCCGGCGGAGGTCCATGCGCAGATGCCATGTGTTCCGCCGGTGGACCGACAGCAGTTGGGATTCGAGCGGGGAGGGGGGTACGGCGAGGACCGGGCAGATCGCGTGGGCGAGGCAGTGCCGGGAGACCCGGCCGGAGAAGGCACGGTGCAGTCCGCGCCGCCCCGCGCCGACGACCAGGACGTCGTCCTCGCGGTCCGCGGTCGCGACGAGCGCCGGGCCCGGTGCGCCGCGGACGACGACGGCGTGGACCGGGACCCCCGGGCCGTCCCCGCCGAAGATCTCCTCCAGCACCGCGATCAGCCGCTGCCGGGCCAGCCGCTGCCACTCCTCGACCGCCAGACCGCCGACGGGGCAACGGCGTGCGGCGGGGTCGCCGCCCGGCGGCTCCCAGGCCAGCACGGTCCACAGTTCGGCACCCAGCCGCCGGGCCAGCGCGGTGGCCCGGCGCAGGGCCGTGACGCTGCCCAGGGAGCCGCTCACGCCGACCACCACCCGAGCCACCGCCGAGGCGTCGTAACCGGACATCGCTCCACCGCTCCTCGCGCCCTGGCGGGCGACGCCCGGGTGACGCGTGCGGACGTGCCCGCCTGCAAGGCCCTTGCTCCCTTCCATCCCACCTCCGCGCGCAGGATTCGACCAGCCGGGGCGTACACCTTTCCCGACCCTCCTCCGCAGCGCGCCAAGCCAAGAGAATTCGGCGCCACGATCGAAACTTTCGACATTCTGTGGGGTGAGCCGTGCGGACCTACGACAACCCCGTCATCCCCGGCTTCCGCCCGGACCCGAGTGCGCGCCGGCTCGGGGACGAGTACGTCCCCGGTGTCCCGCTCTTCCAGAGCCGGGACCTGGTGCACTGGCGGCAGCCCGGCAACGTCCTCGACCGACCGGGCCGGTTGACGCTGCCCGGCGCCGTCCCCGCCGGCGGCACCTTCCTCGTCACCGCCGAGCGCCCCCGGTCGGACCCGGTGCGGTCGGGCACCGGACTGCGGGACCCCGAGGCGCGGCATCTGTACCGGATCGGCGCGTGGTGGCACTTGCTGCCCGCCGAGGGCGGGACCGCGCTCGGGCTCGGCGTCTGTCGGCCGCCCGGGCCCGCTCGCCGCGCGGCCCCTGGGAGCCGGCTCCCGGCAACCCGCTGCTGAGCCACCGCGGCACCGGCCTGCCGGTCCAGTGCACCGGCCGCGGCGACCTGGTCCAGGCGGCCGACGGCGGCTGGTGGACGGTGCTGCTCGGCACCCGGCCGCGCGGCTGGTTCCCGGAGTTCCACGTCCTCGGCCGGGGGACCTTCCTGGTGCCGGTGGAGTGGGCCGACGGCTGGCCCGGTTGGGGCCGGTGGGGGAGCGCCATCCGCCGCCCGCCGCCTGGGCGCCCCTCGAACAGCCGCCGGCGCGCGACGACTTCACCGCCCCCCTGCTCGCGCCGTACTGGATCTCCCCGCGCCGCCGGCCCACGCGGTCCTGGTCCCTCACCCGGCGCCCCGGGCAGCTCGCCCTGACCGCGACCGGGGACAGCCTCGACCGGCCCGGGCGGGCCTGTCGGTCCGGCTGGACGGGGCGCACCACTGCGACCCGGAGGTGGCCGGCGGGGCGGCGGCCGTGCTCGCCCGCCGGTCGTGTTCTCGGGATGTACGTCACCGAGGGCACTGCGGCCTTCGGCTGGTTCGACTACGCACCCGGACCTCGTGCGTGACACCTTGACGCTCCCAAGGGGCCCTTCTAGAGTCGCGGTTCCGAACGTTCGGGGATTTGCTCGAATGTTTCGCCTACTCGACGCCGGCTCGTCGGCGGTCTCGTCGCCGGTGCCGCCAAGGGCTGAACACCCCTCGTCCCGCAGATCGGAGCCGCACCATGCCCCAGGTACGTCTGAGACTCGCCGGCGCCCTCGCGGCCGTCCTCGTGGCCGCCGGCGTCGCCACCGGCCCCGCCGCCCAGGCTCACGACCGGCAGCCCACGCTCGCCGATCTCGCCCGGCGCCACGGCCGCTACGTCGGCAGCGCCACCGACAACCCCGAACTCACCGACAGCGCCTACACGAAGATCCTCGGCGACGAGTTCGACATGATCACGCCGGGCAACGGCATGAAGTGGTACGCCACCGAGCCCCGGCAGGGCGTCTTCGACTGGACCGACGGCGACCAGATCGTGAACCTGGCCCGCGAGCACCACCAGCAGGTCCGCGCCCACACCCTGGTCTGGCACAGCCAGCTGCCCGACTGGCTCACCTCCAGGCAGTGGACGGCCGCCGAACTGCGGGCCGTGCTGAAGAAGCACATCACCACCGAGGTACGGCACTACCGGGGTGAGGTGTACTCCTGGGACGTCGTCAACGAGGCCTTCAACGAGGACGGCACCTACCGCGAGACCCTCTGGTACAAGACGCTCGGCCCCGGCTACATCGCCGACGCGCTGCGCTGGGCCCACGAGGCCGACCCGCACGCCAGGCTGTACCTCAACGACTACAACATCGAGGCGACCGGCCCGAAGAGCGACGCCTACTACGCGCTCGCCAAGAGCCTGAAGGCCGAAGGCGTCCCGCTCGACGGCATCGGCTTCCAGACCCATCTGGCGCTCCAGTACGGCTATCCCACCACGCTCAGGGACAACCTGAGCCGCTTCTCCCGCCTCGGCCTGGACACCGCGCTCACCGAGGTCGACGTACGGATGCAACTGCCCGCGACCGACGCGAAGCTGGCCGAACAGGCCGACTGGTACCGGCAGTTGACGCAGGCCTGCCTGGCCGTGCGCCGGTGCGTGGGCATCACCGTCTGGGACTACACCGACAAGTACTCCTGGATCCCGGGGGTCTTCCCCGGCGAGGGTGCCGCCCTGCCCTGGGACGAGCAGCTGAACCCCAAGCCGGCGTACCAGGCGCTGCGGGAGGCGCTGAGCTAGCACCCGGGCACGGTCCGTAACCGCCCCTGGACACACGTCGGGGCCGGTGCGCACCTCGTACGGTGCGGCCGGCCCCGCAGGTCCTTCGCGCGCCCTCCGCTCAGGCGGCGGTCATCACATGCTCCGCACCCAGCGGGCGGTGCGGAGCGATGATGCGGCCGTCGGGCAGCAGCTCACCGGTGTCCTCGAAGAGCAGGACGCCGTTGCACAGCAGACTCCAGCCCTGCTCGGGATGGTGCGCCACGAGTCGGGCGGACTCCCGGTCGGCGGACTCTGCTGTCGGACACGGCGGCTGGTGCTGGCACATGGGTGGGATCTCTCGCTCTGTCGTGGTCATGGCCGTCCCCCGTGGTGATAAGTCGGTCGGAACCCAGTGTTGCCCTCCGGGCGTCATTCCGCAGGGATTTCGCGGCACCGCTTCTCACAGGTTCATGACGCGTCACCCGGGCGGACGGTTCAGTCCAAGTGCACTGTCCCTTTGGGTGGTTCGCAGTGGTCGGATGGGGCTAGTCCATGCAGGCCAAGCCCCTGACCTGGGCCCTGGCAGGGGTGTTCCGGCAGGTGTGTCCGGCATGGGCGTGCCCCCCCGCCGGGAGGCGGCGGGGCACGCGGGAGGTCCGGTCAGGCGGGCGAGCCGAGCACGGTCGGGCCGAGGAGCGGGAGCGGGGTGGCGCGGTGGGTCAGTACCGGTAGCAGTTCGGCGACCCGGAACGGGCGGTGCGCCGATATGCCGGGCGGGGCCGGGGCGAGGGGAACGAGCAGATCGGTGCCGGCCGGGTGCCCCTCGGCGCCGTCGGCGGTGGTGTCTCCGTGCAGCCACAGCGTGAGCATGTACAGCCCGGGGACGGACAGCAGCCGTGCCTGGTACGGCTGTTGCAGTGCCTCCGCCTGCTGCATCGCGCGCTCGGTGGAGGGGACGTAGGGGCCCTCGAAGAAGTGCGAGAAGGTCCAGCCGTCCGGGGTGAGCATGGTGTCGGCGGCGGCCACCGCCTTGTCGCCGCAGCGGATCAGGAAGCGCCAGCCGGCCAGCCGGGTCGCGGACAGCCCCTGGGGCGTGATCCGGTCCAGCACATGGACGGGGAGCGGGAGTTCGGGTGTCGCCGGGCCCTGCGCGGCGCGCAGGGACGGGGTGCGGGCCTCGCGGACGGCGGTGGGGGAACCGAGGGCGGCGAGGACGGAACGCAGGGCGGGCGCGGGGGCAGGGGGCACGTGCAGCGGCATGGTGGGTCGCCTCTCTCATTCGACAGGCGCGGCGGCGCGAGGAGGGTGGGGCGGACGGCGCTGTCTGCTCACGGAAAGGCCGGAAGGGTGGTGGCCCGGGTCGGTGAACGTGGGTGCGGCTCGGTCTGCCTCCCGTGACCGCGACGGCAGGAACATGGCAGGAACCACGACCGAGGGCGTCAACCTTCTGCCTTGTGGGCGAAGTTTATACGACGCGCGTTCGGCCGTTGTTTCGTCTATCCGATTCCGGTGAACCGCGCAAGACCGCAATACGCCACCGATATGCGGGAATCCTCCCGGTTCCCGGACCGGTCCTGCCTCGCTGACCTCGGAATACGCGCCGGCAGCGGTCGGCCGAATGTCGTCGGAGTTTTTCACGAGATGTGCCGGGTACCCGGTGGGCCGGGCTGCTGCATGCCCAGTGAAAATGCCTCTGGGAACAATCCGACAGAGTAGCGTGCGTCGGGCTCGCGCGGGGCGTTATCGATCGCTTCCGCTGGGCATCATCCCCCCTGCACCCGGGAGCCCGGCGGCCGTAACGTCGGTCCGCCCACCGAGGAGGGACACTTCGATGGGGGAGAAGGTCGTGGCGGGGCAGTTCGACCTGTCCGATCGCCAGCACTACCGAGAAAAGCTCCAGAAGTGCCTGGCGGGACTGGAGCGGCTGTTGGTGGAGAAGCGATTCGACCGCCCCAAGAACCTCATGGGCGTCGAGATCGAATTGAATCTCGCCGGTACCGACGGTATGCCGAAAATGTTGAACGGTCAGGTGCTGGAACGCATCGCGAGCCGCGATTTCCAAACAGAACTCGCCATGTTCAACCTGGAAGTCAACATAGCCCCACACCGACTGGGCGGCAGGGTATTCGACCGGCTCGCCGAGGAACTGCGCACATCGCTCGCCTACGCCGACCGCAAGGCCCGCGAGGTGGACGCCGGCATCGTCATGATCGGCATCCTGCCCACGCTCGGCCCGGACGACCTGGTCTCCGCCAACCTCTCCGAGGTCGACCGCTACACCCTGCTCAACGACCAGATCGTGGCCGCGCGCGGGGAGGACTTCCGGCTCGACATCGAGGGCGTGGAACACCTCGTCCGTACGGCGAAGTCGATCGTCCCCGAGGCCGCCTGCACCTCCGTACAACTGCACCTCCAGGTCACCCCCGCCCGGTTCGCCGACGTGTGGAACGCCGCGCAGGTGGCGTGCGCCCCGCAGATCGCCGTCGGCGCCAACTCGCCGTTCCTGTTCGGGCACGAGCTGTGGCGCGAGTCCCGGCCCCCGCTGTTCCTCCAGTCCACCGACACCCGCCCACCCGAACTCCAGGCACAGGGCGTACGGCCGCGCACCTGGTTCGGCGAGCGCTGGATCACCTCCGCGCACGAACTGTTCGCCGAGAACCTGCGCTTCTTCCCGGCCCTGCTGCCCCTGTGCGACGACGAGGAACCTCTGGAGGTCGTCGCCGCCGGCGGCACGCCCAGCCTCGCCGAACTCGTGCTGCACAACGGCACGATCTACCGCTGGAACCGGCCGGTGTACGGCATCGCGGACGGCGTACCGCACCTGAGGGTGGAGAACCGGGTGCTGCCGGCCGGGCCGACCGTCATCGACGTGATCGCCAACGCGGCCTTCTACTACGGCCTGGTGCGCTCCCTCGCCGAGGAGAGCCGGCCGGTGTGGACCCGGCTGCCCTTCGCCGCGGCCGAGGCCAACTTCGACGCCGCGTGCCGGCACGGCATCGACGCGCGGTTCGTGTGGCCGCGGCGGGGGCGCTACGGCGGCACGGGCGAGGTGGACGCGGTCACCCTGGTCCGCGACGAGCTGCTGCCGCTGGCCTCCGCCGGGCTGGACGCGTGGGGGGTGGAGGCCGCCGACCGGGACCTCTACCTGGGCGTCGTCGAGGAGCGCTGCCGGCGTCGGGTGAACGGGGCGTCCTGGCAGGCGGCCACCTTCCACCGGGCCCTCGAACAGGGACTGACCCGCGAGGCGGCCCTGGCCGCGACGACGCGCCGCTATGCCGAGCTGATGCTCGCGGGGGAGCCGGTGCACATGTGGCCGGTGGGACTACCGGAATCAGTCGCTCCGCTTGGGCTGGGGGCTGAGCTGGCCTGAGCCGCCGGGATCGCGGCGCAGTGCTCGGTGTCATACCACTGCGCCGTCCTCACCGTGCTCACATCTCCTTCTGCGATCCTTGCCAGGCGACAGGTGGGCCCGCGGGCCCGTGAACCGGCGGGAGGCAGGGGTGCAGGTGGAGGCTGACGCGGTGGCCGACCCGGGGGCGCGGCAGCGCGACCCGCGGCGGATCCTGCGGGACGAGACGCTGCTCGTGCTCGCGCTGTCGCTGGGCGCGAGCGGGGTCTCCGCGCTGATCAGCTTCATCGGCTCGGTGACCAAGCCGGGCGGCCTGAAGGACCAGGCGGCCACCATGAACGCGTCGGCCGCCCCGGGCCGCCCCTGGCTGGACCTCACCTGGCAGCTCTTCGGCATCGCGACCGCCCTGGTCCCCGTGGCCCTGGTCGCCCATCTGCTGCTGCGCGAGGGCGCCGGCCTGCGCACGCTGGGCTTCGACCGCACCAGGCCGTGGCCCGACCTCGGCCGGGGCGCCACGATCGCGGCGGTGATCGGCAGCACCGGCATCGCCTTCTACCTGGCCGCCCGCGGTCTCGGCTTCAACCTCACGGTCATCCCCGAGGCGCTGCCGAACGTGTGGTGGAAGTATCCCGTGCTGATCCTGTCCGCCGTGCAGAACGCGGTCCTCGAAGAGGTCATCGTCGTCGGCTATCTGCTGCGCAGGCTCGGCCAGTTGGGCTGGTCCGCGGGGACCGCACTGGTCGCCAGCGCGGTCCTGCGCGGCTCGTACCACCTCTACCAGGGCGTCGGCGGCTTCGTCGGCAACATGGTGATGGGCGTGGTCTTCGTGTACCTGTACCGCCGCTGGGGGCGCGTCGGTCCGCTGGTCGTCGCGCATTCCCTGCTCGACATCGGCGCGTTCGTCGGCTACGCCCTGCTCGCGCACCGGGTGTCCTGGCTGCCGACGGGCTGAGCGCGGCGTCAGGCGTGCAGTTCGCCGTCGACGACGGTGACCGCGCGGCCGGTGAGCAGCGTGCGTCCGCCGCGCAGTGCGGTGCGGACGAGACCGGTGCGGCGGGAGGCCTGGAGCCCCGTGAGGTCGTCGCGGCCCAGCCGGGCGGACCAGTGCGGGGCGAGCGCGGTGTGGGCGGAGCCGGTGACCGGGTCCTCGTCGATGCCGACGTTCGGGAAGAAGCAGCGCGAGACGAAGTCGTAGCCCCGGGCGGGGTCCTCGGCGCGAGCCGTGGCGATGATGCCCCGTGAGGAGTAGCCGGCCAGGGCCCTGTGGTCCGGGGCGAGCCCCAGCACCGTTTTCTCGTCGGCCAGTTCCACCAGCAGGTCACCGACGTTCGCGCCGGTGTCGAAGACGGCGACCGGCTCGGCGCCGAGCGCGTCGGCGACGCCGGCCGGGGCCTCGACCCGGGTGAGCGGGGCGGTCGGGAAGTCGAGGGTGATCGAGCCGTCCGCGGCGGGCGTGGCCACGAGGACGCCGCTGCGGGTGGCGAACCGCGCCGGGCCCGTGTGGGCGCCGCTGGTGTGCAGGACGTGGGCCGTGGCGAGCGTGGCGTGCCCGCACATCGCGACCTCCGTGACGGGCGTGAACCAGCGCAGCGCCCAGTCGGCCTCGGCGCCCTCGGGCAGCCGGTGCGCGAACGCCGTCTCGGCGTGGTTGACCTCCATGGCGACGTTCTGGAGCCAGGTGTCGTCCGGGAAGGCGTCGTCCAGGAGCAGGACCCCGGCCGGGTTGCCGGTGAAGGGGCGGTCGGTGAAGGCGTCCACGATTCGAATGCGCATGAGCCGACGCTAGCGGCCGCGCCGGGCACCGGCCCAAGGCCAATGCACGAGTCCTGGCACGTTTTCGCGGTCACTGCCCCGGGGTCGCGGTGCACAGCACACGCGAACTATGGTGGGCCGATGGCGTCGATCAAGAAGTTCCAAGTCACCTTCGACTGCGCGGAACCCGAGCGCGTCGCCCGCTTCTGGTGCGAGGTGCTGGGATACGTCGCACCGTCGCCGCCGGAGGGGTTTGCCACGTGGGACGAGTTCAACCGCACGCTGCCGCCTGAGGATCAGGGCGCGTGGTTCGCCTGCAGCGATCCCTCGGGTGTGGGCCCGCGCCTGTACTTCCAGCGCGTCCCCGAGGGCAAGGTCGTCAAGAACCGGGTTCATCTCGACGTGCGGGTCGGCACCGGGCTCGTGGGTGAGGAACGCCTCGCCGTACTGGAGGCCGAGTGCGCACGACTGGTGGCGCTCGGCGCGGCACGCGTGCAACTGCTGCCGGCCGACGACGAGAACGAGTCGTGCCTCGTGATGCAGGACGTCGAGGGCAACGAGTTCTGCCTCGACTGAGGGGATCCTTCTTCCAGCCCGAGTCAGCCTCGTCGCCGACTGCCTGCGGCCGTACTACGAGGAGATCGAGCAGGCGGTTCCCGCCGGACTCGATCTGCTGGAAGCGGTCGACGCCTTTGCCCGGTACTACCGGCGCAGCTGTGACCCGGACCGGGGGTCCCGGCTCGCCACGTCCGTCCGGGCGCAGGAGAGCTACCTGATCGCGCTGCAGTACTTCGCCGACACCGCCCGCGCTCTGGTGTCCGGGATGTCCCTCATCGATCACGATGTGGATCTTTCCTGATGGACAGTCAGGACGAGGCATTCCTCAGTCGATACAGAACTCGTTGCCCTCGATGTCCTGCATCGGGATGCACGCATCATTGCCGTCGTACAGCGTTTGCACGTGTACCGCGCCGAGCGGGACCAGTCGTGCACACTCGGCTTCCAGTGCGGCGAGGCGCTCTTCACCCACGAGTCCGGTGCCGACCCGCACGTCGAGATGAACGCGGTTCTTGACGACCTTGCCCTCGGGGACGCGCTGGAAGTACAGGCGCGGGCCCACACCCGAGGGGTCGATGCAGGCGAACCATGAATCCCGCTGCTCAGGTGGCTGCGCGCGCTTGAATTCGTCCCACGTGGCAAACCCCTCCGGCGGCGGCGGTACGACGTATCCCAGCGCCTCGCACCAGAAGCGGGCCAGGCGCTCGGGTTCCGCGCAGTCGAAGGTGACTTGGAACTTCTTGATCGACGACATGGGTCCACCGTATTGGCGGGTGTCGACCGTCGAGGTCCCTCCTGTCAGTGCAGCCGTAACGGCTGTGGGCCGATCCCCGCCACCCTCGGACCGAAGTCCACCGGCAACGGCCGGTCCCGCTCCAGCCACGGCTCGAAGCCGACGTGCCGGGTACGACAGCTCGGAAAGGGCATTGCCATGCGATCGGTTCCGATATATCGTTGAGGCATCGCGAATGATACGCGATGCAGACGTGACAGATCATCGATGGAATGGAGTGATCGCGATGCGCAGCCACGGATACGAGCACGGACATCGGCACGCGGGCCACGGGTACCGGGGCCTGGGCGGGTTCGAGGGGCGGCGGGCCGCGTTCGGGCCCTTCGGTCCCGGTGGGCCGGGGTTCGGTCCCGGTGGGCCCGGTTTCGGCCCTGGTCCCTGGGGGCCCCGCGGACGCGGTGGTCCGAGGGGGCGGGCACGGCGCGGTGACGTACGCGCCTCGATCCTGGCCCTGTTGAAGGACCGGCCGATGCACGGCTACGAGATGATCCAGGAGATCGCCGAACGCAGCGGCGGCGCGTGGAAGCCCAGCCCCGGCTCGGTGTACCCCACGCTCCAGCTGCTGGAGGACGAGGGTCTGATCGCCAGTGAGAGCGAGGGCGGCAAGAAGCTGTTCGCGCTCACCGGGGACGGGCGTTCCGTCGCCGACGAGGGCCCGGACGCCCCGTGGGAGGAGGCCTCGCGCGGGGTCGACTGGGAGGCTCTCGGTGAGATCCGGCAGGCCGGCTTCGGTCTGATGGAGGCCTTCAGCCAGGTCTGGAAGACCGGCAGCAAGGAACAGCGCGAGAAGGCGCTGGCCGTCATCAACGAAGCCCGCAAGAAGCTGTACCTGATCCTCGCCGACGAGGACTGACGAGCACTGACGAACACCGGCCCGTACCGAAGGCGCCCCGTGGATCGTCCACGGGGCGCCCTCGCGTGTCCGGCCCCTCAGGCCACCAGTCCGGCCAGCTTGCGCAGGGACTCGTTGAGTGCGGCCGTCGCCGAGTCCTTGAGCTTGCCCGCCATGAGGGAGACGGCGGCGCCCGTGAACTCGCCGTCGATACGGACCACCGTGGCCTCGCCCTGCGGGGTGAGCGTGTAGCGCGTGGCGACGGTCACGGCCATCGGGCCCTTGCCGCGAATGGCGAACACCCGGGCCGGCTCCAGCTCCTCGATGGTCCACTCGACCTCCGCCGGGAAGCCCATCAGCTTCATGTTCTCCTGGAAGGTCCCGCCCACCGCCAGGGTCTGGGGGCCGCCCTTGGGGAAGTTGGTGTGGGTCGCGTTCCACTCCCCGTACGCCGACCAGTCGGTGAGCTGCGCCCATACCTTCTCGGCCTGCGCCTCCAAGCGTGCCTCGGCGCTGACTTCGGCCATGCGACCACCCCTTCGTGTCGGGCTACGGTGTCGCGGAACGTAGCGGCAGGGGCCGCAATGTTCAATACTGATGAACCGTCAGGAATGGCGTGGAAATGGTGACATGGAAACGGTGAGGCGGCGGCCTCGGCATGGCGTCCCTCCGGGGCGTACACCCGGTAGACGTACTGCTTGCCGTCGACCGCCGGCAGCGCCACGAGCCGGAACGCGCGTGCGCTCTGCATGATGTCGGCCGAATCTCCTCCGTAAGGATGAGATTGAGGTCGGCGACGTCCACTCTGTGTGGGACGCGAAGATGGTTCCGCTCGCGGATGACTCGGGCCGTTGAGGCTGATGGGGTAGAGGTTGTGCAACCCCGTACTACCCGCGGGACCGCCCACGACGAGGCGGTTCCGCACATCGAGGACGATGCCGCGCTCGGCGCCGAGCTGGCGGCGGTGGTCGCGGGTGCCCGCCGGAGGGCCGTCCGGGACGGGGACCGGCAGATCGACACCGCCCATCTGCTGCACTCCCTCCTGGAGCACGACCCCGGGGTCCGCGCCGCCGTCGGCGACCCGCAGCGGCTCGCGAGGCTCCTCGGCTACCTCGTGCAGCGCAGCATCGGCTACGGCCTGCGCTGGCAGGGCAGCGTGGAGGACTCCGGCGCCATCGCCGTCGTACCCGCTCCGGCCCGCTCCCTCGCGCGCGACACCCGGGACGCCCCCGCCTGGTCGCCCACCGCGGCCGCCGCCATGAGCGGCGCCCGCGAGCGGGCCCGGCGCCGCGGCGAGCTCCGCCCCGTCGGCACCGATCTGCTCGCCGCGCTCGCCGCGGACCCCGGCGCTCGCGCGGTCGAGGTCCTCGAACGCGCCGGCGTCTCCGCCCTCGACCTGGGTGCCCGCATCGACGCCGGCACCGGGGAGTACGCGGGCGACGGGGGCACGAGCTGCTGAACCGCCGAGTCCGGAGCGGCCGCCGGCCGGTGGGCGGCCGGGCGGTCCAGCCCCTGAGACAGGTGTCAAAGGGCGTGACGCTCATGTCGCCGCCTGTCATCATGTGCCGGTGCAGATGTCTGAAAGCAGTCAGGGCAGTCACGGCAAGGGCGCCGGACTCGGTCTCGCGCTCGTGTCGGCGCTCGCCTTCGGCGGGTCCGGGGTGGCCGCGAAACCACTGATCGAGGCGGGACTCGACCCGCTCCACGTGGTGTGGCTGCGGGTCACCGGCGCCGCCCTGGTCATGCTGCCGCTCGCCGTACGCCACCGGAGCCTGCCGCGCCGCCGGCCCGCGCTGCTCGCCGGGTTCGGACTGCTCGCCGTCGCCGGTGTCCAGGCCTGCTACTTCGCCGCGCTCTCCCGGATCCCGGTGGGCGTGGCGCTGCTCATCGAATATCTGGCCCCGGCCCTGGTGCTGGGGTGGGTGCGCTTCGTCCAGCGGCGGCCGGTGACCCGCGCCGCCGCGCTCGGTGTCGTCCTCGCGGCCGGCGGTCTCGCCTGTGTGGTCGAGGTCTGGTCGGGACTGAGCTTCGACGCGCTCGGCCTGCTGTTCGCGCTCGCCGCCGCCTGCTGCCAGGTCGGCTACTTCGTCCTCGCCGACCAGGGCAGCGACGCGGGGGATGAGGCCCCGGACCCGCTCGGCGTCATCGCGTACGGGCTGCTCGTCGGCGCCGCGGTGCTGACCGTGGTGGCCCGCCCCTGGACCATGCGCTGGACGGTGCTGACCGGCTCCGCGGAGATGAACGGCACCGCCGTACCCGCCGTCGTCCTGCTGGCCTGGATCGTGCTGATCGCCACGGTCGTCGCGTACGTCACCGGGGTGCTCTCGGTACGGCGGCTGTCGCCGCAGGTCGCCGGGGTCGTCGCCTGTCTGGAGGCGGTCATCGCGACCGTGCTGGCCTGGGTGCTGCTCGGCGAGCACCTCTCGGCGCCGCAGCTCGCCGGCGGACTGGTCGTCCTGGTCGGCGCGTTCATCGCGCAGTCCTCCGCCCCGGCCAAGGGCTCCGCCGATCCCGTGGCCTCGGGCGGGCCGGAAAGGGAGTTGTCGGCGCGCGGGACGTCCGCCTAGGGTGCCGATCGTGCCGTCCCTCCTCGTTCTCTCGCCCCCGGCCGCCTGAGGCGGGCCTCCGGGACACCGCCCGGCGCGTGTGCGCCGGGCCGGACGGTGCTGCCCGCAGACGAAGTCCGCGCGCCCCGCTCAAACGGGTCGCCTTCGAACTTCCGCACCCCGTCGGTGCGTTTCTGCGGAGAAACTCTCTTGTCGACGAACCCGAACGTCTCTTCCGGCCTGCCCGTCGGGCATGGCCTGCTCTGTCTGATCGTCACCGGTGCCGCCTGGGGCACCGCCGGCGCCGCCGCCTCCCTCGTCTACCGGACCAGTGACCTGGGTGCCTTCGGCCTGTCGTTCTGGCGCTGCGCGCTGGGGCTGCTGTTCCTCCTGGCCGGGCGCGGGCTGCGCCCCAAGACCCGGCCGGCCCCGACCGAACCGCTGCCGCGCCGGACGGTCCGGGCCCTCGTCACGGGCCTCGGGCTGGCGGTGTTCCAGAGCGCCTACTTCGCGGCCGTGGAGTCGACCGGGCTCGCCGTGGCCACCGTCGTCACCCTCGGCGCGGGGCCCGTGCTCATCGCGCTCGGCGCCCGGCTCCTGCTCGGGGAACGGCTCGGCGCCGGAGGTGTCCTGGCCGTCGGCGGCGCGCTCGCCGGGCTGGCCGTGCTGACCTTCGGCGGCTCGGCCGCGACCGTCCGCCCGGCGGGCGTGCTGCCGGCGCTGCTGTCGGCCGCCGGATACGCCGTCATGACGCTGCTGACCCGCTGGTGGGGGAGGAGCGGCGCGGTCGACGCCTCCGACACCACCGTCTCGGCCTTCGCGGTGACCGGCCTGTGTCTGCTGCCGTTCGCCCTGCACGACGGGCTGCTCCCGCACACCGCCCACCCGGCCCGGCTGCTCTGGCTCCTCTGCTACATCGCCGCCGTGCCGACCGCTCTCGCGTACGCCCTGTACTTCGCGGGAGCGGCCGTCGTACGGTCCGCCACCGTCTCCGTGATCATGCTGCTGGAGCCGGTGACCGCGGCCGTGCTCGCCGTCGTGCTGCTCGGCGAACGGCTCACGGCGGCGACCGCGGCCGGCACGCTGCTGATGCTCACGGCGGTCGCGGGCCTCGCGGTGAGCGAGGCACGCGGCGCCGGCCGGCGGGGGCCGGTCCCGGGGAGACCGCGCCGCCCTACCGCGCCCTGAGGTAGTCCGGCAGTGCGATGCCGGGGGCCAGGTCGGCGTTGGGGACCGGCGTGTCGTAGCCCTTGCGGAGCGGGACGACGCCGGCCCAGTGCGGCAGGGAGAGGTCCTCGGGCTCGTCGTTCGCGCCGCCGGTGCGGACCTTGGCCGAGACCTCGTCCAGGTCCAGGCGGATCACCGCGGTGGCGGCCAGCTCCTTCTTGTTCGCGGGCCGGGAGTCGGCGGCCCGGCCCGGCACGACGTGGTCCACGAGCGTGTCCAGGGCGAGGCGCCGCTCCTCGGGGTCGGTGACCTGGTGCGCGACGCCGTGCACCACCACGGAGCGGTAGTTGATCGAGTGGTGGAAGGCGGAGCGGGCGAGCACCAGCCCGTCCACATGGGTGACCGTCAGGCACACCGCCAGCCCCGGGTCGGCCGCGCCGGACATCCGCAGCGGACGGGAACCGGTGGACCCGTGGACGTAGAGCCGCTCGCCGACCCGGCCGTAGAGCGTCGGCAGCACCACGGGTGCCCCGTCCCGGACGAAGCCGAGGTGGCAGACGTATCCCTCGTCGAGTATCGCGTGCACCAGTTCCTTGTCGTACGACGCCCGGTCCGCGGAGCGCGTGGGCACGGTGCGGTCGGTCGGGGCGTAGGCGGCGGCCCGGGATTCCTCGGTCGTCCCCTGCATGACGGTCCTCCATGGCGAGCTGTGGCGAGCCGCGTTGCGGCCCATATTGCACTAGTGCATAATTGGCTTTGTGCTAGGAGAGTATCGGATCGAAGGGCGCGGCGCAGCGGAGATTGCGGCCGGCATCGAGGGCGCGGTCGGTTCCGGTGAGCTCGCACCGGGGCAACCCCTGCCGCCCATGCGGGAGTTGGCGGTTCGGCTGGGCGTGAATCCCAACACGGTCGCGGCCGCCTATCGCACCCTGCGCGAGCGCGGGGTGATCGAGACGGCCGGCCGCCGCGGCAGCCGGGTGCGCCCCAGGCCGGCCACCACCGGACGCGAGGAACTGCACGTGGAGGTCCCCGCCGGGGGCCGCGACCTGGCCTCCGGCAACCCGGACCCGGCCCTGCTGCCCCGCCTCGCCCCGGCCCTCGCCGCGGCGGCGCGGGAGGGCGACCGACGGCCCGTCCGCTACGGGGACGACCCCGTCGACGCGGACCTCGTCCGCCTCGCCCGCGCCGAACTCGACGCCGACGGCGTCCCCGAGGGCCCGCTGACCGTGACGTCCGGCTCCCTCGACGCCATCGAACGCGTCCTGTCGGCCCACCTCAGACCGGGTGACGCCGTCGCCGTCGAGGACCCGGGCTGGGGCAGCGTCCTGGACCTGGTCCCCGCGCTGGGCCTGCGCACCCTTGCGGTGGCCGTGGACGACGACGGGCCGCGCCCCGAAGACCTGCGCGCGGCCCTCGACGCCGGGGCCCGCGCGCTGATCGTCACCGACCGCGCCCAGAACCCGACCGGTGCCTCGGTGACCGCCACGCGCGCGCGTGCGCTGCGCGCGGTCCTGCGCGACCATCCGGGGACCCTGCTCATCGAGGACGACCACGGCCACGGCATCGTCGACCTCCCGCTGCACCCCCTCGCGGGCGTCACCCGCCACTGGGCCGTCGTCCGCTCCGCCTCCAAGGCCTACGGCCCCGACCTGCGCGTGGCCGTCCTCACCGGTGACCCGGTCACCGTCGACCGGGTGCGCGGCCGCCAGCGCCTGGGCCCGGGCTGGGTCAGCCTGCTGCTGCAACGGGCCGTGGTCCGGCTGTGGCGGGAGGGCGCCGTGGACCGCACGGCGGTGGCGCGGTCGTACGGCGCACGCAGGGACGCGCTGCTCGACGCCCTCGCGGACCGGGGCGTCGTCGGCCACGGCCGCAGCGGCATGAACGTCTGGATCCCGGTCCCCGACGAGACGGGCGCGGTGGCACGCCTCGTCCAGTCCGGCTGGGCGGTGGCCCCGGGCGCCCGCTACCGCCTGAACAGCCCCCCGGCGATCCGTATCACCGTCTCGACGCTCACGGAGAAGGACATCGCCCCCCTGGCGGAGGCGGTGGCGGCAGCGGTACGGCCGTCCCCGGCGCGGGTCTACGGGTGAACGCTCCCCCGGGAGGGCCGGGGAAGTCCGCCGCGGCTCGGCAGCGGCCCGAAAGGGGCCGTGTCCGATATGCGGCTGCCGCCGCGTGGGCGCGACCGGCCGGGACGGCGCCGCGGACGAGCGACGGCACATCGCGGCACTTCCAGCGGAGCGCTCAGGCCCCCTTCCGCCCCCGCACCTGCGTCAGGGCGGCCCCCGCCAGCACGATCACCGCTCCGACCGGCGTGGTCCAGCGCAGCGACTCCCCGAGGATCGCGATGCCGGCGGCGGTGGCGATGACCGGGATGAAGTACGTGACCATCTGCGCGGTCGTCGGGCCGACCTCCGCGACCAGGCCGTACTGGATGAGCACCGCGAGTCCCGTCCCCAGGGCGCCCAGCGCGGCGACCGCCAGCAGCGGCACCGGCGAGAGATGCGTCGGGAAGCCGGTGAACAGCGGTGTCACCACGGCCAGTTGGAGCGTCGCGAGCAGCAGCTGCGCCCCGGTCATCGACAGGTGGGAGTTGCCGGTTCCGGCGAGTGTCCGGCGGACGTGGATCCAGCCGACGGGATAGCTCAGCGAGGCCAGCAGTGCCAGCGCCGTACCCGTGGCGTCCAGGCCGTGGAAGCCCTGCCACACGCCCAGCACGGTCAGCACCCCGAGGAAGCCCAGGCCGAGGCCGGCCACGCGGACCCGGGTCGGCCGGTCCTCGGAGAGGGCGACCAGGGACAGGGCCATGCCCCACAGGGGCGAGGTCGCGTTGCAGATGCCGGCCAGCGTGGACGGGATCGTCAGCTCGGAGTAGGCGAAGAGGGAGAAGGGGAGAGCGTTCAGGAAGAACGCGGCGACCGCCATGTGACCCCACAGGCGGGCCCCGCGGGGCAGCCGTTCACGCTTGACCGCCATCGCGGCCGCCAGTACCGCCGTGCCGAACGCCAGCCGTCCGAGGGTGACCTGGAACGGTGCGTAGCCGTCCGTCCCGACCTTGATCAGCAGAAAGCTGAAGCCCCAGATCAGGGACAGCGCGCCGAAGCGGAGCCGCCAGTCGAGGCGGGGGCGGGGCCGGGACGGCGACTCGGCGGACGTGGGGGAGGACTGGGCCGGGGGTGCGGTGACCGTGCTGCGCATGGCTTCACGATGCCCGGAGCCAACCTCGTAGCACAATCGAGATTTGTCACGCAGTATCTCTTAGACTCGCTTACATGTTGAACCTTGAGCGCCTGCGCACCCTGGACGCCCTCGCCCGGCACGGCTCGGTCAGCGCCGCCGCCGAGGCGCTGCACGTCACCACGTCCGCCGTCTCCCAGCAGCTGGGCAAGCTGGAGCGGGAGGTCGGCCAGCAGCTCCTCGCCAAGAACGGCCGGGGCGTGCGGCTCACGGACGCCGGCCGGCTGCTGTCGGAGCACGCGGGCCGGATCCTCTCGCAGGTCGAGCTGGCCGAGTCCGATCTGGAGGCGCAGCGCGGGCAGGTCGTCGGCGAGCTGCGGCTGGCGGCGTTCCCGACCGCCGCCCGGGGGCTCTTCCCGGCCGCGCTCGGCACGCTGCGGGGCCGGCATCCGGGGCTGCGCGTGCGCTCGACCGAGCTGGAGCCGGAGCAGGGCATCGCCGGAGTCGTGCGCGGTGACCTCGATCTCGCGGTGGTCCTGGACTGGTACAACAAGCCGATGCCGGTGCCCGACGGCCTGGTCAAGGCGCCACTGCTGGACGACCCGGCCGACGTCGCCATGCCGACGGACCATCCGCTGGCCCACCGGGACGAGGTGGACCTCGCTGAGTTCGCCGACGACGAGTGGATCACCTGGGCCGAGGGCGAGTTCTGCCACGAGTGGCTCACCTTCACCCTGCGCTCCAAGGGCATCGAGCCGATCGTCGGCCACCGCGCCAGCGAGACCCACACCCAACTCGGCCTCGTCGCCTCCGGGTTGGGTGTGTGCATCGCCCCGCGCCTGGGCCGCCGCCCGGTGCCGGAGGGCGTGGTGCTGGTGCCTCTGGTCCAGCGCGTACGCCGCCATGTGTACGTCGTCTGGCGCGCGGACGCCGACCGCCGCCCCTCTATCCGGGCGGCGGTCGAGGCTCTGCGCACGGCGGCACAGTCGGTACATTGAGCCGGTGCACTGAGCACTGCGCCCCGCCCGACGGACGTGCGCATCGCCCAACTGCCCTACGCCGAGCCCAGCTTCGTGAAGTCCCAGGAGACGATCTTCTCCGGGGTCAGCCGGACCCAGGCGTGCCGGCCGTCGTGCGGCATCTCGTCCAGGCCGAAGTTCTTCCGCGCGAACAGCGTCTCGGCCGTGTCGAGTTCGGCGCAGAGCTCGCCCGTACGCGGCGCCTCGCCCACGAACTCCACCCGGCCGGCCAGCTCGACCCCGCGCAACTGGTCGTACTCCTCGCCCGAGTCGACCACGACGGCCACGCGCGGATCCCGGCGCAGCTGGGTCCAGCGCCTGCTGCGCACCACCGAGTACAGCCACAGCGAGGTGCCGTCCCAGGCGAACCACAGCGCGCTGACGTGCGGCGTGCCGTCCGCCGAGACGGTCGCCACCCGGCAGGTGCGCTGCGCGGTCAGGAACGCGTCCAGCTCACCGGGCGTCATCATGATCCTGCGGCCCCGGCGCTGATCGGTCACGGTCATGCGGCCCCCTCTTCTCCCACGCCGTCTCGGCGAACTATCGTGTCCCGGTGATCCTCTGACAACTCGTCAGAAAAGGAAATGGGTATGCCGTCGCACGCACAGCTCAGCGAACTCCTCGACCCCGCGAGCACCGTCCTGCTCACCGTGGAGTGCCAGCAGGGGGTCGTCGGCCCGGACAGCGCGCTGCCCGAACTCGCCCGCGAGGCCCGCTCCTCCGGTGCCCTGCACAAGGTCGCCCGGCTGGTCGCCGCCGCCCACGAGAGCGGGGTCCAGGTGATCCACGCCATCGCCGAGCGCCGCCCGGACGGCCGGGGGGCGAGCCGCAACGCCCGGCTGTTCCGGGCCGCCGAGCGGCTTCCGGTGCGGCAGCTGGCGGGCAGCACCGCCGTCCGGGTCGCGCCGCCGATCGAGGTCACCGAGGAGGACATCGTCGTGCGACGGCTGCACGGGCTGTCCCCGGTGCACGGCACGGAGGTCGACGCCCTGCTGCGCAACCTCGGCTGCCGCACGCTGGTCGTCACCGGGGTCTCCGCCAACGTGGCGATACCCAACGCGGTGTTCGACGCGGTCAACCTCGGCTACACCGTCGTCGTCCCGGCCGACGCGGTGGCGGGGGTGCCTGCCGAGTACACCCCCGCGATGATCCGGCACACCCTCGCGCTGGTCGCCACGGTGGCGACCACCGACGAGGTGCTCGGCTGCCTGGAACGGCCGCGCCGGCGCGGCTGAACCGGCTCAGGCCAAGGTGATGTTCTCGCCCGAGACACTGATCTTCTCGGCGGCCAGCGGCTGGGTCGCGGGACCCTGCTTCACGCTGCCGTCCGCGACCGAGAAGTGGCTGTTGTGACACGGGCAGACGATGACGCCGCCCGACACGCTGCCCACCGCGCACCCCTGGTGGGTGCACTTGGCCGAGAACGCCTTGAACGTGCCCGCCGTCGGCTGGGTCACGACCACGCCCTGGTCCTTGAAGATCTTGCCGCCGCCCTCGGGGATGTCGCTGGTCCTGGCGAGCGCGGTGCCGCCGCCGTTCTGGGACGACCCGGAGGACGCGGACGCCCCGCCGGTGGCGGCGGCCCCGGTCGAGCCCGTCGTACCGGTCGATCCGGACCCGGTGCCGGTCGTGCTGGACGAGTTGTCGTCGCTCGAACCGCAGGCGGTCAGCGCGGCGGCGAGACCCGCGGCTCCGGCCGCCGCCACGACGGTACGACGGGCCGGGCCGGCGGACGGCTGGGGCGTTGCGGTGCTCATGTGGATTTCCCTTCCGCGGAGCTTCTCGTGATCCGTCCAGGGGTACGGCGCTCGGGCACCACCCGTTCAGACGGGCACCCAGATCCTCGCGGCCGGGACATGAGGCGGCCGTAAGCCAGAGCTGTCCGTGAGCTGTCGCCATCGCCCCAGTAGCCTGGGGCGATGCTCAAGGAAGTCACCGCGACCCGCTACATCACGCCGCTGCGTGAGGGGGGCTCGCTGCCGGGGCTCGTCGAGGCCGACGACTTCGGGACCTACGTCATGAAGTTCACCGGAGCCGGACAGGGCCGCAAGACCCTGGTCGCCGAGGTGGTGTGCGGCGAACTCGCCCGGCGCCTCGGATTCCGGATGCCCCGGCTGGTCACCATCGCGCTGGACTCCGTGCTCGGACTCGGCGAGCCCGAGCAGCAGGTGCAGGACCTGCTGCGGTCCAGCGGCGGCGCCAACCTCGGCATGGACTTCCTCTCCGGCGCCCTCGGCTACGACCCGCTCGCCTTCCCGGTGAGCCCGCAGGAGGCCGGCCGGATCGTCTGGTTCGACGCGCTGATCAACAACGTGGACCGGTCCTGGCGCAATCCGAACCTCCTCGTGCACCGGGGCGAGCTGTGGCTCATCGACCACGGAGCGACGATGATCTGGCACCACAACTGGCCCTCCGCCGAGGCCTCCGCGGCCCGTCCCTACGACGCCCGCGACCACACCCTCGCCCGCTTCGCACCGGACGTCGCCGCCGCCGCGGCCGACCTCGCGCCCCGGGTCACCGAGGACCTGCTCGCCGAGGTCACCGCCGAGATCCCCGACGCCTGGCTCGCCGACGAGCCCGGCTTCGACACCCCGGACGACCTGCGCCGGGCCTACGCTCGGCCGCTGCTCGCCCGCGCCGCCGTCATCGCCGAGCGCATCACCGGCATCGGCTCCGGCTCCGAGGAGGGCAAGTGAGCGAGACGCACATCCACATGGCCGGGCACGTCGTCGAGCGGCACATCACGCGGGCGGGCCAGGGCGGCGACCGGGACGTGTTCGAGTACGCGCTGCTGCGGGTCGTACCCCGTGTGGAGCGCGGCGAGTGCATCAACGCGGGCGTGGTCGTCTACAGCCGGGCCACGGCCTACGTCGGCGCCCGCACCCATCTGGACGAGGCCCGGCTGCTCGCCCTCGACCCGGCGGCCGACGTGGCCGGGATCCGGGCCGCGCTCGACGCGATCGAGCTCCACTGCGCGGGCGGCGAGGGGGCCGGACAGGCGGCCCGGGACGACGCCGGGCGCCGCTTCCGCTGGCTGATCGCGCCCCGTTCCACCGTCGTCCAGCCCGGCCCGGTGCACACCGGGCTGACCACCGACCCGGCGGCCGAGACCGAGCGCTTGCTCGACCTCCTGGTGAGGTAATGGGTCAGGTAATGGATCACACGCACCCGGCGCGCCGTTGACACCGGGTGCCAGGGCTTCTAGCGTCACCTGTACTGAAGGTACTAAGCGGTCGCTCACCGCACCAGGGGCTCTCTCAGCGAGGGCCCCGTCAGGTTCTCTCAAGGGCGAGGAGAAGCAATGTCCACCACTGAACAGCGGGTCGCGGTCGTCACCGGCGCGGCGCGCGGCATCGGTGCCGCCACCGCCGTACGGCTGGCCGCCGAGGGTCGCGCGGTCGCCGTGATCGACCTCGACGAGGCCGCCTGCAAGGACACCGTCGAGAAGATCACCGCCGCGGGCGGCAAGGCCATCGCGGTCGGCGCGGACGTCTCCGACGAGGCGCAGGTCGAGGCGGCCGTCGCCCGGATCGTCGAGGAGCTGGGCGCCCCGACGATCCTCGTCAACAACGCGGGCGTGCTCCGTGACAACCTGCTGTTCAAGATGAGCGTCTCCGACTGGGACACCGTCCTGAACGTGCACCTGCGCGGCTCGTTCCTGATGACCAAGGCCGTCCAGAAGCACATGGTCGACGCGGGCTTCGGCCGCGTGGTCAACCTGTCCTCCTCCTCGGCCCTCGGCAACCGCGGCCAGGCCAACTACTCGGCCGCCAAGGCCGGACTCCAGGGCTTCACCAAGACCCTCGCCATCGAGCTGGGCAAGTTCGGCATCACCGCCAACGCCGTCGCCCCCGGCTTCATCGCCACCGAGATGACCAAGGCCACCGCCGACCGCGTCGGCATGGGCTTCGAGGACTTCAAGAAGGCCGCCGCGGGCGCGATCCCGGTGCAGCGCGTCGGCGAGCCCGAGGACATCGCCAACGCCATCGCCTTCTTCACCGGCGAGGCGGCCGGCTTCGTCTCCGGCCAGGTGCTGTACGTGGCCGGCGGACCGCTCGACTAAGCAACCCTGAGGACCTGGGGAAACACCGACATGACTGAACTCCCGGAGCTGTCCGGCAAGGTCGCCCTCGTCACGGGCGCGAGCCGCGGCATCGGCTACGGCGTCGCCGAGGCACTGGTCGCCCGCGGCGACCGCGTGTGCATCACCGGCCGCAACGAGGACGCCCTGAAGGAGGCCGTCGACAAGCTCGGCGCCGAACGCGTCATCGGCGTCGCCGGCAAGGCGCACGACCTCGCCCACCAGGCCGAGGCCGTCGAGCGCACCATGGAGGCCTTCGGCCGCCTCGACCACCTGGTCAACAACGCGGGCACCAACCCGGTGTTCGGGCCCATCGCGGACCTCGACCTGGACGTCGCCCGCAAGGTCTTCGAGACCAACGTGATCTCCGCGCTCGGCTTCGCCCAGAAGACCTGGCACGCCTGGCAGAAGGACAACGGCGGCGCGATCGTCAACATCGCCTCGGTCGCGGGCCTCGCGCCCTCGCCGTTCATCGGCGCCTACGGCGTCAGCAAGGCCGCGATGATCAACCTGACCCAGCAGCTGGCGCACGAGTTCGCGCCGAAGGTACGGGTCAACGCGATCGCCCCGGCCGTCGTGAAGACCAAGTTCGCGCAGGCCCTGTACGAGGGCCGCGAGGAGGAGGCCGCCGCCGCCTACCCGCTCGCGCGGCTCGGCGTGCCCTCCGACATCGGCGGGGCCGCGGCCTTCCTCACCTCCGCGCAGTCCGACTGGATCACCGGCCAGACACTCGTCGTGGACGGCGGCATCTTCCTCAACGCCGGCGTGGGCTGAGCCACGGTCCGGGCGCCGATTTTCGGACGGATCGGCGCCCGGAACGCCCATCGGGTCCGCACAGCGAACTGACAACGTCGTCATCGATTCGTCATCGTCTTTTCGATCAAGAACCCTTGATCCAGGGGAGGTTCAGAGGATCGAACGCTGCGGTATGGTCTGCCGACCCTTGGTACGGCGGATCGAGGAGCGTGCGCGTGTTCAACCGGAACCGAAGCCGGAACAGAAGCCTGCGTGTCGTCGCGGCGATCGCGTCCCTGTCCCTGGCGGCCGGCTGCGGAATGCTGTCTGGCGGCAGCGGTGACGGCAAGGGCCCCATCGTCGTCGGGACCACCAGCGCGCCGAGCACGCTGGACCCGGCGGGCGCCTGGGACGGTTCCTGGGAGCTGTACCGGAACATCTACCAGACGCTCCTCGCCTACCCGAACGGCGCCACCACCCCGCAGCCCGACGCCGCCGCGAGCTGCTCCTTCACCGACTCCGGCAGCCGCGTCTACCGCTGCGAGCTGCGCCCGGGCCTGAAGTTCTCCGACGGCGACCCGCTGAACGCGAACGCCGTCAAGTACTCCATCGACCGCATCCGTACCATCGACGCCCCCGGCGGTCCCGCCGGACTGCTCGGCAGCCTGGACCGGGTGCAGGCGCTCGGCGACCGCGAGATCGTCTTCCACCTCAACCAGTCCGACGCCACCTTCCCGTTCGTGCTGGCCACCCCCGCCATGTCGATCGTCGACCCGAACGACTACCCGGCGCGCTCCCTGCGCAAGGACACCGCGGTCAACGGCTCCGGGCCGTACACCCTGCGCTCCTACACGGAGGGCGAGCGGGCCGTCCTCGCCGCCAACGGCAGCTACCACGGCTTCGCCGAGCGGCAGAACGACGCGGTGACCATCCGCTACTTCCAGGACTCGGCCGAGATGGTCAAGGCACTGCGGGACAAGCGGATCGACGTCACCTACCGCGGCCTCGCCGCCGACGACATCCTCACCCTCCAGCAGCACGGCACCGCCAACCTGCAACTGGTCGACGGCGCGGGCACCGACATCAGCTACCTCGTGTTCAACCCCAAGGACCCCTGGGCCAGGGAGCCCGCCGTCCGCAAGGCGGTCGCCCAGCTCGTCGACCGGGCCGCCATCGCGCACAAGGTCTACAAGGACACCGTCGACCCGCTGTACTCGATGGTCCCCAAAGGCCTGACCGCCCACACCACCGGCTTCTTCGACGACTTCGGCGACCCGAGCGTCCCCAGGGCCGCGAAGATCCTCACCGACGCGGGCATTCACCAGCGCGTCCCGCTCACCCTCTGGTACACCACCGACCGCTACGGCTCCGAGACCGCCCTGATGTTCCAGGAACTGAAGCGGCAGCTGGAGAGCTCCGGGCTGTTCACCGTCACGCTCCAGGGCCGCCCCTGGAAGACCTTCGTGGTCGGCTACCAGAAGGGCGAGTACCCGGTGTTCGGCCGCGGCTGGTTCCCGGACTTCCCCGACGCCGACAACTTCATCGCCCCGTTCGTCGGCGAGCACAACGCGCTCGGCACCCCGTACCCGTCCCCGGAGATCACCGGCAAGCTGCTGCCGCACTCGCGCGCGGAGAGCGACCGCGCCCGGACCGTCAAGGACCTGGAGCAGGCCCAGCAGATCATGGTGAACGACGCCCGGCTGATCCCGCTGTGGCAGGGCCGGCAGTACGTCGCGGCCAGCGACGACATCTCCGGCGGCGAGCAGGCCCTCGACCCGTCGACGATCATGATGATGTGGATGCTGCACCGCAAGACCAGCTGGTGAACCGGCCTTCACGTGCCCGTTGTCAGTGGTCGCCTGTAGGTTCTGAAGCCTGGAAGTGACCGCACGTCGGCTTCGGCCGTAATTGATCGACACCGTGAGGACGTTGACGTGACCGACATCGCCATGCTGCCCGAATCCTGGCGCGGGGTTCTGGGCGACGAGCTCCAGCAGCCCTACTTCAAGGAGCTGACCGAGTTCGTCGAGGAGGAGCGGGCGCGGGGTCCCGTCTATCCGCCGCGCGACGAGGTCTTCGCCGCGCTCGACGCCACGCCGTACGACAAGGTCAAGGTCCTCGTCCTCGGCCAGGACCCGTACCACGGCGAGGGCCAGGGCCACGGCCTGTGCTTCTCGGTCCGCCCGGGTGTGAAGACCCCGCCCTCGCTGCGGAACATCTACAAGGAGATGCAGGAGGAGCTGGGTCTGCCCGTCCCGGACAACGGCTATCTGATGCCGTGGGCCGAGCAGGGCGTCCTGCTGCTCAACGCGGTGCTCACCGTCCGGGCCGGCGAGGCCAACTCGCACAAGGGCAAGGGCTGGGAGAAGTTCACCGACGCCGTGATCCGCGCGGTGGACTCGCGCCCGGACCCGGCGGTCTTCGTCCTGTGGGGCAACTACGCGCAGAAGAAGCTGCCCCTGATCGACGAGACCCGGCACGTGGTGGTCAAGGGCGCGCACCCCTCGCCGCTGTCCGCGAAGAAGTTCTTCGGCTCCCGCCCCTTCACGCAGATCAACGACGCGATCGCGGCGCAGGGCCACGAGGCGATCGACTGGACCATCCCGGACCTCAAGGGCTGACCGGCCGTACGGGCGGTCCCGTGCCGTACGGGGCCGCCTGCCCGGGATTGCCGCCGCGGCCGGTTAGCGTCGGGACCGGACAGTCGACGAGTGCCCGGAGGACGCGGTGGCGGAGCGGCAGGAGCAGGTGGCACCGGATGCCGTGCTGACGCGGATCGGGCAGGTCGTGATGCTGCACCACGGCGGCGACCGCGAGGAGGCCCGCAGTCGCTTCCTCGCGCTGTGGGCGGAGATCGGGGAGTCGGGGGACCCGCTGCACCGGTGCACCCTGGCCCACTATCTCGCCGACACCCAGGACGACCCGGGCGACGAACTGGCCTGGGATCTGCGGGCGTTGACGGCGGCCGAGGAACTGGCCGACGGCGGCGACGGTGAACCGGCGCGCGTCCGCGGTTTCCTTCCGTCCCTCCACCTCAATCTCGCCGCCGACTACGTGAAGCTCGGCCGAGCGGACGCCGCGCGCAGCCATGTGCGCCGCGCCCGCCGCGCCGCGGGTGCCCTCTCCGACGACCGCTACGGCGACGGGGTGCGGGCCGCCATCAGGCGGCTGGAACTGCGGCTGGGGGAGTAGGCCCTGCCCGGCCCCGGACGTGGACCGACCCGGCCAGGGCGGCGGAACCGGTGGAGATGCCCCGGGCGGCGGGGAACAGCGCGGCCGAGGCCGTGACGACGTCAGCGGCCGTACGTCTGCTCGCAGATCCGCGCCGCCGGGCTGTCCCCCTGCCAGCCGCCGTACTTCCTGCCCAGGGCACAGACGTCCGGGGCCTGTTGGGCCGGGCCGGGGAAGTCGGGGGTGTCGGTGTGCGGGGGGCGGTGCCGGTGCTCGGGGCGGGTGCGGGGGTGCGGAGGAGCGGGCTCGGCCGCGCGAGGCCGGGGTGCGGTCGGTGCGGCCTCGGCCGTATGCCGTGGGGCAGCGTGCTTCCTGTGCTTCGGCCGCCGGGGCGAGCCCGCCATTTCCAGGGCCTGCTGGGCCGGGGCCTGGATCACCCGGGGCGCCACGCTGCCGTCCGGCCGGGGTGCCGTCGGCTGTGTGGGAGCCGTGTCCGGCGGCGGTGCCGGAGTCGCCGGGCCCGGTACCGTCACGCAGCCGGAGAGGGCCGAGAGGGCCACGGTGACGAGGAGCGCTGCGGTGGTGGTCGTTCGATGCACCCGGGCAACTCTGCTGGTTCGACGCCCGCGTTGGCACGAAGGTGCCGAGGTCGATGCCCCCGCACGGGTGATCTCGTGCCCCGTACGGAGGGTTCCGGGGTACCGAAGGTGACGATCAGTCTCCGGTGGCGCCGTCGATCCGCTCGCGGATCAGGTCGGCGTGGCCGTTGTGCCGGGCGTACTCCTCGATCATGTGGGTGTAGATCCAGCGCAGACTGAACGGCGTGTCCCTGAACCTGCTCTTCCCCACGGACAGATCGTCGAGCCCGAAACCGGCCGTGTTGCGCCGGGCGGTCTCGATCTCCGCCTGCCAGGTCGCGTACGCCTCCTGCCAGGTGTCGGCCTCGGTGACATGGAAGTCGCCGTCCTCGTCCTCGTCCGTGTAGTAGATCGGCCCCGGATCGTCGCCCGTCAGCACCTTGCGGAACCAGCCGCGCTCGCACTCGGCCAGGTGCCGCACCAGCCCCATCAGCGACAGCTCGGAGGGCGGCACGGACGCGGTGCGCAACTGCTCGTCCGTCAGCCCCTGGCACTTGGCGGCCAGCGTCTGCCGGTGGTACTCCAACCAGCCCTCCAGCATGGCGCGTTCACCGGCGGTCTGCTCGGGCTCTCGGCGTTCGGTCGTCGTCATGCCCCGTATCCTCCCCCGGTCCATCCCGCCCCACCAGCGGTTTTCCGGCTCCCGCGCGGCTTCGACGGCATCGCCGGCCGGCGGCCCCCGTATGCTGCCGAGGAAGCACGCACGGGCAGGCGAGACAGGGAGCACACGTGAAGGTCGGCTGCATCGGACTCGGGGACATCGCGCAGAAGGCCTACCTGCCGGTGCTGGCCACGCAGCCCGGGATCGACCTCCACCTGCAGACCCGGACACCCGCCACCCTCGGCCGGGTCGCGGACAGCCTCCACCTGGCGGACGAGCGGCGGCACACCACGCTCGACTCCCTGCTCGCCGCCGGCCTCGACGCGGCCTTCGTGCACGCGCCGACCGCCGCCCACCCCGAGATCGTCACCCGGCTCCTCCAGGCGGGCGTGCCGACGTACGTGGACAAGCCGCTGGCCTACGAACTGGCCGATTCCGAACGGCTGGTGGGCCTCGCCGAGGAACGCGGGGTCTCCCTCCTCGTCGGCTTCAACCGCCGCTACGCCCCCGGGTACGCGCAGTGCCTGGACCATCCGCGCGAGCTGATCCTCATGCAGAAGAACCGGATCGGGCTGCCCGAGGAGCCGCGCTCGATGATCCTGGACGACTTCATCCATGTCGTCGACACCCTGCGGTGGCTGGTGCCGGGAACGGTCGACGACGTGACCGTGCGCGCCCGGACCGAGGGCGGGCTGCTGCATCACATCGTGCTCCAGCTCGCCGGGGACGGCTTCACCGCGCTCGGCGTGATGAACCGCCTCAGCGGCTCCGCCGAGGAGATCCTGGAGGTCTCCGGGCAGGACACCAAGCGCCAGGTGCTCAACCTCGCCGAGGTGATCGACCACAAGGGCCAGCCGACCGTGCGCCGGCGCGGCGACTGGGTGCCGGTGGCCCGGCAGCGCGGCATCGAGCAGGCGGTCCTCGCCTTCCTCGACGCCGTACGCGCGGGCAGGGTGCTCAGCGCACGGGACGCACTGGCGACCCATGAGCTGTGCGAGCGGCTGGTACGAGCCGTCCAGGACCGTTCCGCCGCAGCAGCCTGAGCGCCCTCGCCCCCTCTGTCGCGCCGAGGGCGGCCAGCACCAGCAGGGCGCCGCCCACCGGCCAGTCGCCGTAGCGGACGTACGGCGTGACACCGTGCGTCAGCGGTACGTCGTACACGCGGGCCGTGTTCGCGTCGGTCCCGAGCCAGGGGCCCAGGCGCTGCCCGCTCGGCCCGAAGACCGCCGAGACCCCGGTGAGGGTCGCGTGCACCATCGGGCGGCCGGTCTCGGCGGCCCGCAGCGCACCCAGCGAGGCGTGCTGCTCCGGCGCCCAGCTGCCCTGGAAGGTGGAGGTGGCGGACTGGCCGAGCAGGACGTCGGCGCCGTCCTCGGCCAGATGCCGGCTCATGTCGGGGAACGCGGTCTCGAAGCAGATCAGCGGGCCGATCCGCAGCCCGTGCCCCACGTCCATCACGACCTGCCGGGTGCCCCGCCTGCGGTCCTCGCCGGCCGCCTTGCCGACCGAGGTGGCCCAGCCGAGCAGCGAGCGTGCCGGTATGTACTCGCCGAACGGCACCAGCCGCATCTTGTCGTACCGGTCGCCCGTCGGGCCGTTCGGGCCGATCAGCACCGAGCTCTTGTAGATGCCGGGCCGGTCGGAGCGGCGGGCGTCCACGTTGACCAGCACATCCGCGCCGACCGTCCGGGACAGCGCGGTGATCCGGCGGGCCAGGTCGGGCCGGTCGCCCAGGTCGAAGCCGACGCTGGACTCGCCCCACACGACCAGGCCGACGTCCTGCCCGGCCAGCTGCCGGGTCAGCTGCTCCTCGCGGTCGAACCGCTTGTCGCCGCCGTCCATGACTCCCGGCTGTACGACGGCGATCCTGACGTGCCCGGCCACCTCCGGGCGGGGCGCCCACGCCCACGCGGCGGAGGTCGCGGCGGCCGTCGCGACCAGCGAGGCCACCGCCGGCACTCGCGCCTCGCGCACCGAGACCAGCACGGCCGCCGCCACGTTCACGGCCACGATCAGGAAGCTGAGCAGCCACACCCCGCCGACCGAGGCCAGCCGCAGCGCGGGGGAGAGCTGCCACTGGCTGGCGCCGAGCATCCCCCACGGCCCGCCGAGGCCCTGCCAGGACCGCACCAGCTCCACGATCAGCCAGGCCGACGGCAGCACCAGCAGCGCGGCGCCGCCCCGGCCCGCCGTGGGCCGCCCGCCCAGGAAGCGGCGCACGAGCCAGCCCCAGGGCGCCCAGAGCGCGCCCAGCAGGGCGGCGATCACGAAGAGGAACACGGTCAGGCTCGGCAGCAGCCAGTGGTGCACAGCCAGCAGAAAGCCGAAGCCGCCGCTCCAGCCGTCGTACGCGGCCCGCCGCCCGGTCGGCGCCGAGCGGGCCAGCAGGATCCAGGGGACCAGGGCGACGTAGGCGAACCACCAGAGGGAGGGGGCCGGGAAGGCCAGTACGGGCAGGGCGCCGGCGAGCGCGGCGACGGTCGAGCGGCGCCAGGGGGAGGTGAGCCAGTGATCGATCGTCCTCATGTGGACCCTCCCTACCCGGCCTGCGCTTCCAGTGTGCGCTGGGGGAGCGATCTAGGACAGGGGGCCTGGTGAGCCTCCCTGCGGGGCCGCGGTCACCTTGGCCGAAAGGCTGCGCCACTTCTCCTCGACCGCCACCCGGTGCAGGCGCCAGCCCTCCGCCGTGCGCAGGAGCCCGAAGTCGTAGCGGCCACCGCACACCAGGTCCGGTGGCGTGGGGGTGTCGGCGGCCGTGAAGCACATGGGGTTCAGGTAGTCGGCCCGGACCCGGGCGGTGTCGCCCGTGTCGTGGTCCAGGACGCCGAAGCGGATCCGGCGGTTGACGATCAGGTGCTGGCGCACGGGGAACAGGGCCAGGTTCTCGGCGAGCCAGTCGGCGATCCCGGGCGCGGGGCCCTCGATGCCGCCCGACGAGCGGTAGTCGGCGCGGCCGTCCGGTGTGAACAGCCGCCGGTACGCCGTCCAGTCGCCGTCGTCCACCGCCACGGCGTACGCGGTGATCACCTCGTCCACGGCCAGCCGGTCGATCACGGTCGCGAGCTCCGCGCGCTGGGTCATCGGCACAGTGTTGGGCATGGCGGGTGAAGTGCCAAGAGGACGAACGGGTTTATTCGGGGATCATGGCCGGGTGACGAAGTGGACGAAGAACGAGCCTCCGGTCGAGCGGCCGGGCCGGGAGCCGGAGCTTTCCCCCTACCAGGAGGCGATGAGGCGAAGGCTTCTCGCCGCCCCGGTGGTAGAGGCGCCCGAGCCCTGGCGGCGCATCGCGTACGCCCCGGTCGGCGGACTTCTCGGGATCGGATTCGCGTCACACCCCGGCACCGGCCAGGACGTGGTCATGGTCGTCTCGCACGACGGGCACGGCCTCTTCGACGCCGTCACGGGGGAGAAGATCGCGCGGGATCGTGACGCGGACCCCGAGGACGGCGGCCCCGACGCGGATCCCGCGCTGTGGTGTCCCGGGCTGGGACCGGTCGCCGGAAGCAGGGTGCGCATCGCCGGCCTCTTCGGAGGAGGACTGCACACTTCCGGCGGAGACGGCTGGAGGCTGGAGGTGGTCGCCCCGGCCTGGCCGAACGAGCGTGTCCTGCTCTCTCGCGACGGCGGTCTGCCGCACTCCGGTCCGCACGGGGAGCGCTGGTGGCACATCTTCCACTCCCACTACTCCGAACTCCGTGCCGCTGGATTCTCGCCCTCCGGTCGGACCTTTGCCGTGGCGACGAGCAGCGATCTGTCCCTGTGGACCCGCGACGCAAAGGGTGTGTGAGCGCGGCGACCCCGCCGCGGGCCGGCTCAGGCGGCCTCGATGACCTCCGCGCGGATCGCCGTGGCCCACTGGACCACCAACAGCTCGTACTCCTCGCGCTCTTGGGCGGACAGGGTGCCGCCCGCGCGCAGCCAGAGGGCCCGGATCTGCTCGTTCACCTCGGCGGCGGACCGCACGGAACCAGAGGTCGGGAATTCGCGGGACATGCGGACAGCCTAGGGGCAAGCACTGACACTGCGCTACCGCCCGGCTACGCAGAACGTATGGGGTTGGTCACCGCGGCCACGCGCCGCGCGGGGCCCGCTCAGCTCGCCGACTCGGCCGCGTGCGGGCTCAGTTCGCCCGCCGCGACCAGGGCGATGATGACGACGCCGAGGGCCACACGGTACCAGACGAACGGCATGAAGCTCCGGTGGGAGATCCACTTCATGAACCATGCGATCACCGCGTATCCCGACGCGAACGCGATGGCCGTCGCGAACAGGGTCGGGCCCCACGCCACATGGCCCGCGGCCACCGAGTCCTTCACCTCGAACGCGCCCGAGGCGAGCACCGCCGGGACGGCGAGAAGGAACGAGTAGCGGGCCGCGGCCTCGCGCCGGTAGCCCATGAACAGGCCGCCGCTGATGGTCGCGCCGGAGCGGGAGACACCGGGGACCAGGGCGCAGGCCTGGCACAGGCCGAAGACCAGGCCGTCCTTGACGCCCAGGTCCTGAAGGGACTTGCGCTGCTTGGGCGCCCGGTGCCGGCCGCCGGTCTCGTCGCGGGCCGCCAGCCGGTCGGCGACACCGATGACCAGGCCGACCACGATCAGCATCGTCGCGGTGACGCGCAGGTCCCGGAACGGGCCCTCGATCTGGTCCTTGAGCGTCAGACCCAGCACGCCGATCGGGACCGAGCCGACGATCACCAGCCAGCCCGTCCGCGCGTCCTGGTCCCGGCGCATCGTCCTGTCGAACAGTGACCGGAACCAGGCGGAGACGATGCGCCCGATGTCCTTGCGGAAGTAGATCAGTACGGCGGTCTCCGTGCCGATCTGGGTGATCGCCGTGAAGGCCGCGCCGGGGTCCTCCCAGCCGGAGAACGCCGCGGTCAGCCGCAGATGCGCGCTGGAGGAGACGGGCAGGAATTCGGTCAGCCCCTGGACGAGTCCGAGGATGAGGGATTCGAACCAAGACATGAAGGTAATGCGTCCAGTGCTGTCGGGTAAAGAAGTGATCAAATGACGAGGGCAGCGTAGCGGGCCCGGGTGACAGCGTGGAAACGGGGGCTGGGTGTGCTTCCCGTGGGGTTACGAGGCGACCGGGCCCGTGATCGTCCAGCCCGGCGCCTGCGGGTGGGCCGTCAGGTCCTCGTGGCGCACCTCGTCGCCGCAGGCCCGGCAGGTGACGACCGGGACGAGTTCGTGGCCGCAGGCGTGCTCGACGGCCATGGGCAGGTCGGCGCCGCCCCGGATGTGGCGGTCGCCCCACTCCTTCAGGGTCATCAGGACCGGCTCCAGCTCCAGGCCCGCCTGTGTGGGCCGGTACTCGAAGCGCTGCGGGCGCTCGCTGTAGAGGCGCTTGGTGAGGATCCCGGCGTCCACGAGGCGGCGCAGCCGGGTGGCCAGGATGTCGCGCGGGGCGCCTGTGTTGCGCACCAGCTGGTCGAAGCGGCCGTTGCCCAGACAGACCTCGCGCAGGACGAGCAGGGAGTACTTCTCGCCGACCAGCGCGAGGGCGTCGGCGATCGAGCAGGGGCGCGAGTCGTGCGTGGTCTTCCGTGCGGCCATGAGGGCCAGTCTAGAGGAGGGTTTGATTTTCCAACTCGCAGAGCTATGGTGAGTTCGGATTTCCTACTCACTGGTAGCCGGCCAAGGAGGCCTCCGCCATGCGCGACGCAGTGATCGTCGAAGCGGTACGCACCCCCATCGGCAAGGGCAAGCCGAACGGCTCCCTCGCCCACGTGCACCCCGTGCAGCTCCTCGCCCACACCCTGCGCACCCTGGTCGAGCGCTCCGGCGTCGACCCGGCGCTGATCGACGACGTCATCGGCGGCACCGTCGACCAGGTCGGCGAGCAGGCCATGAACACCACCCGGTACGCCGTCCTCGCGGCCGGGTTCCCCGAGTCCGTCCCGGCGACCACCGTGGACCGCCAGTGCGGCTCCTCCCAGCAGGCCGTGCACTTCGCCGCGCAGGGCGTCGTCTCCGGCGCCTACGACCTCGTGGTCGCCTGCGGGGTGGAGTCGATGAGCCGGGTGCCGATGTGGTCCAACGTGCCCGCCGGGAAGGACCCGTTCGGGCCGGGAGTCGCCGAGCGCTATCCCGAGGGCCTGGTCCCGCAGGGCGTCAGCGCGGAGCTGATCGCCGCCAAGTGGTCCCTCACGCGCGCGCAGATGGACGAGTTCGCCGTCTCCTCGCACCACAAGGCGGCCCGCGCCTGGGAGAACGGCCTCTTCGACGCCGAGGTCGCCCCGCTCGACGGGGTCGGCCGCGACGAGTGCGTACGCCCCGGCAGCACCCCGGAGATCCTCGCCGGTCTCAAGCCCGCCTACTACGACCCCGGTTTCGCCGAACGCTTCCCGCAGATCGAGTGGAACGTCACGGCGGGCAACGCCAGCCCGGTCAACGACGGCGCCTCCGCCGTCCTGATCACCTCCGGCGAGACGGCCGCCCGCCTCGGCCTGCGCCCGCTCGCCCGCCTGCACAGCTTCGCCGTCACCGGATCCGACCCGCTGCTGATGCTCACCGGTGTCGTCCCGGCCACCGAGAAGGTGCTGCGCAGGGCGGGGCTGACCATCGACGACATCGACCTCTTCGAGGTCAACGAGGCCTTCGCGAGCGTGGTGCTGGCCTGGCAGCAGGAGACCGGAGCCGACCTCGCCCGGGTCAACACGCACGGCGGCGCCATCGCCCTCGGCCACCCCCTCGGCGCCAGCGGCACCCGGCTGACCACCACCCTGGTCCACGCCATGCGGGAGCGCGGCGCCCGCTACGCCCTGCAGACCATGTGCGAGGCGGGCGGACTCGCCAACGCCATGATCCTCGAAGGGGTCTGACCGCTACCGGCCGCGCCAGTGATGCCGCTTGCGCCAAGCCACCACCGTGCCCAGCAGCGCCGGTACGGCGATGGAGGCCGTCGCGATCAGGAAGGCGGGGGAGGTCGGTGCCGAGGCGCGGGCGCCGGCGACCGCGTAGGCGGCGGTGTTCGGGACCGACCCGACGGCCGTGGCCAGCAGGAACGGCCACCAGCCCATGCGGGAGACGGCCGCGCAGTAGTTCGCCGCCCAGAACGGCACCCCCGGGAACAGCCGCGCCGCCAGCATCGAGCGGAACCCGTGCCGGCTCAGCTGCCCGTCGGCCGCCCTCAGCCAGCGGCCCCGCAGCAGCGGACGCAGCGCGTCCTGACCGAGGAGCCGGCCGAGACCGAAGGCGACACCGGCGCCGAGCACCGTGCCCGCCAGCGCCGTCGCCAGCCCCAGCGGGGAGCCGAACAGCGCCCCCGCCGCCAGGTTGAGCAACGGCCGCGGCACGAACGCCACCGTGCACAGCCCGTACGCCGCCGCGAACGCCACGGCCGCCGCGGCCCCGCCGAGCTGCGGCGGCCAGCCCCGGGCCAGCAGCCGCTGCGGCTCGAAGACCAGAACCCCCGCACCGGCCCCGGCGAGCAGCGCGAGCAGCAGCGACAGGCGGGCGTACGGGGACAGCAGCGCGCGCGTGCAGCGCGCGGCGAGTCCGGGAGCGGCTGTCGCGGTGCCGGCGGGATCGGCGTCGAGCATCCGGTGACATTAACCGACGTACGCGGATGATCGCCGCCACGGGTGGGTCCGGGTGCCCTCGGCGCCCGGACCTGGCGGTCACGCGCGCGTGCTCACGCGGCGAGCGCGTGACCGGGGTGCAGAACCACCTTGGTGTAGCCCTCGATCCGCTGGTCGAACTTCTCGTACGCGAGCGGTGCCTGGTCCAGCGGCAACTCGTGCGAGACCACGAAGCCGGGCTTGGCCCGCCCGGCGATGATCAGGTCGCGCAGCTGGCGGTTGTACCGCTTGACGTTGCACTGACCGGTGCCCATCTGCTGGCCCTTCTCGAACATCTTCCCGATCGAGACCAGCAGTTGGCCGTGCTTGGCGTGCTCGTCGGGGCCGCCCGGGTCCGAGGGCACGTACAGCCCCGGCACGCCGAGCATGCCGGTGGGCCGGACCGTCTCGACCAGTTCGTTGAGGACGATCGCGGGTTCCTCGTGGCTGGCATCGTGCGCCTGGGCCTGGTAGCCGACGGCGTCCACGCCCTTGTCGGTGCCCTCTCCGTCCGTCTGCTCCTTGATCTGCTGCGCCGGGTCGCCCTTGGTGAAGTCGATGGGGATCGCCCCGATCTGCTCGGCCTTGGCGAGCCGCTCGGGCACCCGGTCGACCGAGAAGACCTTCGCCGCACCGCGCAGCAGCGCCGAGTACGCGGCCATCAGCCCCACCGGCCCGGCGCCGTAGACGGCCACGCTCTCGCCGGGCGACACCTGGGCGAGTTCGCAGCCGTGGTAGCCGGTCGGGAAGATGTCGGCGAGCAGCACGAAGTCGGTCTCGAACTCCTCGCCCGGCGGCAGCTTCAGACAGTTGAAGTCGGCGAACGGCACCCGCAGCAGCTCGGCCTGGCCGCCCTCGTACGGGCCCATCGCCACATAGCCGTAGGCCCCGCCGGCGAATCCGGGATTGACCGTCAGACAGAATCCGGTCTTCCCGGCGAGACAGTTCTTGCAGAATCCGCAGGCCACGTTGAACGGCATCACGACCCGGTCGCCCACGGACAGCGAGGTCACGCCGCCGCCGACCTCCTCGATGACGCCGAGGTTCTCGTGCCCGAAGACGATGCCCGACCGGGCGGCCGTACGGCCCTCGTACATGTGCAGGTCCGAGCCGCATATGGCGGACGACGTGACCCGTACGAGGACATCGTTGGGGTGCTGGATCGAAGGATCCTGGACGTCCTTCACCCGCACGCTGAAAGGCTGTTCGTAGACGACGGCTTTCATCTGTGTCACCTCCGCGTCGAACGCCGGACCATGGCCCCGCGTGCCCGCTTCACCGTCGGTACTTCCAGGGAACGCCCGTACGAAACGGGGCGCAACCCCCGTATCGTTCGTCCCATGACCGTCACCGGCGCGACCCCGCCGCACGTGCCGCGCAGCGCACTCGCCGACACCGTGCTGGCCCGCCTCACGCCCGCGTACGCGGCCGCCGGGGACCCTGGGCGGGCCGTCGCCATGCGGGACTACATGAAGGACGTGGCCCCCTTCCTCGGCATCCCGACCCCGGCCCGCCGCGCCCTGTCCCGCACGGTCCTCGCGGGTACGCCCCGCCCCGACGAGGCCGACTGCACCGCGATCGCCCTGCGCTGCTGGGCGCTGCCCGAGCGTGAGTACCACTACTTCGCCGTGGACTACCTGCGCCGGCACGCCGCCCGCTGCGGCTCCGGCTTCCTGCCGGTGACCCGGTACCTGGTGACGACCGTCCCCTCGTGGGACACCGTCGACCTGCTCGCCGCGCACGTCGTCGGCACGCTCGTCGCCGCCGATCCGGAACTCACCGCCGACATGGACGCCTGGATCACCGGCGGCGACCTGTGGGCGGTGCGCACGGCCCTGCTGCACCAGCTGGCGTGGAAGGAACGCACCGACGCGGAGCGGCTGTTCGGCTACTGCCTGCTCCAGTCCGGGCACCCCGACTTCTTCGTCCGCAAGGCGATCGGCTGGGCCCTGCGCGCGTACGCCAGGACCGACCCCGGGGCCGTGCGGGCGTTCCTGGCGCGGGAGCGGGGCCGGTTCGCCCCGCTGAGCGTGCGGGAGGCGCTGAAGAACATCGGCGCCTGACGGCGTCCGGCACGGAAAACCATTCGACGCCGAACGGCTCCTCGGCGATGATCGACGTCATGTTCCGGTACGCCTTCCTCCTCGCAGCATCCGCCGTCGCGGATGCGCCGAAGGCTGCCGTCCCGTATCTCGCGGCCGCTGTCGACGGCGCCCGAAGCTGACCCTCTCCGGACATTCCGGCGGACCCCGCAGGGGGAGGGTCGGCCGGTCCCCGGGGGTCCCGCATCTCTTCCCACGCCTGAGAGGCTTCGAGGTACAGCCATGTCCAAAACGGCCTACGTGCGCACCAAGCCGCACCTGAACATCGGCACCATGGGTCACGTCGACCACGGCAAGACCACCCTGACCGCCGCCATCACCAAGGTCCTCGCCGAGCGCGGCACCGGCACCTTCGTGCCCTTCGACCGCATCGACCGGGCCCCGGAGGAGGCGGCCCGCGGCATCACCATCAACATCGCCCACGTCGAGTACGAGACCGGCACCCGGCACTACGCCCACGTGGACATGCCGGGCCACGCCGACTACGTCAAGAACATGGTCACCGGCGCCGCGCAGCTCGACGGGGCGATCCTCGTCGTCTCCGCGCTCGACGGGATCATGCCGCAGACCGCCGAGCACGTGCTGCTCGCCCGCCAGGTGGGCGTCGACCACATCGTCGTCGCGCTGAACAAGGCGGACGGCGCCGCGGACGAGGAGCTGACCGACCTGGTCGAGCTGGAGGTGCGCGACCTGCTCACGGCGCAGGGCTACCCCGGGGACGCCGTACCCGTCGTACGGGTCTCCGGGCTCCGGGCGCTGGAGGGCGACCCGCGCTGGACGGCGTCCATCGAGGCGCTGCTCGACGCGGTCGACACCTATGTGCCCATGCCCGAGCGGTATCTGGACGCGCCGTTCCTGCTGCCGGTGGAGAACGTGCTCACCATCACCGGCCGGGGCACGGTCGTCACCGGCGCGGTGGAGCGGGGCACGCTCCGGGTGGGGGACCGGGTGTCCGTGCTGGGCGCCGACGTCGAGACCGTCGTCACCGGGCTGGAGACCTTCGGCAAGCCCATGGCGGAGGCGCAGGCCGGGGACAACGTGGCGGTGCTGCTGCGGGGCGTGCCGCGGGACGCCGTCCGGCGCGGACACGTCGTCGCGGCTCCCGGCAGCGTCGTGCCGGCCCGGCGGTTCTCGGCGCGGGTCTACCTGCTCTCGGGGCGCGAGGGCGGTCGTACGACACCGGTCGCGAGCGGGTACCGGCCGCAGTTCTACATCCGCACCGCGGACGTGGTCGGTGACGTCGACCTCGGCGCGGCGGGGGCGGCCCGGCCCGGCGAGACCGTGGAGATGACGGTCGAGCTGGGACACGAGGTGCCGCTGGAGCCGGGGCTCGGGTTCGCCATCCGTGAGGGCGGCCGGACCGTGGGCGCGGGAACGGTGACGGTTGTCCACAATGGATGAGTGAACGAATCGATACCCGTCCTCCGCACCACCGACCACGGCACCGCCAAGCTCATGCCCGACGTCGACCGTGCGCGGGCCTGGCTGCTCACGGTCGACGGGGCGCCGCAGTCGTACGTCGATCTCGATGATCCCTCGTATCTGGAGTTCGAGTACGCGCGGCGCCTCGGGTATGTGCTCGACGTCGTGGCCGAGGCCGGGCGGGCGCTGGACGTGGCGCATCTCGGCGGGGGTGCGCTGACGTTGCCGCGGTACGTGGCGGCGACCCGGCCCGGCTCACGGCAGGACGTCGTCGAGGCGGACGCCGCCCTGCTGGAGCTGGTCGTCGAGCATCTGCCGCTGCCGGCGGGCTCGGGTGTCGAACTGCACGCGGCCGACGCCCGGGCCTGGCTGGAGGGCGCGCCGGACGATCACGCGGATGTGCTGATCGCGGACGTCTTCGGCGGCTCCCGGGTGCCGGCGCATCTCACCACGCGGGCCTACGCCCGCGAGGCCGAGCGGGTGCTGCGTCCCGGCGGGGTCTATCTGGCCAACCTCGCGGACTCCGCGCCGTTCGCCTTCCTGCGCTCCCAACTGGCCGCGTTCGCCGAGCTGTTCGAGGAGCTGCTGCTGATCGCCGAGCCGGGCGTACTGCGCGGGCGGCGGTTCGGCAACGCCGTGCTGGTCGCCTCGCACCGGCCCCTCGACGTCGCCGCTCTGGCCCGGCGCACGGCGGCGGACGCCTTCCCGGCGCGAGTCGAACACGGGGCGGCGGTACGGGAGTTCATCGGCGGCGCGCGGCCGGTCGAGGACGCGGACGCCGTACCGTCACCCGAGCCCCCCGACGGGGCGTTCGGCATCGGCTGACGCGGGTGTGGAGTCGGCGACCGGCTGGGTGCGGCGGGTCAGCGTGCGCACGTCCGGGACCAGCAGCACCAGCGCGGTGACCAGGACGACCAGGACGGCACAGCCCCACAGGGCGGCCGCCCGGCCGAAGCCGGACTCCGCCGGGCCCGCCAGCGCCGTGGCGAGGGGCAGCAGCGCGACCGAGCCGAACCAGTCGTACGCCGAGATCCGGGAGAGCTTGTCCTCGGGGATCTCCTGGTGCAGCGCGGTCATCCAGGAGACGGCGAACACCTCCACCGTCGTACCGGCGACGAACATCACCACGTACAGCGCGCCCACCGGCACCGGCACGGCCAGCGCGGCCGAGGGCAGGGCCAGCGGGAAGACGCAGAGCGTGCCGGCGAGCAGCAGCCGGCGGGGCTTCCAGCGGGTCATCAGCAGGGCGCCGGCCACCGTGCCCGCGCCGAACGACGCCAGCGCGAGGCCCCAGGGCCCGGCGCCGCCCAGGCGGTCGCGGGCGACGAGCGGGCCGTAGACCGAATCGGCCGCGCCGACCACCGCGTTGGCGATGGAGAACTGCACGACGATCCCCCACAGCCAGGGCCGGCCGACGAACTCCCGCCAGCCCTCGCGGAGATCGGCCAGCATGCCCACGCCCGGGGTACGCGGCGGGATGTGGCCGACGTCGAGGAAGGAGCGCAGGGCGCCCGCGACGGCGAAGCCCGCCGCGTCGATCGCGAGCACCCAGCCGGGGCCGACGGCGGCGACCAGCGCACCGCCGAGCGCGGCCCCGCCGAGGGCCGCGCCCTGCGTGGCCATGCGGAAGAAGGCGAACGCCCGGCCCGCCTGTTCGCCGTCCACGGAGGACATCAGCATGCCCTCGGCCGCCGGGCCGAAGAACGCCTGCCCGGTGCCGCCCAGCGCGGTGAGCAGCATCATCTGCCACAGTCTGGGCTCGCCGGTCAGCACGAGCAGGGCGAAGGCGCCCTGGGACAGGCAGTTGAGGACGTTGGCGGCGACCATCACCCGGTGCCGGGGCAGCCGGTCGGCGAGGACACCGCCGATGAGCAGGAACACCACCAGCGGCAGCGTGCGCGCGGCGGCCACCAGGCCCACGTCCCCGCCGTCGCCGCCCGATTCCAGCACGGCGAACGCGGCGGCGATGAGCGAGCCGTTCGCGCCGAGGTCGGTGATGACGGCCGCCGCGGTCAGCAGGGAGTAGTTGCGGCTTGCCCAGGTGGGTCTGTGGAGGTGGGTGGGGGAGCCGGAGATCTCGGTCACCGGCCGACTATCCCTACCCGCTCCGGGTTTGCCAAGCGAGTTTGCGGACGTCAGGGAGGGCGGCCACCACCCTGCGGAGGGGCGAGGGCGCTGATCGTGGGTGGAGGTCAAGTCCGGCGGTGGCGGGGCCTGTTACCGGCGAGTTCAAGAAGCTTGTAAGATCCACTCCTACCCAAACACGCCCTAACTGGGGGAAACAACTCATGACCAAGCGCCTTTCCGCCCTGGCCGTTTCCGTGGCCGTCGCCGGAGGCTTCCTCGTCACGTCGGTGCCCGCTCAGGCCGCTCCGGCCGGCCACGTGGTCTCGAAGGTCGCCATCACGTGCAACGAGAGCCGGATGCGCCAGCAGATAGCCGACCTCAAGCGCAAGGCCGCGCAGCTCAAGCAGTTGGGGGAGGACGCGGCGGCCAGGAAGGCGCTCAGCGACGCGGCCGCCCTCCAGCACCGGCTCGACCAGTGCATCGCGTCCGAGCGGGACGGGAGCAAGCCGTTCCCCGGCTGAGCATCCGGTTCGATGTGTGGCGCCGCCCGTCCCGTTTCACGGGTGGGCGGCGCCACACGCCTGTCAGGTCTGCCGACGCAGCCGGTCCCGGCCCCCGTTCCGGCGGGCCGGGACCGCTGGTCACTGCAGGGTCGGTTTGCCGTGCAGCCGTACCGTGCCGAGGATCTTCTGGATGGTCGCGTCGGACAGTTCGTCCTTGACGCCCTTGGCGCCGTAGAGCGTCCACGAGACGAAGTTGTCGACGGAGTTCTTGAAGGCGAACGTGATGGCCTTGCCGTCGGTGGCGCACTTGTTCTTCTTGGGCACCCCGACGACGTACGACGTCGCGACGCTGCCCTTCAGCCCCGACGCCGTCGTGAAGGGCTTCGCCTCGCCGATCTTGAGATACTTCTTGTCGGCGTCCGACTGGTCCGTGTATCCGCCGAACGCGAAGGCGGCCGCGTCGCCGCGGGCGATGCTGGCCGTGTCCTTGCCGCCGTTCTCGCCCTTCGTGCCGCTGCCCGCGAGCGCGTAGAACTCCTTCGAGCCGTTGTCGTCGGTGGTGCAGTAGTCCTGTTTCAGGAACGAGGGCCCGGAGAAGCCGATGTAGGCCGACCCGTCGCCCTTCTTCTTGTCCTCGAAGAAGCTGAAGATGCCGGGCCGTTCCACCTCCCAGTCGGCCGGTACGTCGAAAGCCGTGCCGTACTTGGGGTTCACCACGACCTTCCAGCCCGCGACGGTCGGCTTCTCCGTCTGGTTGCCGCGCGGGTCGCCTTCGTCCGAGGACGAGGTGGCCGTGGGGGCCTGCGTCGGCGACTGGCTCGTGTGCGCACCGCCCTTGCCGCCGCCCGCCGTGTCGTCCTTCTTGCCGTCCTTGCCGAGGACCAGGAATCCGGTCACGCCCGCGGCGACCACCACGGCCGCCGCCGCGATGATCGCGATCATCTTCGTACGGCCGCCGCCGCCCTGCGGAGGTGTCGGAACGGGCACGGTGGGCGGCTGCGGCTGCCCCCACGGCGGCTGCTGGCCATACTGCCCGGCCTGCGGGTACTGCTGGTACCCGGGCTGCTGGTACGGGTTCGGCTGCTGGTAACCCGGCTGCTGGTACGGGTTCTGCTGCGGGTTCGGCGCGCCCCCTGGCGGCTGCTGATCTGGCCACATGGCCAGTAACTCTATGGGGCCTGGGACACGATTCGGTCACCGGCCCTCGTCAGGGCCGTAGCGAAGCGCGGGCGGGCACCGGTCCGTGCTGGCCAGTTTCGGCTACTCGTGAGTAACATGAGGTCCATGAGCGCAGACCAGATGTCGATCGGCGAGATGCTCGCCGCCACCGTGCCCATGGCCCGGACGCTGAACCTGGAGTTCCTGGAGACGAGCCGTGAGCGCGCCGTCGTGTCCCTGCCGGACCAGGACGCCTTCCACAACCACGTGGGCGGGCCCCACGCCGGGGCGATGTTCACGCTCGGAGAGTCGGCCAGCGGCGCCATCGTGCTGGCCGCCTTCGGGGACCAGCTCGCTCGCGCGGTGCCGCTCGCGGTCCGCGCCGAGATCGCCTACAAGAAGCTGGCGATGGGCGCCGTCACCGCGACCGCGACCCTGGGCCGCCCGGCCGCCGAGGTCGTCGCCGAGCTGGACGCGGGGCAGCGCCCCGAGTTTCCCGTGGCGATCGAGATCCGACGTGCGGACGGCGCCGTCACCAGTGAGATGACGGTCGTCTGGACACTGCGCCCCAACAAGCAGGACTGACCCGGCATTTCGCGATACCGGCACAGAGGCCCCCGGCGTCGAGGAGTGGGGGTCCCGGGCTGCCGCGGGCGATGGGCGCGCCCGTGGGGAAGGGGCCGGCCGGCGCCCCGCCCCCACGGCCGGGCATCGCTCCGGCTCCCGTCCGGTGGGCGGACCGCCACCCGCCCCCGGCGCCGCCGCCCCGGACCGGCGGGCGGGCCGTCGACGGCTCAGGCGGCCCGGTGTTCCGCGCCGTCGCCGGTCGCGCCGTCCGCCAGGCCGGCCACGAACTCTCCGAGCCAGCGCCGGAATTCGGGCCCCAGGTCCGGCCGGTCGCAGGCCAGCCGGACCACCGTGCGCAGATAGTCGGCCTTGTCGCCGGTGTCGTAGCGCAGCCCGTCGAAGACGACCCCGTGCACGGTGCCGCCCGTCGCGAGGTCCTGGAGCGCGTCGGTCAGCTGGATCTCGCCGCCGCGACCCGGCGGGGTGCGCTCCAGGACGTCGAACACCGCCGGGTCCAGCACGTACCGGCCGATGACCGCGTACCGGCTCGGCGCGGTTCCGGGTGCCGGCTTCTCCACCAGGCCGGTGACCCGTACGACACCCTCCTCGCCGGTCGCCTCGACCGCCGCGCAGCCGTAGAGGTGTATCTGCTCCGGGGCGACCTCCATCAGCGCGACCACGCTGCCCTCGTAGCGCTCGCGCACGTCCAGCATGCGGCTCAGCAGGGTCTCGCGCGGGTCGATCAGATCGTCGCCGAGCAGGACCGCGAACGGCTCGTTCCCCACGTGGTGCCGGGCGCACAGCACCGCGTGGCCGAGGCCGAGCGGGTCGCCCTGGCGGATGTGGTGGATGTCGGCGAGCCGGGCGGGATCGCGTACGGCGTCCAGACGCACCGTGTCGCCCTTGGCGGCCAGCGCCTGCTCCAGCTCGAAGGCGTTGTCGAAGTGGTCCTCGATGGCGCGCTTGTGCCGGCCGGTGACCATCAGGACGTCGTCGAGACCGGCCGCGGCGGCCTCCTCGACCACGTACTGGATGGCCGGCTTGTCGACGACCGGCAGCATCTCCTTCGGTGTGGCTTTGGTCGCGGGCAGGAACCGGGTGCCGAGTCCCGCGGCCGGTACGACGGCCTTGCGGACGGCACGGGGGGAATCGGGGGGCGCTGCGGAGTGGGGGGCGATCATGCGGCTCATGGTGGAGCACATGGATGAGAGTGCGCCCGGAGAAGCATGGGAACCGGCTGTGGACGCCGGAGAAGCCGTCGGAGTCACGCACCGGAGAAGGCGTCGGAGTCGCCTGCCGGAGAACTGTCGGGGATCCCGACGGAGAACCGTCGGAGAACCCGCCGGGATGTGATACCGGCGGTAACTCTTGTGGAATTCGCCGATTTTGAAGCCCAGTCAATCCATCTTCTTGTTTCCTGTGAGGCGCGTGTGCGAAGGTGAGCCTCCCCGCGGGAAGGGCAAAGGCCGGCGTCGAACGCCGAGACCGGCCCTGGTGGTACGCACCAATCAGGCACTGCTTTCCGACAGAACCGCATTTCGTACGCAGTTCTGCGGTGAGAAAGGAAATGGTTCCGTGCAGTCCCCTCACCCCCCACGCCCGCCGTACCCGCCCCTGCCCGGTCCGGGCGGAGCCTCCGACCGGGATCTCCTCGCCCGGCTGTCCGGCCCGCACGCCGCCCGCCATCACGCCGTCGCGGTGCTGCTGGCCCGGCACTGGCGAGCCGCACGCGACTACGCCGTCGTCTGCCTCGCCTCCTTCGGCCCCGCCGCCCCGCTCGTCGCCACCGCCGCCTTCCACGACGTGCTCGGCCGCGCTGCGGGCGGTGCCGTCGGCGGCGCCCTGCGCCCGCACCTCCTGGTCGCCGTCCGCGACACCGTCCGCACCTGGGCCGCTGACGACGCAACCTGTACGACTCTGCCGGAATTGCGCAGACCCACCGGCGGCCGAGGACTGCGTGCCGCGCACCCCGGAACGCCGGAAAGGCGACGGCTCGCCGAACGCGCTTTCCGGGACCTTCCCGGCGCGTCGCAATGCCTTCTGTGGCACACCGAGGTGGAAGCGGAGCCGATAAACATACCCGCCGGTCTGCTGGGTATCGCTCCGGCCACCGCAGCGGCCGCCCTGGAACGGGTCCGCGAGCAATTCCGTGCGGGCTGCGTACGTGCCCACAGAGAACTCGCGCCGACGAAGGAATGCCGTTTCTACAACCGGCTCCTCGATGTCCCGATGCGCCGCGGCGGAGCCCTGCTGCCGGATGTGCGACACCATCTGACGGTCTGTCCGTACTGCCGGCATGCCGCCGACACCATCGGGCAGTTCGAGGGCGACCTGGGCCTGATGCTCGCCGAGACCGTGCTCGGCTGGGGCGCCCGCCGCTACCTCGACTCACGCCCCGGACGCGGCGCCGCCGAGGAGTGGCCGACCGCAGCCGCCCCGGACGCGGACCGGGCGGCGTCCGGCGTCCGGCATCGCACCGGCCCCGGGGGCCGCCGCCGAACGGCCCTGCTCGTCGGCGCCGGACTGACCTCGCTCGCCCTGCTCGCCACCGTCCTCGCGGTCAGAAGCTGGTCCGATGACAACGGTGTCCCCACCCCGGGCGCCACCTGGGGCGCCCCTGCCGGCCACACCGGCCCTGCGCGCGACAGCCGCCCCGGCGACGCGCCCTCCGCCGCGTCGGCCGCATCCGCCGCATCCGCCGAGTCCACCGGCTCGGTCGGCGGCTTGGGTGCCCCCGTCGAGGTCGCCCACGGCAATCTGCGCGCCCTCGGCTCCGGGCGCTGCCTGGACGTGCGCGGGGGCGGCGTGTGGGAAGGCGGGGCCGAGCCGGGCGCGGGGGTACGGCTCGCCCCGTGCTCGGCCGCCGCCTCGCAACAGTGGTCGTACCAGGACGACGGACTGCTGCGCAGCGCCGCCGACCCGGCCCTGTGCCTGGCCGCCGACCCCGGAACGAAGAGCGTCGTGCTGGCCGGCTGCGTCGTGCACGCGGGAGACGTGGTCTACGACTTCACCGTGCGGGGCGAGATCCTGCTCCGCCGGAGCGGGGGACTCGCGCTGGCTTCGGGAGCGGACGGCTCGGCCGACGGGGTCGGGGTGGCGCGCCGGGACGGTTCGTCGGGGCAGCGGTGGGCGCTCGGGTCCGGCGCGGGCGGGCCGGGGGCGAGTGAGGTGGCGCCCGGTGGCCCGGGAGTGCCGGACGGGACAGGGCGCACGGGGGTACCGGGTGCGCCGGGCGCCGCCGGGCAGCCCGAGCCGCCGCCGGGGGAGCCAGAAGTTCCCGGAGGGAGCTGGCAGTTGAGGTCGTCCGGGGGCGGGGACGGGGCCAGGAACGAGCACGAGAACGAGACCAGGATTGTTCAAGTCCGGACCGGCGAGCAACGGCGCCGTACCGAGCCGGGGTCCCCAGGTGACGTGCTGCTCGCGATGGGCGGTGCCCTCCAGCGGGTACCCGGTCCGGTCACGGCGGTACCGGCGACAGTGCGCGAACTGCTCGGTGGATCGTGATCGAGTCACCGGCGTGAAGTCATGCAGAATTTACAGACTTCGCGTGACTGTCCCTGCGTGTTGCGCCCGGATGAGTGCGCGGTGAAGCGGGCGGGCGGTTTGCCGGGGTTGGGGCGGTGTGGTGCGTGGGCCGGGGCGGTTCCCGGCCCACGCACGTGACGGAATTCGCCGCGTTTTCTCCCCTTGCGGGGAATTCGATCGCATGGCCGAATCGGCGTCACGGTCCGCGAATTGAGCGCGACGTTATTGACCCCTCAGTAACACCTCGCTAGGTTCCGGTGCCCTCGCACCAGAGAGTTCCGCCGCACACCCCCCACCGTGCTGTCTCGCCGACCGTGCCGGAGCAACATGACCTCCCCTGTGCGCGCCCACGACCTGATCCTTTGCCTCACCCCGTTCGGCGAGCCCGATGCCGGGCTCGCCGCAGCCGCCAGCGCCGCCGGCGGGCTCGGCATCCTCGACCTCGGCTCCGGCGATCGAAGATCACGAGAGGAACTGTCCCGGCTGAAGCGGGCGTCTCCGGGGGCCTTCGGAGTACGCGTGAGCGGGCGCTGCGCGCTGGCTCCGGCCGACGTCGGGGATGCCCCGGACGTGTTCGTCCTCACCCCGGACGCGCCGTGGAAGATGGCTGAACTCCCGCCGTCGTACCGGGTGTTGGCCGAGGTCACCGACCTCGGGCAGGCTCGCACCGCCGTCCGCGCCGGTGCCCGGGGGCTGATCGCCCGGGGCGGCGAGAGCGGCGGCCGGGTCGGTGACCTGAGCACGTTCGTCCTGCTGCAACAGCTCTTGTCCGACAGCGAGTTGGCGGGAGTCCCGGTCTGGGCCTGCGGCGGTGTCGGACCGCGAACGGCGGCGGCCGCCGTGGCCGGCGGGGCGGCCGGAGTCGTCCTCGACAGCCAACTGGCCCTGCTGCCCGAGTCGGGCCTGCCCGAGACGGTCCGGGCTGTGCTGCGGAACCTGGACGGCTCGGAGACCGTGCTGCTGGGCGGTCACCGGGTACTGCGGCGCCGCGGCCCCGCCGCCCCGCGGCCACCGGCCGACGACCCGGAGGAGATCGCGGCCCTGCTGGGCGTGGACGATACGCGCGGCCAACTGCTGCCGGTGGGCCAGGACGGCTTCCTCGCCGCCCGGTTCGCCGATCAGTGGGGTGACGTACGGCGGGTGGTACGGGAACTGTCGGCGGCGATCCACGACGTGACGCGTACGGCACCCGATGCCCCGGTCGACAAGGGGTCCGACACTCCGGCCGATGCGAAAACCCCCGCCTCACTCGATACGGGATCCCCCGCCTCGGCCGCTACGGCACCCCACCCTCCGGCCGCCACGGGATCCCCCGCTCCGGCCGCTCCAGGAACCTCCGCCTCGGCCGCTACGGCACCTCACCCTCCGGGCGTCACGGAACCCCTCGCTTCGGCCGCTTCGCGAACCCCCGCCCCGGCCGTTACGGCACCTCACGCCTCGGCCGACATACGAACCTCCGCCTTGGCCGCTATGGCACGCCCCGCCTCAGCCGCTACGCGAACCTCCGCCCCGCCCGACACACGACCCCCCACCCCCGACACGCCACCCCCCACCCCGCACCACACCCCAGCCGACGCCGCACCGGCCGTCGCCCTGCGGCCCGGGTCTGCCATGAGTCGGGCGCTCGGGACGCGGTTGCCGTTGGCTCAGGGGCCCATGACACGGGTCAGTGACCAGGCCGGTTTCGCTGCCGCCGTTGCCGAGGGCGGTGCGCTGCCGTTCCTGGCGTTGGCCCTCGCGGACGGTGCGCGGACCCGGGCGATGCTGACCGAGGCGCGGGCCGTGCTGGACGGCCGGCCCTGGGGTGTGGGTGTTCTCGGTTTCGCGCCGGAGGAGATCAGGAACGCCCAGCTGGACGCCGTACGGGAGCTGCGGCCCACGCACGCGGTCATCGCGGGCGGCCGCCCCGCCCAGGCCGAGGCGCTGGAGCGGGCCGGGATCCGGACCTTCCTGCATGTGCCCTCGCCGGGGCTGCTGCGGCAGTTCCTGGAGGCAGGGGCCCGCAGGTTCGTGTTCGAGGGGGCCGAGTGCGGCGGGCATGTGGGGCCCCGGGCGTCGTTCCCGCTGTGGGAGGCCCAACTCGCGGTACTTGAGGAGTACTTGGCGAGTGCAGGTGAGGAGGCCGCCCGGCAGGTGGAGGTCTTCTTCGCGGGCGGGATCCACGACGAGCGGTCGGCCGCGATGGTCGCCGCCCTGGCCGCGCCGCTCACCGCCCGGGGCGCCGCCGTCGGCCTCCTCATGGGAACCGCCTACCTGTTCACGCAGGAGGCGGTGGCACACGGCGCGATCCGGCCCCTCTTCCAGCGGCAGGTGCTCTCCGCCACCACGACCGCCCTGCTCAGGACCGCGCCCGGCCACGCGACCCGCTGCGTGCCGAGCCCCTTCACCGGCGACTACCCGGACCGGGAGGCCGCCCTGCGGGCACAGGGGCTGACCGACCGCGAGGTCTGGGAGGGACTGGAACGTCTCAACGTCGGCCGGCTGCGCATCGCCAGCAAGGGTGTCGAGCGGGGCGCCGACGGGCAGTTGGCGGCCGTCGACGAGCAACGGCAGCTGACCGACGGGATGTTCATGGCGGGCGAGGTCGCCGTCCTGCGCTCGGCGACCACCACCGTCGCCGAGCTGCACCGGTCGGTGACCGACGGCGCCGCCGACTTCCTGACCCGGCGCGCCGGACACCCGGATCCGCGGGCCGCGCAGGAGCCGGCCCCGCCCGCCCCGCTCGACATCGCGATCGTCGGCATGGCCTGCATGTTCCCGCAGGCCCCCGACCTCGCCGCCTTCTGGGCCAACGTCGTCGCCGGACACGACGCCGTGACCGAGGTCCCGCCCGACCGCTGGGACCCCGCCGTGCACCACGCGGCCGGCAGCACGGCGTCGAAGTGGGGCGGCTTCCTGCCCCGCATCCCCTTCGACCCGCTGAGCTACGGCATCCCGCCCGCCTCCCTCGGCAGCATCGAACCCGTCCAGCTGCTGTCCCTGGAGGCGGCCCGCCGGGCGCTGGAGGACGCCGGGTACGGCGAGCGGGGGCGGGCGTTCGACCGCGCGCGGACCTCGGTCGTCTTCGGCGCCGAGGCGGGCAGCGACCTGTCCAACGCCGTCACCCTGCGCGCCGTCCTGCCCGCGTACTACGGCCGCGTCCCCGACGGCATCGAGGAGCAGTTGCCCCGGCTGACCGAGGACTCCTTCCCCGGCATGCTGGCCAACGTCATCTCCGGCCGGATCGCCAACCGCCTCGACCTCGGCGGCGCCAACTTCACCGTCGACGCCGCCTGCGCCTCCTCGCTCGCCGCCCTCGACGTGGCCTGCAAGGAACTCGTCTCCGGCACCAGCGACCTGGTGCTGTGCGGCGGCGCGGACCTGCACAACGGCATCAACGACTACGTCCTGTTCTCCTCCGTCCACGCGCTCTCCCCGACCGGCCGCTCCCGGGCCTTCGACGCCTCCGCCGACGGCATCGCCCTCGGCGAGGGCGCGGCCTGCCTGGTCCTCAAGCGGCTCGCGGACGCCGAACGCGCCGGCGACCGGATCTACGGCGTGGTCAAGGGCCTCGGCTCCGCCAGCGACGGCCGCTCCCTCGGCCTGACCGCCCCCCGGCCCGAAGGCCAGCGGGCCGCGCTGGAGCGGGCCTACCGCAACGCGGGCGTCTCACCGGCGGAGGTCGGCCTGGTCGAGGCGCACGGCACGGGGACCGTCGTGGGCGACCGCACCGAACTCACCGTACTGAGCGAAGTGTTCACCGAAGCGGGTGCGGGCACGGGCAGTTGCGCGCTCGGCTCGGTCAAGTCCCAGATCGGGCACACCAAGTGCGCCGCCGGACTCGCCGGGCTGATCAAGGCCGCCCTCGCCCTCCACACCGGCATCACCCCGCCCACCCTGCACCTGGAGCGCCCCAACCCGGCCTGGACGCAGGACGACAGCCCCTTCGTCTTCCACACCCGGGCCCGCCCCTGGACGGAGCCGCCCGCGCGACGCGTCGCCGGGGTCAGCGCGTTCGGGTTCGGCGGCACCAACTTCCACGCGGTGCTGGCCGCGCACACCGAAGCCGCGGCGCCTGCGCAGAGCCTGGACGCCTGGCCGTGCGAGCTGTTCCTGTTCCGGGGCCGGGACACGGCGGCGGCCCACCGCACGGCGGCGGAGATCCTCCGCGCCGCCGAGACCGACGGCAGCCCCTGGCGGCTGCGGGACCTCGCCCTCGCCGCCGCCCGCCGCGCCGACACCACGCACGAACCGGTACGGGCCGCGGTCGTGGCCCGGGACGTGGACGACCTGACCGGGCAACTGCGGCGGGTCCTCGCAGGTGAGCAGGATCCGGCCGCCGGGATCCACGTGGCGCCGCCGGCGCAGGGCACCGACCCGCACGAGGGCCCGGACCCGCTCGGCGGCCAGGTCGCGTTCCTCTTCCCCGGGCAGGGCAGCCAGCGCACCGGCATGCTGGCCGAACTCCTCGTCATCCTCCCCGAGTTGCGTCACTTCCTGCACCTCGGCCGCGCCCACGCCGACACCGTCCACCCGCCGGCCGCCTTCGACGACACCGCCCGTGAGCGGCACCGGGCCGCCCTCACCGACACCCGGGCCGCGCAGCCCGCCCTCGGCATCGCAGCTCTCGCCGCCCACGCCTTCCTCACCTGTGCGAACGTCCACCCCGACCAGGCCGCCGGCCACAGCTACGGCGAGCTGGCCGCCCTCGCCGCGGCCGGCGCCCTCGACCCGGAGACCCTGCTGGAACTGAGCGGCGAACGCGCGGCCGCGATCCTGGCGGCGGCCGGTGACGACCCCGGCACCATGGCCGCCGTCGGCGCCGGGGCCGAGACCGTCGGTGTCGCCCTGCGCACCTCGGGGGCGCCTGCGTCGGTCGTCGTGGCCAACGTCAACTCGCCGGAACAGACGGTGATTTCGGGACCGACGCCGGATGTCGAGACCGCCGTACGACTGCTGCGAGCGGCTGGGCTCGGGGCCCGGCGCATCCCCGTGGCCTGCGCCTTCCACAGCCCGCTCGTGGCCACGGCGGGCGAGCGCTTCGCGAAGGTGCTCGCGGAAAAGCCGGTACGGGCGCCCGAGTTCCCCGTCTTCGCCAACCGCACCGCCGCGCCCTACCCCGCCGACCCCGACGCGGTGCGCGCCGAGCTCGCCGCCCAGATCGGCTCCCCGGTCGACTTCGCCGCCCAGATCGAGGCGATGTACGAGGCGGGCGCGCGGCTCTTCGTCGAGGCGGGGCCCGGCACCGTGCTCACCCGGCTGGTCGGCCGGATCCTCGGCGACCGGCCGCACCGCACGGTCGCCTGCGAACCGACGGCCGACAGCGGCCTGCGCGGCTGGCTCGACGCACTCGCCCGGCTCGCCGTCGCCGGCCGGCCGGTGCGCACGGCCTGGCTGCTGCGGGGCCGCGACGCCGTCGACGCGCTGCGCGCCCCGGCGCCGAAACGGCCCGGCTGGACGGTCGACGGTCACCTCGTCCGCACCGCCGACGGAGCCCTCCTGCCCGGTGCCCTCGCACCGGCCCGACGAGTCGTGGAGACGACCGTGACCACCGACCAGCCGCATGGCACCCCGGCCGACCGGGACGCGTTGATCTCGGAGTTCCTGCGCACCAGCCGGGAGATGATCGCCGCCCAGCGCGACGTGCTGCTCACCTACTTCGGAGCCACGCCGGGCGCCACCGCACCGGCGCCCGCCCTGCCCGCGCCGCCCGCGCCGTCCGCACAGCCGGCCCTGTCCGATGCGCCGGTCCGGCACGAGAGCCGCGAACTCTCCCCGGCCGAGGGGCAGTTGATGCCGGAGGCGGCCGATGGTGTGCCGACGGACGACGTGGAGCGGATCGTCCTGGAGATCATCAGCGAACGTACCGGCTATCCGGTCGACATGATCGAACCCGACCTCGATCTGGAGGCGGACCTGAGCATCGACTCCATCAAGCGGGCCGAGATAGCGGGCGAACTCGCCAAGCGCCTGGGCATCGCGGGCGGCGCCGCCGTCCTGGACGACGCCGAGCTGGAGGAACTCGCGAAGGCGCGTACGGCAGCGGCGGTGACGGGGTGGCTGACGGCGCGGGTCGGAGCGGGCCCCGGGGACGATGGCGGAGCCGGGGGTGAGCCGGTCGGGAACCGGCCGGACACGTCGTACCCCGGTGCGCCGACCCCGGACACCCCGCGCGCGGAGCACACGTCGGCCGCGGCCGTGCCACCGGTCCCGGAAACCCCTCTGGCCCCCGGTGTAACCCCCCGGCGCTGTGAGCTGCGGCCCGTGCCCCTCCCGGAGTCCGGCCCGGCGGGCCTCGACCCGGCCGGCCGGCGGTTCGTCCTGCTCGGCGGCGGCGAAGCCGTGGCGGCCGAGGTCGCGGCACGGCTCGCCGGGGCCGGAGCCGAGCCGGTGACCCTTGACGGCGGTCACCTCCTCGCCGCCGCCGACGGTCCCGTCGACGGTGTCGTGTACCTGGGCGCGCTGCCCGGCCCCGAGCTCCCGGCGCTGCCGGACGCCTTCCCGGTGCTCCGGGCGGCGCTGGCGTGCGGCCCGCGCGGGCTGCTCGCCGTGCGGTCCGCCGAGCGGGCGGCGGTGCGGGCGGCCGGGCTGGACGGGCTGTTCCGCACCATCGGCCGCGAATACCCCGAGCTGCTCACCAGGGTCGTGGCCGTACCGGACACCGCACCGGCGGCCGTCGCTGACGCCGTGCTCGCCGAACTGCGCGCCCCCAAGACCGCCGCCCCCGTCGTCCTGCGTACGGCGGCCGGCGCCCGCCAGGGTCTGGAACTGGTGCCCGCGCCCCTCGGACTGCTCGGCACGACCGGGGCCGGGCCCGCCGCCGACGGCGCCGCCGAGGCGGCCGCGCTCGGGCTCCACCGGGACTCCGTCGTCCTGCTGGCCGGGGGCGCCCGGGGCATCACCGCCCGGTTCGCGGCCGCACTCGCCCGTGCCTGCCGCTGCCGCGTCGAACTGCTGGGCCGCACCCCCGCGCCCACCGCACCCGAGGACCCGCGCACCGCCGCCGCCCGCACCCCCGTCGAGTTGCGCGCGGCGCTCGCCGCCGGACCCGGGGCGCCGAAGCCCGCCGAGATCAACAGGACCGCCGAACTGCTCCTCGCCCAGCGGGAGATCGCCACCACCCTCGCCGAACTCGGCGCACTCGGCAGCGAGGCACGTTACCGCGCGGTCGACTTCCGGGAGCGGGACGCCGTCCTCCAGGCGGTCAAGGAGATCCACGCCGAACACGGCAGACTCGACGGCGTCGTCTTCGCCGCCGGGATCATCGAGGACCGGGTGATCGCCGACAAGACCCCCGAGTCCTTCCAGCGGGTCTACGGCACGAAGACGGCCGGGGCCGCCGCGCTGTTCGCCGCTCTGGACGACCTGCCCGCCGCACCGGCGTTCACGGTGCTGTTCGGCAGCATCGCCGCCGTGCTCGGCAACCGCGGCCAGGCCGACTACGCCGCCGCCAACGACGCGCTGGAGGCGCTCGGCGCGGACTGGGCCGACCGCACCGGCAACCGCGCGCTGACCGTCCACTGGGGACCCTGGGCGCCGTCCGGTACGCACACCGGGATGGTCGGGGCGGAACTCGGCCGGGAGTACGCCCGGCGCGGGGTCGAACTGATCGACCCGGACGAGGGCACCGCGGCCCTGCTCCGGGAACTCGCCTGGGGCGACCCGGCGGCCCGCGCCGTCGTCCACACCGCGTCGGGCTGGTGACATGACGGAACGTCAACGTCACGCGCCCGTCGCCATCGTCGGAATGGCGGTACTCCTGCCCGGCGCCCCCGGACTGGACGCGTACTGGCGCAATCTGCGCGACGGCGTCGACGCGATCGGCGAGGTCCCCGCGGAGCGCTGGGACGCCGACTACTACCGGCCCGGAACGGCCGCCGGGCCCGCCGTCGCCGACCAGGTGTACTGCCGGCGCGGTGGATTCGTGGACGGCCTGGCCGAGGTCGAGGTCACGCGCTACGGCATCATGCCCGCCTCGGTGTCCGGCACCGAGCCCGACCAGCTGATCGCCCTCGACGTGGCCGCCGCCGCGCTCGCCGACGCGGGCGGCACGGACCGGCTCCCCGAACGGCACCGGATCGGGGTGGCGCTGGGCCGCGGCGGCTACCTCACCCCGGGCCTGGTCCGGCTCGACCAGCGGGTCCGGACGGCCGGCCAACTCGTGCGTACCCTGGGCGAGTTGCTGCCGGACCTCGACTCCGCCCAACTCGACCGGATCCGCGCGGCGTTCACCGAACGGCTCGGTCCCGACAGCCCCGAGTCGGCGATCGGCCTCGTCCCCAACCTCGCCGCCTCCCGCATCGCCAACCGGCTCGACCTGCGCGGCCCCGCCTACACGGTGGACGCCGCCTGCGCCTCCTCGCTGGTCGCCGTGGACCAGGCGGTCACCGAACTGGCCACCGGACGCTGCGACATGATGCTGGCCGGAGGAGTGCACCACTGCCACGACATCACCCTCTGGAGCGTCTTCTCCCAACTGCGCGCCCTGTCCCCGACCGAGCGCATCCGCCCCTTCCACCGCCACGCGGACGGCATCCTCATCGGGGAGGGGACCGGCGTCGTCGTACTGAAACGGCTCGCGGACGCCGAGCGCGCGGGCGACCGTGTGTACGCGGTGATCCGGGGCACGGGCGTGGCCAGCGACGGCCGTACGGCGGGCCTGGTCAACCCCGACCCGGGCGGACAGGCCCGCGCCGTACGGCAGGCCTGGCAGGCCGCCGGACTCGACCCCGCCGCACCGGACTCCCTCGGCCTGCTGGAGGCGCACGGCACCGCCACCCCCGCCGGGGACGCGGCCGAACTCACCACCCTGGCCGAGGTGTTCGGGGCACCGGTGCCCGGCCCCGACGGCCTGCGCCCGGTCCTCGGCTCGGTGAAGTCGATGATCGGTCACACCATGCCCGCCGCCGGAGTGGCGGGCCTGGTCAAGGCGGCCCTCGCGCTGCACCACCGCACGCTGCTGCCCACCCTCCACTGCGACGACCCGCATCCCGCCCTCGCCGCCACCCGATTCCGCACCCTGGAGGTCTCCCAGCCCTGGGAGACCGACGCCCGCGGAGCGGTGCGCCGGGCCGCTGTCAACGCCTTCGGGTTCGGCGGCATCAACGCCCACGTGGTCCTGGAGGAGCCCCCCGGCACCCCCTCACCCCCATTCCCGCACACCACCCCACCCCGAACCACAGACCGGATCCCCGCGGCAACCGCCGCAGAGGCCCCCGGCCACGCCCGCGAGACCGCCGCCGCTCGCGCCACCGAACCTGCCCGAGTCCCGGCTTCCGCCCAGCCCGCCGCCCCGACTCCGGCCACAACAGCCGTGCGAACGCCGGGACTTACCCCATCCGAAGCCGCCACCCACATCATCGGCTCCGCCACTCCTGCCACCACCGCCCGTGTCCCCGCGCCCGACCCCACCCCGGCCGCCGACCACGTCGCCGAGCCCGAGCCCGTGTTGCTCCTGGCCGCCGGCACCGTGGCGGAGCTCGGTGCGCTGCTCGATGCCGACGACTCCGTCGTGCTCGCCGCAGGGCTCGACCCCACGCGCTCGCACACCGGTGCAGGACCCGTGCGGCTCGGGATCGTGGGGCCGAACGCCAAGCGGCTCGGGCTGGCCCGTCGGGCGGTGGCCAAGGGTCGTGCCTGGCAGGGGCGCGGAGACGTGTGGTTCCGGCCGGGCCCGCTGCTCGGCGCGGGCGCGGGCGGAGGCGGGCTCGCCTTCGTCTTCCCCGGTCTGGAAGGGGACTTCACGCCGCGCACCGACGACATCGCGGCCCACTTCGGCCTGCCCCCGCTGCCCGCCACGGACGTCGATGTCGGCGACGTCGGACGGCACGGCTTCGGTGTCGTCGGCGTGGGCCGCCTGCTGGACTGGGCGCTGCGCCACATCGGCGTCGTACCGGACGCGGTAGCCGGACACAGCGTCGGCGAGTGGACGGCCATGGCGGCGGCCGGGCTCTACTCGGCCGCCGAGGTCGACGCGTTCATGGCCGGGTTCGACCCCGACTCGGTCACCGTCCCCGGCCTCGCCTTCGCCGCCCTCGGCACCTCCGCCGGGCAGGTCCGCGCCGCGCTCGCCGACCACTGGCCGGACTCCGGGATCGTGCTCTCCCACGACAACGCGCCCCGCCAGTCCATGGTCTGCGGACCCGGCGCGGCCGTCGACGCGTTCGTGAAGTCCCTGCGCGCCCAGGGCGTGATCTGCCAGGTGCTGCCGTTCCGCTCCGGCTTCCACACCCCGATGCTCGAACCGTACCTCGCCCCCATCAAGGAGGCCGCCGGCCGCTTCCGGCTCCATCCGCCGACCGTGCCGGTGTGGTCCGGGACGACCGCGGCACCCTTCCCGCAGGACCCGGCGGAGGTGCGCGCGCTGTTCGTCCGGCATCTGCTGGAACCCGTCCGCTTCCGCGAGCTGACCGAGGCCCTGTACGCCGCCGGGCACCGCGTCTTCGTCCAGACCGGACCCGGCCGGCTCACCTCCCTCATCGACGACACGCTCGGCGACCGCGACCACCTGGCCGTCGCCGCCAACGCCGCCCAGCACAGCGGTATGGCCCAACTCCGCCGGGTGGCAACGGCGTTGTGGGCGGCCGGCGCGTCCGTGGCGCCCGCGCTGCCACCCCGTGACACGCAAGCGGTGACCTCGCGGCGCCGCCCACCCGTCCGCCTGGACCTCTCCGGCGCCCTCGTCTCGCTGGCCGGACCGGAACTCGACGCGGTGCGCGCCGTACTGCGCCCCGCCGCCCACCCGGGCCCGGCCCGCTCCGGCCTCGACGAGCTGGACGGCCTGGCCAGCCGCATCCCGGCCGCCGCCGAACTGACCGCCCTGCTCCGGGACACCGCTGACACGGCGGCCGAGCTGATCGCCGCGGGCCGCCGCCGCCCGACCGCCGCCGCCGTACCCACCCTCGCCCGGCCGGCCGCGACGACCACCACGGTTCACGTCTCGCCCCGGACCATGCCCCACCTCCTGGACCACTGCTTTTTCCCGCAGCGCCCCGACTGGCCTGACTCGGAGGACCGTTGGCCGGTGGTGCCCGCCACCACGATCGTGCGGCACATGATGGACGCGGCGGAGGCCGCCGCCCCCGGACTGCGGGCGGTCGCCGTGCACGGGGCCCGCTTCGACCGCTGGCTCACCGCGACACCCCCGGTCGACGTCCAGGTCACCGTCACCCCGTCGGCCGACCGCCCGGACCGGGTCACCGTCGCCTTCGGCCCCACGGCCCGCGCCGTCGTCGAACTCGCCCCGCACCATCCCGCACCGCCCCCGCCGGGCCCGTTCCCGGAGGCCGTCGAGCGCCGCCCCGAGCACACCGCCGCCCAGCTGTACCGGGAGCGCTGGATGTTCCACGGCCCCGGCTTCCAGGGACTCACCGACCTCAGCGCGATCGGCGAACGGCACATCCTCGGAGTGATCACCACACCCGCCGCGCCCGGCGCCCTGCTGGACAACGTGGGCCAGCTCCTCGGCTACTGGATCATGGCCACTCGCACCGAGCGGACGGTCGTCTTCCCGGTGCAGATAGGGGAGCTTAGGTTCCACGGTCCGCATCCGGCCCCCGGCACCGAGGTCGGCTGCCGCCTGCGGATCACGACCCTGACGGACACCCTCCTGGAGGCGGACGCCGAGCTGACGGCCGACGGCCGGGTGTGGGCCGTGGTCACCGGCTGGCAGGACCGCCGCTTCGACAACGACCCCACGACCCGGCCCGTCGAACGCTTCCCCGAGCGCCACACCCTGTCCAAGGCCCGCCCCGGCGGCTGGGTGCTGGTGCACGAGCGCTGGCCCGACCTCGCCTCCCGCGAGCTGATCATGCGCAACTCGCTGGGCACGGCCGAACGTGCCGCGTACGCCGCCCGCCCGCCTCGCGGCCGCCGCCAGTGGCTGCTCGGCCGGATCGCGGTCAAGGACGCCGTACGGCAGTGGCTCTGGCAGCACGGCGAGGGGCCCGTCTTTCCGGCCGAACTCCTCGTTCGCAACGACGAGTTGGGGCGGCCGTACGTCACCGGGGTGCACGGCCGCACCCTTCCCCCGCTGGACGTCTCACTCGCGCACCGGGGCGAGGCGGGCGTGGCGATCGTACGGCCGCACAGCCCGGGGCCCGGCCCCGGCATCGACATCGAAGAGGTCACCGCACGCGACCCCGCGACCCTGGCCACCGCCCTCGCCCCGGCCGAACTGCGGCTGCTGGAAGGCCTGTCGGCGGACGGCCCCGACCCCCAGGACCTGTGGTTCACCCGCTTCTGGGCCGCCAAGGAGGCGGTCGCCAAGGCCGAGGGCGTCGGATTCGGCGGCCGGCCACGGGACTTCGCGGTGCTGGAGGTCGCCCCGGACGGCAGCCGACTGGTCGTCTCCGGCCGCCTGGAGCGCGCCTACACCGTGCACTGCGCGCCGGTGGGCAATCCACCGGCGCTGCCCGCACGGTCCTACGTGGTGGCCTGGACCACCGGCCCCGGCACCGACGACGCACCACCCCACGATGACGACGCAGCCGAGGAGTGACCCCCGATGAACCCCACCCAGCCGGCCCCGGCGCAGCCCACGACCGACATCGCGCCCACGGCCGACGCCGTCCTCGCCGACGTCCGCGACATGCTCCGCACGGTGCTCGCGGAGTACGGCGACGACGACGCCGAGATCGGGATGTCCACCACCTTCAACCGCGATCTGGAACTGGAGAGCATCGACCTGGTCACCCTGGCCGGCCTGCTGGAGGAGCAGTACGGACAGCGGGTCAACCTGGCCGAGTTCCTGGCCGGCATGGAGTTCGACGAGATCATCGAGCTGACCGTGGGCCGGCTGGTGGAGTACGTGGTGTGGAGCCTGAAGACCACGCAGGCGGGCTGAGCCGTGGCGATGGTCGACGCCGGCGGGATCCGGCTGCACGTCCAGCGCATGGGGCCGGCGGACGACCGGTCCCCGCGCGCCACGGTGGTCCTGGTGCACGGGCTGCTCACGGACAGCCTGGCCAGCTACTACTTCACCGTCGCCCCCGGCTTCGCGGCGGCCGGGCTCGACGTGGTCATGTACGACCTGCGCGGACACGGCCGCAGCGAGCGCCCGCCCGCGGGCTACACCCTCGACCACAACATCGACGACCTGGAGGCCCTCCTCGGCCGGCTGGCCGTCACCGGCCCCGTCCACCTCGTCGGCAACTCCTACGGCGGCACCATCGCCTTCGGCTACGCGGCCCGCCACCCCGAGCGCGCGCTCAGCCTGACACTGATCGAGTCCGAGCCGGCGACCTCCGCCTGGGCGACGAAACTCGGCGCCATCCTGGACCGGGTCGTCACCCACCTCGCGCACGACGAGCCCGACGCCATCGCCTGGATCGCCGCCAACCGGGGCCACAACACCGCCCGCCTGGCCAAGGGCGCGGCCCGGCTCGCCCGCGAGACCACCCTCGGCCGGGACATCCCGGCCAGCCGGGTGCTCACGGAGGACGCGATCAGGGCCGTACACTGCCCGGTCCTCGGGGTGTACGGCGGAGAGTCGGACCTCGTCGACCTCGTGCCGCTGAAGCGGGCGCTGCTGACCGACTTCCGCGCGGTCGTGCTGCCCGGGCACGAGCACTCGGTGCTGGTCGAGGCGCCGGCGGTGGTCGGCGGGCACATCCTGGACCTGATCCACGCGGGAGCGGGGGTCCGGTGAGCGCCTTCCTCTTCGTCGTACCGCCGCTGACCGGTCACATCAACCCGGCCGTCGGCGTCGCCGCCCGACTGGCCGCACGCGGGCACCGGGTCGCCTGGGCGTGCGCCGACCCCGAGCTGGTGCGGCGGCTCGCGGGCCCGGACGCCGAGGTGTACGGGTGCACGGGGCCGGTGCCGGGGGCCGACGGGGCCGTACGACCGCCGGAGCTGCGGGGCGCGGAGGCGCTGAAGTTCCTCTGGGAGCGGTATCTGCTCCCGCTCGCCGACGCCATGGCCCCGGGTGTCCGGGCGGCGGTCCGGCAGTTCCGCCCCGATGTCGTCGTGGCCGACCAGCAGGCCTTCGCCGGCGCCCTGGTCGCCGAGCGGTGCGGGCTGCCGTGGGCCACCTCCGCCACCACGTCGGCCGAGTTCAGCGGCGCGTACGACGGCCTGCCCAAGGTCGCCGAGTGGCTGCACCGGAGCCTGGCCGAGTTGCGGACCCGGATCGGCGAAGGGGCCGGCACCGCCGACCCGCGCTTCTCGCCCCACCTCCTGCTGATCTTCAGCACCCCCGAACTCATCGGCCCCCAGGCGCCGTTGGCCCCGCACATCCGGTACGTCGGCCCCTCGATCAGCGGGCGCCCGGCCGGGCCCGGCTTCCCCTGGGAGAGGCTCACCCCGGACCGGTCGAAGGTCCTGGTGACCCTCGGCACGGCGAACGCCGGCGCGGGCGACCGGTTCCTCGCCGAGTGCCTGACCGCGCTGCGCGAACGCGCCGACCGGGTGCAGGCGGTGATCGCCGACCCCGGCGGTGTCCTGCCCGTGCCGCCCGGCGACAAGGACGTCCTGGCCCTCTCGTCCGTACCCCAACTCCCTTTGCTGGAAAGGATGGACGCCGTCGTCTGCCACGCGGGCCACAACACCGTCTGCGAGGCGCTGTGGCACGGCGTCCCGCTCGTCGTCGCCCCCATCCGCGACGACCAGCCCGTGATCGCCGGACAGGTCGTGGACGCGGGGGCCGGCGTCCGGGTCCGCTTCGGCCGGGTCCGCGCGGACCGGCTGGGCGCGGCCCTCGACACCGTCCTCACCGACCCGGCCCACCGGGCCGCCGCGACCCGCATCAGCACCGCGTTCCGCGCGGCGGGCGGCGCCCGGGCCGCCGTGGCCCATCTCGAACACCTCGCAGACCACGCATCCCGCGCAGACGTCGAAGCGGAGAGCCGATGACCGACGACAAGAGCGAGAAGAGCGACAAGGGCGAGAAGGGCGAGAAGCGGGCGCGCATCGCCGCCCTGCGCCCCGCCTACCAGCGGGACCTGGCCGCCGGCCCGGACCGCTTCTTCACGGCCCTGCGCGCCGACTGCCCCTGGTGCGGCTCGGCCCGGCTCGCCCCCCGCCTGCGCACCACCGACCTGCTCCAGCACAAGCCCGGCCGTTTCACCCTCGACCGCTGCGCCGACTGCGGCCACGTCTTCCAGAACCCCCGACTGACCGAGGAGGGACTGGAGTTCTACTACCGGGACTTCTACGACGGCCTCGGCGAGCAGCGCATGAGCGGCACCTTCGGCGGCCGCACCGCCATGTACCGCAGCCGTGCCGAGGCCATGCTGCCGTACGACCCGGCCCCGAAGACCTGGCTGGACGTCGGCACCGGCCACGGCCACTTCTGCGCCGCCGCCCGCACCGTCCTGCCCGGCACCTCCTTCGACGGCCTCGACTTCACCGACGGCGTCGAACTCGCCGCCCGCGAGGGCCGTGTGGACCACGCCTACCGCGGCGCCTTCCCGGCCCTCGCCCCCGAACTCGCCGACCGCTACGACGTCGTGAGCATGTTCCACTACCTGGAGCACAGCACCGACCCCGACCGCGAGCTGCGCGCCGCCCACGAGACCGTACGCCCCGGCGGCCACCTCCTCATCGAGGTGCCGGACCCCGAGAGCCGCTACGCCCGGCTGCTCGGCCGCTGGTGGCTGCCCTGGCTCCAGCCGCAGCACCTGCACTTCATGCCCGTCGCCAACCTCCGGCGGCGGCTGACCGAGCTGGGCTTCACGGTGGTCGCGGAGCAGCACGCCGAACCGCACGATCCGGTCGACCTGCTCGCCGCCGTCTGGCTGGCCCTCGACCACGCGGCGCCCCGCGAGGACGCGCCCTGGCTGCCCGAGCCCCCCGGCGGTCCGCGCCGCGCCGCGCGCACCGCCCTTCTCCTCGCGGGCGTGCCCGCGCTCGTCACCGCCACGCTCCTCGACCGCTTCGCGGTACGCCCCCTCTCCCACCGCCTCGGCGTCTCGAACGCCTACCGTCTGGTGGCCCGCCGTGACTGACCGGTACGCGACGCGCGCTCACAGGATCCTGGCGCGGATCAACGCCGAGAACGTCAGGGCGCCCGGCACCAGCGGCACCCAGTCGGTCAGCACCCGGTAGCCGATGACGGTCGCGGTGGCCACGGCCGGTGCGGCGCCGAAGGCGATCAGCGTCCAGGCCAGCGCCGCGTCGACCGCGAACCCGCCGGGCGCCGGGACCGCCCCGACGGCCGTACCGGCCGCGAGGTAGGCGAGCACCACCTGCTGCCACGGCATGTGCAGCCCGAGCGAGGCCCCGACACAGACGAGGGTGGCCCCCTGCAGCAGCGGCATCGCGACCGCCCCGCCCCACAGGGCGGCCACCCGGCAGGGCCGCGTGTGCACCTCCCGCGCATCGGCGAGGGCGGAGCGCAGCAGCCCGGTCACGGGCCGCCGCAACGGCCGTACGACGGTCAGCAGCACCCCGGCGACCGCGAGGACCCCGCCCGCGACCGCGGCGAGCGGCACCAGCAGCCGCCCGTCCGGGACCAGCTCGCCAAGGCGCCGCCAGGCCGGCGACACCGCGAGCAGGACGACCAGCACGACCGTCTTGGCGGCGGACTTCGCCAGCGAGTACAGCCCGACCGACGCGGTCGCCCGCTCCAGCGGCACACCGCGCGCCCGCAGGAAGCGCACGGTGACGGCATGGGCACCGAGCCCGGCGGGCAGCGCGTGGTTGGCGGCACCGGCGGCGAACTGCGAGGCCAGCAACTGCCCCGCCGGGACCCGGTCGGGCAGCGCGCCCTGCCGGACACACGTGGCGGCCACCCAGTTCAGGCAGGTGAAACCGCCGCCGGCCAGCAGCCACCAGGGATCGGCGGCGACGAGCCGCCGGACCCCCTCGTACACCACGGGCCGGTTGGCCACCGCCCAGCCGCCCGCCAGCAGCAGCGGCGCGAGGCACAGGACGAGCCGTGCGGAGCGGCCCGCCAGGAAGGACGACGGCCGGGGCGCGGGCGTCGCCTCCGGGAGGTGACCGGGGAGTTCTCCGGCGAGCGGGACGGGCGGAGCGGAGGGCGGGGGCGGGAGGGAGAGCGGGGACGGGGACGGTGAGGGCACGGGGACGTCGTCCTTCCGCGGCGGGTCCCGGACGGGGACCTGGGGGAGGCGGGTCGGGCGATACCGCGGGAGTTTTCCCCGCCCGTGTGACACCGGGGTGTCCGTGAGCCCAAGGGCCGAGGGCGGGAGGGTGCCGCCGGGGAGCCGCCGGGAACGGCCGGGGAGGCCCGTGCTTAACCGCCGCTCACCGCCGACCAGGTAGCCTTCCCTTGGAACGCTCTTTACATGCGGTGTCCGGCAGCCACAGGTCGGCGACAGGGGAGGAACCCGCGGTGCACGTGCAGGAATGGCTCGACTCGGTGCCCGCGGTCGCCGTCTACGCCATGGTCGCGCTGGTGATCGGCGTCGAGAGCCTCGGCATCCCGCTGCCGGGCGAGATCGTCCTGGTCTCGGCGGCGCTGCTGTCCTCCCAGCACTCCGGCATCAACCCCGTCGTCCTCGGCGCGTGCGCGACCGCCGGCGCGGTGGTCGGCGACTCCATCGGCTACGCGATCGGCCGCAAGGGCGGCCGCCCGCTGCTGGCCTGGCTGGGCGGCAAGTTCCCGAGACACTTCAGCGAGGGCCATGTGGCCACCGCCGAGCGGTCCTTCGAGAAGTGGGGCATGTGGGCCGTGTTCGTCGGCCGCTTCATCGCCCTGCTGCGCATCTTCGCCGGCCCCCTCGCGGGCGTCCTGCAGATGCCGTACTGGAAGTTCCTGATCGCCAACGTCCTCGGCGGCATCTGCTGGGCGGGCGGCACGACGGCCGTCATCTACTACGTGGGCGTGGTCGCCGAGGGCTGGCTGAAGAAGTTCTCCTACGTGGGCCTCGCGGCGGCGGTCCTCGTCGGCCTGGCCTCGATGCTGCTGGTCAAGCGCAAGGCGAAGAAGGCCCAGCAGGAGCACGGCCGGGAGGCGGAGCCGGTCGGCGCCGGCGAGTGAACCGCTGAGTGGGCCGGTGAGCGAAGACGCCCCGCAGGCGCGCGGGGCGGTATCGACATGCGGCTCCGCCGGACGGGCGTGATCGGCCCGGCTATGCCTGGCTGTGCACGTCCCTGTGCGCCTTCGCCAGCTCCGCGTACATCGTGCCGTTGAGGGTCACGCCCTGCCGCTCCTCCTCGGAGAGCGGCCGCCGCACCTTCGCAGGCACCCCCGCCACCAGTGAGCCGGCCGGCACCACCATCCCCTGCGGGACCAGAGCCTGCGCGGCGACCAGCGAGCCCGCCCCGATCACCGCGCCGTTGAGCACGGTCGCCCCCATCCCGACGAGACAGTCGTCCTCGACGGTCGCCCCGTGCACCACCGCGTTGTGCCCGATGGAGACCCGCTCACCCACGCTGACGGGAAACCCGGGATCGGCGTGCAGCGTCACGTTGTCCTGCACGTTCGCGCTCGCCCCCACGGTGATCTTCTCTACGTCACCGCGCACGACCGCCCCGTACCAGACACTGGCCCCGGCATGCAGCGTGACGTCCCCGATCACGGAGGCGGTGGGGGCCACGAACGCCTCGGGATCGACCTGGGGCTCCCTGCCGCCGATGCCCACGATCAGCGCCTGCTGTGTCATGACGGTTCTCCTCGTGTCGTCGTCCACCGCACCGTACGACACGGGCTGGGGCAAAGATCACAGCGGTCGGCCCTCTCGCCGAAAGCGTCCGCTTAGTAACGTAACCCCGTGCCCCAGCGGAAGAACACGTTCTCATTCCGGCGACGCCGTGCAGCGCAACGTGTCGTCCACCAGGCCTGGGCCTGGATACAGCGCGCCGGCTCCGTCTCGGCCGAGCACCCGGCGGGGTACCGGTTCGGCGCGATCGGCGAAGCCACCCGCCTCGCCTTCCCGCTCGGCACCGTCTTCGGTGAACCCTGGATCCACCTCGGCTCCCACTGCATCATCGCCGAGCAGGTCACGCTGACCGCCGGCCTGATGCCGGACCTGGACCTCGGCCCGGACCCGATCCTGCGCATCGGCGACGGAGTCGTCCTCGGCCGCGGCAGCCACGTCATCGCGGACACGACGGTCACCATCGGCCGCGACTGCTACTTCGGCCCGTACGTCTACGTCACCTCCACCAACCACTCCTACGACGACCCGCACGAGCCCATCGGCAGGCAGTGGCCGCGGATGGAGCCGGTGGAGATCGGCCCGGGCTGCTGGATCGGCACCGGTGCGGTGATCCTGCCGGGGGCGCGGATCGGCCGGAACGTCGTCGTCGCGGCCGGTGCCGTGGTGCGTGGCGCGGTGCCCGACCACGCCGTGGTGGCCGGAGCACCGGCCCGCGTCGTCCGGCGCTGGACCCCCGCCGACGGCTGGCAACCCCCACTGCGCACCCCGGCCCCGGTCCCGATCCCGGCCGACACGACACCGGAGCAGCTCCGGGCACTGGCAGAACTGGACGAGGCCACGGTGACCCGCCTCGCCGAACTCGAAGCAGAGAGCTGAGCCGGGGCCGGGGTCGAAGGCTGGGCCGGGGCGCGGCCGAGTCGGGGGCCGAGCCGAAGCCCGGGCCGTGTCGGGGCCGAGGCTGGTTCCGGGGCGGCGTCGCGGCGGGGGGGGCGTTTCCGGGTGGGGGCCGAGGCGGGGGTGAAGGGTGTTTCCAGGGTGGGAGTGAGAGCGGCCTGGAAGCGGGGGCGGGTTGTTTCAGCCGGTCGCCAGCAGCAGTGTGCCGAGCAGGGCGAGCGCCGCGCCCGCTGCCTGGATCGCGCGCAGCCGCTCGCTGAGGAAGCCGCGGGCGGCCAGCGCGGTCACCACCGGGTACAGCGAGGCCAGCACCGCCGCGACGGTGACCGGGCCGAGCCGGGCGGCGATCGCGTAGGTGCCGTTGGCGGCCACGTCCGCGAGCCCGACGAAGGCCAGCGCGGGCAGCGAGGCCCACGGGAAGCCGCCGTCCGGCAGGCCGCGGCCGCCCCGGCGGACGGAGACGGCGAGCGCGGTCGCGCCGACCGCGACATTGGTCAGCCGCTGCACGAAGAGGGCGAGGAAGAGCCCGGTCACATCGGTCGAGGCCTCGCTGATCAGGGCGAACACCGTGCCGAAGCCGAGCGCCGCGACCAGGGTGAGCAGGACCGTCCGCCGCTGTACCGGCGCGCCGCGCAGCTGGGGCCCGCCCGCGAGGACGACGCCGGTGACGGCGACCGCGATGCCCGCGACCTGGAGCAGCCCCGGGCGCTCGCCGAGGACCAGGCCGACACCGACCGGGACGGCCACGCTGAGGGTGGCGAGCGGCGAGACGACTCCCATGGGGCCGAGCGCCAGGGCCTTGTAGAAGGAGAGCAGGGCGACCGGGCCGACCAGCCCCGCCGCGAACGCGAACCACAGCCGGGGCCCGGCCTCCCCCCAGCCACCGGTCGCGACGACGATCGCGCCCAGGACGGCCGCCGCGATGGACTGGGAGACCACGACGACCGTCAGCGCGGGCGTACGCCGGGTCAGCAGTCCGCCGCCGAAGTCGGCCAGGCCCCACAGGAGACTGGTGGTGAGGGCGAAGAATGCTGTCACGGACGGCCTCGCAGTACAGTTTGCTGAATGATCGGGTGCACCCCACCGTAGTTCAGCACAATGAACTACTTCATCCCATATAGTGAACTCTCCTCTCGATGGACGTGATGTGTCGGACCTCGACCTGCTGACCCAGTCCCTGGCGCGCAACGTCAAGCACTGGCGCACGGTGCGCGGCTTCACCCTGGACGTGCTCGCGGCCCGTGCGGGAGTCAGCCGCGGCATGCTCATCCAGATCGAGCAGGCCCGGACGAACCCCAGCCTCGGCACCGTCGTCAAGATCGGCGACGCGCTCGGCGTCAGCATCACCACCCTGCTCGACTACGAACAGGGCCCCAAGGTCCGTATCGTCGCCCCCGACCAGGCCGTACGCCTGTGGCACACCGACGCCGGCAGCTACAACCGCCTGCTGGCGGGCACGGAGGCGCCCGGCCCGGTCGAGATGTGGGACTGGCGGCTGATGCCGGGCGAGTCCAGCCCCTCCGAGCCGCATCCGGTGGGCACCGTGGAACTCGTCCACGTCACCGCCGGCGAACTGACCCTCACCGTCGACGGCGTGGCCCACCTGGTGGCGGCCGGCGCGAGCGCCACGTTCGAGGCGAGCACCCGGCACACGTACGGCAACGAGGGCGACGTACCGATGGAGATGGTCATGGCCGTCTCCGTGCCGCCCGTGCGCTGAACGACCCCGCGGCGCGGGCTGTTAGCGTGCGGCCATGCGCGCACCCATCGGAGACTTCGATACCGCCACCCCGGCCCCGGACTGCCTGGACGACCTGATCGCACCCGTCGCCGACGCCGTACGGCACTGGCAGGGCGCCGTCCCCGCCGACCGGATCCTCTACGTCGAGACCGACCCGCGCTGGGCCGACACCGCCGTCTTCGTGGAGCACTACGGCCGCGGCCTGCTGGAGCAGTCGGCGAACTGCGTGGTGGTCGCGGGCCGGCGCGGCGGCGAGACCTCCCTCGCCGCGTGCCTCGTGCTGTCCACCACCCGGGTCGACGTCAACGGCGTCGTGCGCCGCCAACTCGGCGCCCGCAAGGCCTCGTTCGCGTCGATGGACACGGCGACCGGCGAGACCGGCATGGAATACGGCGGCATCACCCCGGTCGGCCTGCCCGCCGGCTGGCCGGTGCTCGTGGACTCGGCGGTCGCCGACCTGCCGTACGTCCTCGTCGGCAGCGGACGCCGGCGCGGCAAGCTGCTGGTCCCCGGCAAGGCCCTCGCCGAACTGCCCGGCGCCGTGGTGCTGGAGGGACTCGGGACCGCCTGAGGCCGGGCTGCCGGAGGCCCGCGTCAGGCGGTCAGATGGTGGGCCAGTGCCAGGTGCGGGTCGCGCTCGCCCGGCACCGGTGCCGGATCGGCGTGCACGAGGGCGGCCGTCAGCCTCGGTACGGCGTGCAGCAGGGCGTGTTCGGCCTCGACGGCGATCGCGTGCGCCTGCCGCACCGTCGCCTCACCGTCCACGACCACCGTGAGCTCGGCGCGCAGCCGGTGCCCGATCCAGCGCAGCCGCAGCTCGCCCACCTCGCGCACGCCCGGCACCGCACGCACCGCCCGCTCGGCCCGGTCCACCAGCGCCGGGTCGACGGCGTCCATGATCCGCCGGAACACCTCCCGCGCCGCGTCCCGCAGCACCAGCGCGATCGCGGCCGTGATCGCCAACCCCACGACCGGGTCGGCCAGTTGCCGGCCGAGCGCGGAGCCGCCCGCGCCGGCCAGCACGGCCAGCGAGGTGAACCCGTCGGTGCGCGCGTGCAGCCCGTCGGCGACGAGCGCCGCAGAACCGATCGCGCGGCCCACCCGGATCCGGTGACGGGCCGCCCATTCGTTGCCGGCGAAGCCGACCAGGGCGGCCCCCGCGACGGCCGGGAGATGACTGACCGGGCGCGGTTCGAGCAGCCGGCCGACGGCCGCCCACGCGGCGAAGGCCGCCGACGCGGCGATCGTCAGCACGATCACCAGCCCCGCCAGATCCTCGGCCCGGCCGTAGCCGTAGGTGAACCGGCGCGTCGCCGCCCGCCGCCCCAGGACGAAGGCGATGCCGAGCGGGACGGCGGTCAGCGCGTCGGCGGCGTTGTGCACGGTGTCCCCGAGCAGCGCCACCGAACCGGACACGGCCACCACGACCGCCTGTGTCAGCGCCGTCGCCCCGAGCGCGGCCGACGACACCCACAGCGCCCGCATCCCGCGCGCCGAGGACTCCAGGGCGGAGTCCAGCTTGTCGGCGCTCTCGTGGGAGTGCGGGGTGAGCAGATGCGCGAGGCGGTGCCGGAGACCGGCGGCGCGGTGGCTGTGCCCCTGTCCGTGTGCGTGCCCGTGCGCGTGCTGGTGAGGGTGCCGGTCGCTCACGTGGCTCCCCTTCCGGTGTGCGGGAGTGGACGTGCGGCGTCCATGGGACCAATATGTGCGTATGAGCGCACGCATGCACCTGTCACCTGCGCACCATACGCATCCGCGCAGCCCGGGCGAGGAGCAGTTCGCGCTGGCCGCCGAGCTGCTCGCCCTGCTCGGTGACCGCACCCGCCTCACCCTGCTGCACGCGCTGACGGCGGGCGAGGCCGACGTCACGACGCTCACCGGGGCATGCGGCGCGGCCCGTCCCGCCGTGAGCCAGCATCTGGCCCGGCTGCGGCTCGCGGGTCTGGTGCGGACCCGCAAGGAGGGCCGCCGGGTGGTCTACTCGCTCGCGCACGGGCACCTGCGGCGGCTGGTGGACGAGGCGCTGAAGACCGCCGACCACCACCTCACCGAACGGGCTCAGTAGGCGGAGGCCGTGCCGAGGTACTGCTCGGCGAAGGCCGCCGCCGCTGCGGGCGAGGAGAACAGCCGGCGCAGCCGGGCCAGCGTGGTGCCGGCGCGGAACGGATCACCGGACGCGACACCGTGGTAGATGTCCGACAGCCACTGCGAGAACTCCTGGTAGTCCCACACCCGGCGCAGCGCCGCGGCCGAGTAGCCGTCCAGGCCGGCGCCGTCCCCCTCCGTGACGTACGAGACGAGCGCGTCGCCGAGCAGGAAGGCGTCGTGCAGGGCGAGGTTCATCCCCTTCGCGGCGATCGGCGCGACCAGGTGACCGGCGTCGCCGGCCAGGAACAGCCGCCCGTGGGAGAGGGGTTCGACGACGTAGTGGTGCATGTCCAGCACCCGCTTCTCGACGATCCGCCCCTCGGTCAGCGGGGGCGCCCCGGTCGCGGCCAGCCGCTCGCGCAGCTCGGTCCAGACCCGCTCGTGCGGCCAGTTCTCCGGATCGTCGCCGGGCGGGCACTGGAGGTAGAACCGGGTCACCCCGGGGCTGCGGGGCATCTGCCCGGCGAAGCCGCGCGGATGGACGCCGAACAGGACACAGTCCGTCGACGGCGGGACCTCGGCGAGCAGCGCCAGCCAGCCGATGCCGTCGTCCTGCCGGGCGATCCGCCGGTGCCGCTCGGGAATCGCGTCGCGCGTCACCCCGCGCGCCCCGTCGCACCCCGCGACGAAGTCGCAGCGCAGCAGCCGCCGTTCACCCGTGTCCGGACAGCGGTACGACACCGCCGGCCGATCCGTGTCCAGGTCGTGCAGCGTGACGTCGCGCACGCCGAAGCGGATGTCGCCGCCGCGCACGTCGGCGTACTCGCGCACCAGGTCCGTCACCAGCAACGGCTGCGGGTAGACGTAGTGGTGACAGCCCGTCAGTTCGGCGTAGGGGAAGCGGTACCGCTCGCCGGCGAAGCGGAACTCGCAGGCGCTGTGCAGCTCGGCCCGCTGCGGCAGGTGCCCCGCGAGGCCGCGGCGGCCGAGTTCGCGCACCGCCCATTCCTCGATGACACCGGCCCGGGCCCGGGTCTCGATGAACTGCCTGCTCTCGGTCTCCAGGACGACACAGTCGACCGAGGCGGCCCGCAGGATGTTGGCGACGGCGAGCCCGGCGGGACCGGCGCCCACGACGACGACCGTACCGGCTTCCCGGCGTGCGGGGTGCGCGGGATCCGGGTGGGGGGAGGGGGAGGGGGAGATCACCCTCGCATTATGACGGTGTCCCGTCAGCCGGGAATCGGCTGACGGGACACCGGCAGTGGTGTGGCTCAGTGCGCGGGGGCGTCGGTGACGACGACCTCCTCGATGCTGCGCTCGATCGCCTCGGGCTGGGAGGCCGTGGCCTTGGCCCAGTAGTAGATGACGAGCGAGAACACCGTGACGACCAGCATGTCCCACCACAGCGGCAGGTCACCGTTACCGCCGAAGGTGCTCAGGTAGGAGATCACGCCGATGCCCAGCAGGTAGGGCGCGAGCCACTGCGCGGCCTTGAAGTCCAGCCGGGGGGCGTCGGGCAGGCCCTTGCGGATCGCGTAGGCTGCGTAGGCGCCGAGCAGCACGTAGCCGATCAGGATCGCGAAGCCCAGTCGCCACAGGGTGTCCCAGCCGGACCAGAAGATGATCAGGTTGGCGACCACGAACGACAGCGGCGAGATGAAGTTGCCGTAGGGCAGCTTGTACGGACGGTCGTGGTTCGGCAGCCGGTCCTTGAAGACGCCGTAGGCCAGCGGGGCGCCCGCGTACATCAGCACGCTCGCCGAGGTGATGAAGCCGACCAGCGTCTGCCAGCTCGGGAACGGCAGGAAGCAGATCACACCGGTCACGAACGACATCGCGAGGCCGAACCACGGCACACCGCGCGAGTCGGTCCTGGTGAAGAGCTTCGGCGCGTAGCCGTTCTTGGCCAGGCCGTAGGAGATACGGGAGGTGGCGGTGGTGTAGATCAGGCCGGTGCCGCCGGGGGAGATGATCGCGTCGGCGTACAGCACCCAGGCCAGCCAGCCCAGGCCGACCACCGAGGCGAGACCCGCCCAGGGGCCGCTGATGCCGGCGTAGGCCAGGTTCGCCCAGCCCTTGGCGAAGGAGGCGTGCGGCAGGGCGGCGATGAACACGATCTGGAGCAGGAGGTAGATCGTGGAGCCGATCGCGACCGAACCGAGCGTCGCGCGCGGCAGGTCACGCTTCGGGTTGCGGCTCTCGCCGGCCAGCTGGATCGCCTGCTCGAAGCCGAGCAGCGCGAAGATGATGCCGCTGGAGCTGATCGCGGTGAGGACACCCTTGGCGCCGAACGGCGCGAAACCCTGGGAGGTGAAGTTGGACGGGTGGAAGTTGCCGACCGCGATGATGAAGATCGCGGCGAGCGGAACAGCGATCTTCCACCAGGTGGCGGCGCTGTTGGTGTGGGCCAGGATGCGGACACCGAGGAAGTTGACCGCGACGAAGACCGCCATGAGCAGGACGGCGACGACGATGCCGCTGGTCGTCAGCGTGCCGTTGGCGTTCTGCAGGCCGTCGGCGAAGTGCCAGTGCTTGGCATAGCCGATCATGGCCTCGACCTCGATCGGGGCCACCGTCGCGGCCTGGAGCCAGGAGAACCAGCCGAAGGACATGCCGGCCAGGCCGCCGAAGGCGTAGTGCGGGTAGCGCGCGGTGCCGCCCGCCACCGGGAACATGCCGCCGAGCTCGGCGTGCACGAGGGCGAGGAGCACGATGGCCACCGCGCCGATCACCCACGAGATGATCGCCGCCGGACCGGCCACCACGACTGCCTTCTCGGCGCCGAAGAGCCAGCCGGAGCCGATGATGGAACCCACCGAGGCCCACATCAGACCGATCAGTCCGACGTCTCGGCGCAGACCACCGGTGTCGCTTGTGGCTACCGGTGCAGCCTGGTCGACATTCGCCATGTGTAGTGGCCTCTCAGATCTATACGCAGCGTTAACGGGCGAGGAGGCCACAGGTTAGGGGTGCGTTCCATGCCGTCAAAAGAGCGTTAACCAAATTTTGACCCGGGATCTTAGGTGTCTTGGCCCCACGCTCGGTCACTGTCTTGTCACAGGTCAGATGCCTAGTGCGAATGTCAATATTCAGCGTCGAATTGTAAGTAGAAGGAGAGATTCGCTAGTCGAGGCGGGGAATTTCGATGGCCGGGCAGTGGTCCATGACCATGTCCAGACCCGCCGCCCGGGTCCGGTTGTAGGCGGCCTCGTCCACGACGCCGAGCTGGAACCACACCGCCCGCGCGCCCTTCGCCACGGCCTCGTCGGCCACCGCCCCGGCCAGGTCGCTGTTCACGAAGACGTCGACCACATCCACGTCGAAAGGGATGTCCGCGAGGGAGGCGTAGCCGCGCTCGCCGTGCACCGTCTCCGCCTTCGGATGCACCGGCACGACGCGCTTGCCGAACCGCTGGAGCACCTGCGCCACCCCGTAGGCGGCCCGGTTCCGGTTGTTCGACAGGCCGACCACGGCCCAGGTGTCGCCCAGCCCGGTCAGGATCCTGCGGATCACCGCTTCGTCGCCGTGGTCGTCGCCGTCGTAGCTGCCGTCGCCGTGCACGACCGCCATGGCCGCCTCCTCGGTTCGGGGGAACAGTTCGCCTGGGCAACAGCGGAGCGCAGGGTGCGGATTCCCGCCCCGGTAGCCGCCGCCATGTCCGGAATCGGAGCAAGATGCCTGCGTAGGACGCTCTGCCCGCCTACGCTCGCGCTGTGCTGCGCATCCTCGACGACCGAACCGGTGAGCCCGTCCCCGCCGCGCCCGCCCGCCGCGGCCTGACCCGCATCGAGGCCTACGCCTCCGGGCTGGACCCGACCGCCCTGCGGGTGCTCCTCACCGCCGACCTCCTGGTCCGCGCCCTGGAGCTGGGCGGCACCCCGGTCTGGACGATCCTCACGTCCCCCCACCAGCACGCCGAACTGCGCGCGGCCGCCACCGCCCTCGCGATCCGCCCCTTCGAGGACGGCCGCGACCTCGCCTCGGGGCTGGGCGAGTCCCAGGCGATCCACGTGACGGCCGACCCCGCGGCCGCCGTCGGCGAAGGCCCGGTGATGCGGGTGGCACCGGTGCACTGGCAGACGGACGGCCAGGGGCCGCAGGCGGTCGGCCGCGACGCGGGACCCGCGTCCGCACCCGCCCCCGGCACCGGTCCCACCCTCCACTCCCACCCCGCGCTCCCGGCCCTCCTCCAGGACCCCGAGGCGGTGCGGCTCGCCCTGCTCTCCGTCCCTCGGGGTGAACCCGTTCGGCTGTCGCCCGCCGTACTGGACGCGGCGGCCGGGCGGCTGGCGCAGTGGCGGCGGTCCGTCGCCGGGTGGGCCCGGCGGCCGTCCAGGCCGGTGCCGGAGGCGGTGCGGGGGCGGTTGCGCTCCGCGTGGGAGGACGATCTCGACCTGCCCGGCGTCCTGGACGTGCTGCGGGACGTGGCGCGTGACCCGGATCTGCCCGACGGCGCCCGGTTCGAGACGTTCGCCTACGTGGACCGGCTGCTGGCGCTCGACCTCGCCCGTGACCTCGGGAGCCTCGCGTGAGCGCGCGGGCGGGCTCCTCGGGTCCGCTGCGCCGGCTGGTGGTGCTGCGGCACGCCAAGTCCGCCTGGCCCGAGGGCGTCGAGGACCACCGCAGGCCTCTCGCGCCGCGCGGCCTGCAGGACGCCCCCGCCGCCGGACGCACCCTCGCCGAGGCCGACTGCCTGCCCGACCTCGCTCTGTGCTCCACGGCCGCACGCGCCCGCCGCACCTGGGAGCTGGCCTCCGCCGAGTGGGGCACCCCGCCGCCGGTGCGCTACGACCGGCGGCTGTACACGGCCGACGCGGCGGACCTGGTGGAGGTGGTCCGCGAAGTGCCGTCCCAGGTGGAGACCCTGCTGCTGGTCGGGCACAACCCCGGGCTGGAGGAGCTGGTCCTGGAGCTGGCCGGGGACGGTCTCGACGACACGCTGGAGCGGGTGCGGACCAAGTTCCCGACGTCCGCGATCGCCGTCCTCACCTGGCACGGCACCGGCTGGTCCGCCCTCGCCCCCGGCGTCGCCCTGCTGACCTGGGTGACCGTGCCGCGCGGGGGCAAGAAGCAGTAGCCGAGCGGCGCCGGGGAGGAGGATCCGCCGCCACGCGCGCGTGGGCGCGGCCTCCGCCCGGACCCGCACTTCCCGCCACCGCTTAGGCTGGCGGGATGCAGGACGAGTACCGCACAGTCGCCCACGCGGGCGTGCACGAGACCGAGATCAACCGCTCCCGCTTCCTGTGCGCCCTCGCCCCGGCCGCCACCGAGCAGGAGGCACAGGACTTCATCGCCGCCGTCAGCAAGGAGCACGCCGACGCCACCCACAACTGCTGGGCGTACGTGATCGGCGCCGACGCCTCCGTGCAGAAGGCCAGCGACGACGGCGAACCGGGCGGCACCGCCGGCGTCCCCATGCTCCAGATGCTCCTGCGCCGTGAGATGCGCTACGTCGTCGCCGTCGTCACCCGTTACTACGGCGGCGTCAAGCTCGGGGCCGGCGGACTCATCCGCGCCTACGGCGGCGCCGTCGGCGAGGCCCTCGACACGCTCGGCACACTCACCCGGCGCCGCTTCCGGCTGGCCACCGTCACCGTCGACCACCAGCGCGCGGGCAAGGTCCAGAACGACCTGCGCGCCACGGGGCGGGAGGTGCGCGACGTCCGGTACGGCGAGGTCGTCACCATCGAGATCGGGCTGCCGGACGCCGACGTGGACGTCTTCCGGGCGTGGCTCGCCGATGCGACGGCGGGCTCGGCGGGGTTCGAACTGGGCGGAGAGGCCTACGGAGACGCGTGACATAGCGGACCGATCGGAACATCCAGACCATTCGCGACGTACGGGATATCCGTACGAACTCCTGCGTGCCGCCGGTCGATACGGGAGTAACCGCCCGTGATGTCAGACCCGGCCGTTAACCTCGGGGATCATGAGACTGCTGCACACGTCCGACTGGCACCTCGGCCGGGCCTTCCACCGGGTGAACATGCTCGGGGCCCAGGCCGAGTTCATCGGTCACCTCGTCACCGCCGTGCGCGAGCACGCCGTGGACGCGGTGGTCGTGTCCGGTGACGTGTACGACCGCGCGGTGCCCCCGCTCGCCGCGGTCGAGCTGTTCGACGACGCGCTGCACCGCCTCGCGGACCTCGGCGTACCGACGGTCATGATCTCCGGCAACCACGACTCGGGTCGCCGCCTCGGCGTCGGCGCCGGTCTCATCGAGCGCGCGGGCATCCATCTGCGCACCGACCCGGCCGCCGCCGGCACCCCGGTGCTGCTCGCGGACGCCCACGGGGACGTCGCCTTCTACGGGCTGCCGTATCTCGAACCGGCCCTGGTGAAGGACGAGTTCGCGGTGGACCGGGCCGGACACGAGGCCGTGCTCGGCGCCGCCATGGACCGTGTCCGCGCCGACCTCGCCACGCGCGCGCGGGGCACCCGCTCCGTCGTCCTCGCCCACGCCTTCGTCACCGGCGGCCGGGCCAGCGACAGCGAGCGGGACATCACCGTCGGCGGGGTGGCCGCCGTCCCGGCGGGCGTCTTCGACGGCGTCGACTACGTCGCCCTCGGGCATCTGCACGGCTGCCAGACCCTCACCGAGCGCGTGCGCTACTCCGGCTCCCCGCTCGCCTACTCCTTCTCCGAGACCGACCACCGCAAGAGCATGTGGCTGATCGACCTCGGCGCCGACGGCTCCGTCACCGCCGAGCGCCTCGACTGCCCGGTGCCGCGCCCGCTGGCCCGCGTCAGGGGCACGCTGGACGGCCTGCTGGCCGACCCGGAGCTGGCCCGGTACGAGGACTCCTGGGTCGAAGCCACCCTCACCGACCCGGTCCGCCCGGCCGATCCCATGGCCCGGCTCACCGAGCGCTTCCCGCACACCCTCAGCCTGGTCTTCGCCCCCGAGCGGGCCCCGGACGACCCCGAGGTGTCGTACGCCCGGCGGCTCGCGGGCCGCAGCGACCAGCAGGTCGCCGAGGACTTCGTCGCCCATGTGCGCGGCGCCGGGCCGGACGACCGTGAACTGGGCGTGCTGCGCGAGGCGTTCGACGCCGTGCGCGCCGACGACGCCGTGCGGGAGGTGGCCCGGTGAGGCTGCACCGGCTCGACATCACCGCCTTCGGGCCCTTCGGCGGCTCCCTCGGCGTCGACTTCGACGCCCTGTCCGCCGCCGGACTCTTCCTGCTGCACGGCCCCACCGGCGCGGGCAAGACCTCCGTCCTGGACGCCGTCTGCTACGCCCTGTACGGCTCGGTCCCCGGCGCCCGGCAGAGCGGAAACGGCCAGGGCATGACCCTGCGCAGCGATCACGCCGAGCCCGGCACCCGCACCGAGGTCCGCCTCGACCTCACCGTCGCCGGCCGCCGTCTGGAGATCACCCGGCAGCCGCCCTGGGAGCGCCGCAAACTGCGCGGCAGGGGCACCACGGTCGACAAGGCCCAGAGCTGGCTGCGCGAGTACGACAGCGCGGCCGGCGCCTGGCGCGACCGCAGCCGCTCCCACCAGGAGATCGGCGAGGAGATCACCCAGCTGCTCGGCATGAGCCGCGAGCAGTTCTGCCAGGTCGTGCTGCTGCCCCAGGGCGACTTCGCCCGCTTCCTGCGCGCCGACGCCGAGGCCCGCGGCCGGCTGCTCGGCCGGCTCTTCGACACCCAGCGCTTCGCCGACGTCGAAAAACGCCTCGCCGACCGCCGCCGCGCCACCGAGGCACGCGTGCGCGAGGGCGACGCGGCCCTGCTCGCCGACGCCCACCGCATGCAGCAGCAGGCAGGCGACACCATGGAGCTGCCGGACCTGGCGCCGGGCGAGCCGGGCCTGGCGGAGCAGGTGCTCGCCGCCGCCGCCGTGGCCCGCGCCACCGCCCGCGAGCGCCTCACCATCGCCCACCTCCGCCTCGGCGCCGCGGAGTCCGCGCACGCCGAGGCCCGCCGCGCCCTGGACGACGTACGCGAACTCGCCCGGCTCCAGGCCAGGTTCGCCGAGGCCCGGCAGCGCGCCGAGCGGCTCCAGCAGCACTCCGGCGCGCACCGCGAGGCCCAGGAGCGCATGGAGCGGGGCCGCAAGGCGGACACGGTCGCGCCCGCGCTGGAGCTGCGCGAGGCCGCCGAGCAGGAGCACCGCAGGGCAGCGGCGGCCGAGGCAGGCGCGCGCGGGAGGCTCCCCGAGTCGTACGCCGACGCCGGGGCGAGCGGACTGGCCGCCGCCGCCCGCCGGACCGCCGAGGAGCTGGGCGGCCTGGACGCGGCCCGGCGCGCCGAGCAGCGGCTCGTGCAGCTGGCCGAGGAACGCGACGGGCTCGACCGGCAGGAGCGCGCCGACGAGGAGGTGCTGCGCGAGGCCGACACCTGGCTCGACGGCTGGGACACCGCTCGCGCCGCGCTCCAGGCCCGCGTGGACCGTGCCCAGGAGGCCGCCACCCGCGCCGAACAGCTCGCCGTCCGGCGGGAACCGATGGACCGCCGGCTCACCGCGGCCCGCACCCGCGACGCACTGGCCGCCGACCTGGAGGACGCACAGCACCGGGCGCGCGCGTCCCAGCAGCAGGCACTGGACGCCCGCGCCCACTGGCTCGACGTCAAGGAACGGCGTCTGAGCGGCATCGCCGCCGAGCTGGCCGCCCACCTCACCGACGGCGAGCCCTGCGCCGTCTGCGGAGCCACCGCGCACCCCGCCCCGGCCCGCAAGAACGCCGGACATGTCGACCGCGCGGCCGAGGAGCGGGCGCACCGGGCCTTCCAGCAGGCCGACCAGCGCCGCACCGAGGACGAACGGCGCCTCGGTGTCGTCCGCGAGGCGCTGGCCGCCGCCACCGCCGAGGCCGGTGACACCCCGACCGGCCAACTGGAAGCAGAGGCGGGGGAGTTGGAGCAGGAGTACGCCCGCGCCCGCCGTGCGGCCTCCGTCCTGCACGCCACCCACGAGGAGCTGCGCCGCGCCGAGCGCGAGCGCGAGCAGCGCCTCGCCGACCGCCAGCAGGCCGCCGTGCGCACCGCGTCCCGGCTCACCCGGCGCGAAACCCTGGAGCGCGAACAGGCCCAGCTGGAAACCGAGTTGGCGCAGGCACGCGGCGACGCGGGCAGCGTGGCCGCGCGCGCCGCCCAGCTGGAGCGGCGCGTCGCCCTGCTCGCCGACGCCGCCGACGCGACGCGCAGCGCCGAGGACGCCGCCCAGCGCCTGAAGGACGCCGACGCCCGCCTCGCCGACGCCGCCTACCGGGCCGGCTTCGACACCCCCCAGGCCGCGGCCGCCGCCCTCCTCGACGCCGCCGCCCACCGCGAGCTGCAACACCGCCTGGACGCCTGGCAGTCGGAGGAGGCGGCCGTACGGGCCGTGCTGGCCGAGGGCGACACCGCGGCCGCCGCCCAGCAGCCGCCCGCCGACCTCACCGCGGCCGAGCGCACCGCGGCCGAGGCGGAGCGCCGCCTGCGCACGGCCGCCTCCGCGCGCGACGCGGCCGCCCACTGCCGCACCGAGCTGGACCGCCTCTCCGCCCGCGCCACCGAGGCCGTACGGCAACTCGCCCCGCTGCGCGAGGAGCACGACCGGGTCGCCCGTCTCGCCGCCCTCACCGCGGGCACCTCCGCCGACAACGAGCGCAAGATGCGCCTGGAGTCGTACGTCCTGGCGGCCCGCCTGGAGCAGGTCGCCGCCGCCGCGACCGCGCGCCTTCAGCGCATGTCGTCCGGCCGCTACACCCTCGTCCACTCCGACGACCGCTCCGGCCGCGGTCGCAGCGGGCTCGGGCTGCACGTGGTCGACGCCTGGACCGGCCGCGAGCGCGACACCGCCACCCTCTCCGGCGGCGAGACCTTCTTCGCCTCGCTCGCCCTCGCCCTCGGTCTCGCGGACGTCGTCACGGACGAGGCCGGCGGCGTACGGCTCGACACCCTCTTCATCGACGAGGGCTTCGGCAGCCTCGACGACCAGACCCTCGACGAGGTCCTCGACGTCCTCGACTCCCTGCGCGAACGCGACCGCAGCGTCGGCATCGTCAGCCATGTGCCTGACCTGCGGCGCAGGATCCACGCCCAACTGGAGGTCGTCAAGGGGAGGACGGGGTCGACGCTGCGGCAGCGGGGCGCGTGAGGACCCCGTTGCGAGGAATAAGTTGTGAGGTGACCACCGGCCGACCAGGAGAGCCCGCATGTCCGTCGAACGCCGGCCTGTCAACAGCAGCGCGCCGCACTCCGCCCGCATCTGGAACTACTGGCTGGGCGGCAAGGACTGCTACGAGATCGACCGGCAGGTCGGCGACCGGATCGCCGAGGCCAACCCGGGGATCCTCGACACCGCCCGGGCGCAGCGGGCGTTCCTCGTCCGGGCCGTGGAGTACCTCGTCCGGGACGCCGGTATCCGCCAGTTCCTGGACGTGGGCACCGGGCTGCCCACCGCGGACAACACCCACGAGGTCGCCCAGCGCCTGCTGCCCGAGGCGCGGATCGTCTACGTCGACCACGACCCGGTCGTCCTCGTGCACGCCGAGGCGCTGCTCACCAGCACGCCCGAGGGCGCGACGGACTACATCGACGCCGATCTGCGCAACCCGGACGGCATCCTCGAACAGGCCGCCAGGACACTGGACTTCACCCAGCCGGTGGCCCTGATCCTGCTCGGGATCGCCGCGCATGTCACCGACGACTCCGTCTACGGCATCGTGCAGCGACTGCTCGACGCCCTGCCGTCCGGCAGCCACCTCGTGTTCTGCGACAGCACCGAGGTCATCCACCCCGAGCAGCAGCGCGCCATGGTCGAGCAGTGGAACGAGGCGAGCGACAACCCTCGCGTCAACCGCAGCCCCGACCAGCTCGCCCGCTTCTTCGACGGCCTGGAGATGCTGGAGCCCGGCCTGGTCTCCACGTCCCGGTGGCGCCCCGCGCCGAACGGCGCCGAAGCACCGGCCGAAGTCGACAACTTCGGCGGCGTGGCCCGCAAACCGTAGCCCCGTACGCCCAGTTCGGGTCAGCGGCCCAGCGCGCGCCGGGGGAGCGGAGAGGAGTACACGACGCTGGTGGTCACCGAGCCCAGCGCGCCGATCTTCCCGGAGATCTCCTCCAGATGGGACATGGAACGGGCGGCGACCTTGATCACGAAGCAGTCGTCGCCCGTCACGTGGTGCGCCTCCAGGATCTCGGGCGTGGCGGCGACCAGGTCGTGGAACGGCTTGTAGTTGCCGTTCGGATAACGCAGCCGCACGAACGCCAGGATCGGCAGCCCCAGCCGCTCGGGGTCCACGACCGCCGCGTACCCCTGGATCACGCCGGCCTCCTCCAGCCGCCGTACGCGTTCGGTGACGGCGCTCGGCGACATCGAGACGGCGCGCGCCAGCTCGGCGTAACTGGCCCGGCCCTCGCGCTGGAGGACCTCAAGGATGCGCCAGTCGGTGGCGTCCGGGGAATACACGGTCATCCCGGATGGATAGCAGGGAAATCCCCGGCGCGGCAAGGGCAGGCCCGTGGATCGCCCCTTCAGCGGCCGGGCGTGCGGCCGTAAATTCTCAGCCATGATCACCCACACCTCACCGGCCCCCGTGAACCCCGTCCTGCGCGTGGCCCCCGCGGCCCCCGCCGAGGCCGCCGCCCACTTCCGGGCGAGCCTCGCCTTCCACACCGACGTCTCCGACGTGGCCGCGGCGCTGGCGGCCGGCGGTGACCCCGGGTTCGTCGTCGTGGACTCCCGCTCGACCGAGTCCTGGGACCAGGGTCACATCCCCGGCGCCGTCCACCTGCCCACCGCCCGCATCCCCGAACAGGCGGGGCAACTCCTCGACCTCTCCGTGCCCGTGGTGACGTACTGCTGGGGCCCCGGGTGCGACGGCGCCACCCGCTCCGCCCTCGCCCTCGCCGAACTCGGCTATCGTGTAAAGGAGTTGCTCGGCGGCTTCGAGTACTGGGTGCGCGAGGGCTTCGCCTACGACACCTGGCAGGGACCGGCGCGGCGCGATCCCGACCCCCTGACCGCGCCGGTCGCAGGCGAGTGCGGCTGCTGACGCCGGCCCGTGTAGGTTCTTGGGCCATGGCTCGATACGCGGATCCAGGCGTGCTGGAGTGGGTGGAGTCGGCCGGCGGCCCTCTGATAGCCGTGCCCGAGACGGTGCTGTCGTTCTGGGCGGGCGCCGACAACGAGGACCTCGCCACGGACTACGACCGGGCGTGCGAGGTCGACGGGCACGTCGGTCTGCTGCCCGTCGGCGACAGCGCGGCCCTCGTGTTCGGCGAGGAACCCGCCTCCACCTCCTTCCTGCCGGAGCACGCCACCTTCGTACGGTGGTCCGCCGCCCACTCCGAGGACGAACTGCTCGCCGGTGTCCCGGCCGCCCTCGACTCGGCGGTGTGGGGCAGCGAGGTGCACTGGCGGGTGCCCGGCCCGGTGCTGCTGTTCGACTCGGCCTGGCCGGGCCGCGCCGCCGGCCGCGTCGAACACCTCCGGGTGCCGCTGGAGGCGGGCACGTACGCGGTGCGCGCCGCGTACGCCCAGCCGGGCCCCGAGACCTGGGTGGGGCTGGTCCGTCTCAGCCGCCTCGGCCACTGACCCGGCCCCCGCGCACGCGACCCCTGCGGTCAGTTCAGCCCGTCGAAGGCGATCTCCAGATGGCGCGGGCCGCGCAGGACCGCGTTCTGCCGGTACGGCGGCGGGTCCGCCACCAGGCGGGGGTTCTCCAGCCGCCGGGCCAGCGCGGCCAGGGCGGTCTGGGCCTCCAGACGGGCCAGCGGGGCGCCGAAGCAGCTGTGGATGCCGCTGCCGAAGCCGAGGTGCTGGATGTCCTCACGGTCCGGGTCGAACCGGTCGGGGTCCTTGAACCGCTCGGGATCGCGGTTGCCCGCGGCCAGCATCAGCCAGATGCGCGAGCCCTTGGGGATGACGACCCCGCGCACCTCGATGTCGGCGATACAGGTGCGCTGCGGCACGATCTGCACCGGCGGCTCGTAGCGCAGCAGCTCCTCCACGATCCGCACCGACAGGCCCGGGTCCCGGGCGAGACGGCGCAGGACGTCCGGGTACCGCAGCAGGGTCAGCATGCCGTTGGTGATGAGGTTGACCGTCGTCTCATGGCCGGCGATCAACAGCAGCACCGCGGTGGCGAGCACTTCCATCATCGTCATGGAGCCGTCCGGGCCGTGGCTGTTGACCAGGTCGGACAGCAGGTCGTCCCGTGGTTCCCTGGTGCGCTGCTCGACCAGCCCGGACAGGTACATGCCGAGCTGCAGCCGTGCCTCCTGCGCGGCACGTGCGGAGTCGGCGCTCGTGCGGGAGTCGGGGTCCAGGCCGGCGACGATCGGGTCGACCCAGGCGCGGAACCTGGGCTCGTCCTCGCGGGGCACGCCGAGCAGCCGGCAGATCACCGTCACCGGGAACGGGTAGGCGAACTGGTCCACCAGGTCGATCTGCCGGGCGTCGCCGAGGCCGTCGAGCAGGCCGGCGACGATCTCCTCCAGCTCACCGCGCATGCCCTCGATCCGGCGCGGCCGGTGCGGCGGGCCGAAGCCCTGGTTGGCGATACGCCGCAGCCGGTCGTGCTCGGGCGGGTCGAGCCGGATGAACGACGGCGGCAGCCCGCCCGTCTCGTCCGGCTGGCTCAGCTCGTCGGCCCCGGCGGCGGCCAGGTTGGCGGCGTCGGAGCTGATCCGCGGATCGTGCAGCAGCGCCTCGATGTCCCAGTACGAGCTGATGACGTAGGGGCCGTCCTCCTCCTCGTGCTGCACCGGTGTCCGGCGTAGCTCCTGGTACAGCGGGTACGGGTCGGCGCGGTTGGCGAAGTCGGTGATCTGGCGGAACAGCGAGGCTTTCGGCATGACTCGTTCCTCGGAGCGTCGGGCCGGGCGGCCGTCAGTGGCGGGCGGGGTGGAAGACCAGCTGCTGGTCGGCCGGCGAGTAGCCGCTGAGCGTCACGGTGGGGCCGTGGGTCGGCAGGGACGGGTCGGGGAAGTCGGCCGCCACCGGCTGCCGGTTCTCGGGCCGCCGGTCCATCGTCGGGTACTCCACCGGGAACGGGGCGCCCCGCTCGATCTGCCGTGCGTAGAACTCCAGCCAGCGGGCGTTGTCGAAGGTCACGGCGGCGATGACGCGGCCCTGGTAGCCGTACACGCCGACGAACCGGCGCTCGGCCAGCGAGCCCTGCGTGATCATGAGCTGGTCGCCCATGGGCGGCACGCCCACCGACTTGATGTTCACGCCGAACATCGACGACCAGAACGCCGGCATCCACAGGTGCGGTCGGCGGTCGGCGCCGTGGCAGATCATGTTGTGCGCGGCGGTCTCCGCCTGTGCGACGGCGTTGCCCCAGTGCTCCAGCGACAGGAACTGGTAGCCGAACAGCGCGTGCGGGGAGCGCGCCACGTCGCCCGCCACGAAGACGTCGTCCGTGACGATGCCCCGGAAGTCGAAGGCCCGGCAGCCCGCGTCGCACGCGATGCCCCGGGGCCCGGCACCCAGCCCCGACCCGGTCAGCCACTCGGTGTTGCGCTGCGAACCCAGCGAGACCACGACCACGTCCGCCTCGACGACACTCTCGTCGGACAGATGGACGGCCCGCACCCGGCCGATCGAGTCGCCCTCCAGGCCGGTCACCGTGACATGGGTGCGCAGGTCCACGCCGTTCTCGGTCTGGAGGTCGGCGGCGACCGCGCCGATCACGCCACCGAGCGCGCCCACCAGCGGCGCCCCGGCGCGCTCCGCCACGGTGACCGGGATGCCCTTCTCGCGGCACGCCGAGGCGATCTCCGAACCGGCGAACCCGGCGCCGATGACGAACACCCGGCGCGGTCCCGCGTCCAGCCGCTGGACCAGATCGGCCGCGTCGTCCCGGGTCCGCAGCAGACAGACTCCGCCGAGCCGGGCCTCGTCCTCCTTCAGCCAGGGCCGGGCACGCACCCCGGTCGCGATGAGGAGGCGGTCGTACGGCACCTCGTCCCCGTCGGCCAGCTTGACCCGCCTGGCCGACAGATCCAGCCCGGTCGCCGCGACACCGAGCCGCCACTTGGCGTCGATCTCCCGGCGGTGCGGCAGCTCGGTGCGGCGCGGGGACGCCATGCCCAGCAGGACGGACTTCGACAGCGGCGGGCGGTCGTACGGCTCGTACGGCTCGTCGCCGATCAGGGTCAGCTCGCCGGCGAAGCCCTCGGCGCGCAGCGTCTCCGCCGCCCGCAGGCCCGCCAGGGAGGCGCCCACGATGACGATCCGGCCCTCGCGCCGGAGCCGGTCCAGGTGGTCAGCGGCCATCGGACGCCTCCGGCGCCACCTGGCGGGGACCGGTGCCCGGCTCGGTCACGAGGTCCTCCAGCCCGTCGGCGGTGATCGCCTGCACCGGGCAGGCGGCGACCGCGCGGGCCAGCCGCTCGCGTTGCTCCTCCGGCGCGTGCGGGTTGTAGATCAGCGACTCCTCGCCGTGCATCGCGAAGACGTCCGGTGCGAGGAACGCGCACTGGGCGTACCCCTGACATTTGTTGAGATCGACGACGAGCCTCATCGACGCTCCGCTCTTCCCGTGGTCATGTCCCGCCCGTCAGCATGCGAGACACGCGCGCACTCCGCTCGTCGGCACCACCGTCCGGGTCAACGGACGCGACCGCCCACGACCAGGATGTAGCCGCTGAGCACCAGCGACCACGCGGGGAACACCAGCTCCGCCCAGGGCACGTTCGAGGAGGCGAAGAGGAGGGTCACGGCGGTGACGAAGCCCAGCAGCGTGAGCGGGCGGGGCAGTACGCCCAGGCGGTGGCCGAGCACCGACAGCGAGCACACGAAGACGGCCGCCATCCGCATGGCGTACTCCATCAGCAGGAGGTAGGCGAAGTGGCGCCCGAAGTCCCAGGAGGCCGGCGGCGGTGCCGTGCCGCTCGGATGCGCGACGTCGAGCACGGCACCGGCGGCGGCGCCGACGCCGAACAGTGTGGCGGTGAAGACCAGTCCGCTGCCCAGGAAGACCGTCGCGAGGAACTTGTCCTCCGCCGTGCCGACGTGCGCCCGTACGGCACCGATGAACCACAGGAAGAAGATCCCGGCGAACGGCACCAGCGCGAGGGCCGCCCGGAGCGCGGCGCGCCGCCCGGAGTCGGTGAACCCCCGGGCGGTGACCACGTGCGCCCCTTGCGGGATGCCCAGGCGCACGAGCACGATGACCGTCGCCAGCAACAGCGCGAACACGACCCCGGCCAGCCCGGCGGCCCGCGGCGTCCGCAGCGCCTCCGCCGCCCCCGTCTCCTGGCTCCCCGCCACGCACCCCGCCTCCTCGCCGCCGGCGTCATCGCTTCCGCCACCAGCCAGCAGTCCGCCGCCCCCGCCCGCCACCGGGGGAGGGCCGGACGGCGGACACCGGGTCCGGCGCGGGTGCCGACGGCGCCGGGGGCCACCTGTGCCCAACTCCCTTGGGGCAGAAGGCCGTCAGAGCCGGGCGAGCTCGTCCACCAGGTCGTCCAGGCCCAGCGAACCCTGCGACAGCGCGGCCATGTGCCAGGCCTTCAGGTCGAAGGCGTCGCCGTGCCGCTCGCGCGCCTTCTCCCGGCCCAGCAGCCACGCCCGCTCACCGAGCTTGTAGCCGATCGCCTGGCCCGGAATCGTCAGGTACCGGGTCACCTCGCTCTCCACGAAGTCCGCCGGCCGGCTGCTGTGCGCACGGAAGAACTCCTGCGCCAGCTCCGGCGTCCAGCGCTCACCGGGGTGGAACGGCGAGTCCGCCGGAATCTCCAGCTCCAGGTGCATGCCGATGTCCACGATCACCCGGACCGCGCGCATCATCTGCGCGTCCAGGTAGCCGAGCCGCTCCTCCGGGCCCTTCAGATAGCCCAGTTCGTCCATCAGCCGCTCCGCGTACAGCGCCCAGCCCTCCGCGTTGGCGCTGACCCCGCCGACCGTGGCCTGGTAGCGGGAGAGGTCCTCCGCCACGTGCGCCCACTGCGCGAGCTGGAGGTGATGGCCGGGCACGCCCTCGTGGTACCAGGTCGAGACGAGGTCGTAGACCGGGAAGCGGGTCTGGCCCATGGTCGGCAGCCAGGTGCGGCCCGGACGCGAGAAGTCCTCCGACGGGGCCGTGTAGTACGGCGCCGCGGCACCGCCGGGCGGTGCGATGCGCGACTCCACCCGGCGCACCCGCTCGGCGAGTTCGAAGTGGGTGCCGTCCAGGTCCGCGACGGCCTGGTCCATGAGACCCTGGAGCCACTCCCGGACCTCCTCGACGCCCTCGATGTGCCTGCCGTGCTCGTCCAGGTGGGCGAGCGCCACCCACGGCGTCCCGGCACCGGGCAGGATCTTCTCCGCCTCCCGCCTCATCTCGCCGAGCAGCCGGTGGAACTCCGCCCAGCCGTACCCGTACGCCTCGTCGAGGTCCAGGTCGGTGCCGTTGAAGTAGCGGGACCAGCGGGCGTAGCGCTCGCGGCCCACGGTGTCCGGGGTGCCCTCGATCGCCGGGGCGTACACGTCCCGCAGCCAGTCCCGCAGCTCCGTCAGGGCGGCGGTCGCGGCGCGGGCCGCCTCGTCCAGCTCGGCGCGCAGCGCGTCCGGCCCGGCGGCGGCGAAGTCCTCGAACCAGCCGCGGCCCGAGCCGTCGGTGTCCGTCCACTCGGTCAGCTGCCCGATGTACGTCGCCGTCGGCCGGGGGGCCGCGAACAGCTTGCGGTCCAGGCCCAGCTCGATCGACTCCCGGTAGCCCGCGAGCGCCCCGGGCACCGCGCGCAGCCGCTCGGCGATCGCCGCCCAGTCCTCCTCCGTCTGCTGAGGGGTCACCGTGAACACGTCCCGCACCGCGTGGCCGGGGGTGTGCATGTTGCCGACCGCGCGCAGGTGTTCGTCCGCCTCGTGGACCGCGAGTTCGGCGGTCAGCCGCTCCCGCAGCAGCCGCGCGCAGCGGCGCTCCACGTCACTGTCCGCGCCGGGCCGGCGCTCCGCCTCGTCGAGCCGGGCGAGCGTCGCCCGCGACAGCCGGGCGAGAGCCTCCTGACCGGCTGGGGAGTAGTCGGGCAGCCGGGTCGAACTCTCCTTCACACCGAGATAGGTACCGGTGACCGGGTCGAGGGCGATGAGGTCGTCCACATACGCGTCGGCCACCTGACGGGGCAGCGGGCTCTTGGTCTCAGACATGCCGCCCATCCTCGTACGACGGCGATCTCCGCGTCACCCGGGTTCGGGGGGATTCAGCTGTGGGCTTGGCCGGGCGGCAGCAGCGGCCCGCACTCCCACTGCTGGAAGATCAACCGGGTCTCCACCCGGGCCACTTCCCGCCGCGAGGTGAACTCGTCGAGCACCAGCCGCTGAAGATCGGCCATGTCCGCGACGGCCACGAGCACCAGATAGTCGTCCGGCCCGGTCAGATGGAACACCGTCCGGGCCTCCGGCAGCGCCCGGATCCGCTCCACGAAGGGCCCCACCAGCTCCCGCCGGTGCGGCCGTACCTGCACCGACAGCAGCGCCTGGAGCCCGCGCCCCAGCTTGGCCGGATCCAGCCGCAGCCGATGACCGAGGATCACACCCGAGCGGCGCAGCCGGGTCACCCGGTCCAGGCAGGTCGACGGGGCGACGCCCACCTGCTCGGCGAGGTCGCGGTAGGTGGTCCGGGCGTCGTTCTGCAGGAGCCGCAGCAGATGGAGGTCCACCGGATCCAGTACGACAGATTCGGCCATTGGCCGAACGTAGCACGGTGTTCGATCCGCGGAAACCGTTCAATGTTCACCCTTCCGGTCATGGACACAGCGAGCACCGGTGCCTACGACGGCGTACGCACCGCATCGAGAGCCCTTGCCACCGAGGCCGTGCACGCCGGCCGCGACGACCTCGCCCGCCAGGGTCTGCACGCCCCGCCGATCGACCTGTCCACCACCTACCCGTCGTACGACAGCCGCGCCGAGGCCGCCCGCATCGACGCGTTCGCGACCGACGGCGCCGACCCGGCCGGGCCGCCCGTCTACGGCCGGCTCGGCAATCCGACGGTCGCCCGCTTCGAGACCGCGCTGGCCCGCCTGGAGGGCACCGAGTCCGCGGTCGCCTTCGCCAGCGGCATGGCCGCGCTCAGCGCCGTCCTCCTCGCACGCTCCGCCATGGGCCTGCGGCACGTCGTCGCCGTACGGCCGCTGTACGGCTGCAGCGACCATCTGCTGACCGCCGGGCTCCTCGGTACGGAGGTCACCTGGACCGACCCGGCCGGGATCACCGCCGCGCTGCGCCCGGACACCGGTCTGGTGCTGGTCGAGTCCCCGGCCAACCCGACCCTCGCCGAACTCGACCTGCGCGCCGTCGCCCACGCCTGCGGCTCGGTCCCGCTGCTCGCCGACAACACCTTCGCCACGCCCGTCCTGCAACGCCCGGCCGAGCAGGGCGCCCGGCTGGTGCTGCACAGCGCCACCAAGTACCTCGGCGGCCACGGGGACGTGCTGGCCGGAGTGGTGGCCTGCGACGAGGAGTTCGCGGGCAGGCTGCGGCAGATACGGTTCGCCACCGGCGGCGTCCTGCATCCCCTCGCGGGCTACCTCCTGCTCCGGGGGCTGTCCACGCTCCCGGTGCGCGTGCGGGCCGCCTCCGCGAACGCCGCCGAACTGGTCCGCCGCCTCACCACCGACCCGCGCGTGGCCCGCGTCCACTACCCGCGCCTCGGCGGCGCGATGATCGCCTTCGAGGTGTACGGCGACCCGCACGAGGTCATCTCCCGGGTCCGGCTCGTCACCCCGGCGGTCAGCCTGGGCAGCGTCGACACGCTCATCCAGCACCCCGCGTCCATCAGCCACCGCATCGTCGACGCCGACGACCGGCGCGGGGCGGGGGTGAGCGACCGGCTGCTGCGGCTGTCGGTGGGCCTGGAGGATCCGGACGACCTGTGGGCGGATCTGGACCAGGCGCTGGGTGCCACGCCGGAGACCGCGGTCGGTGCCGGTGAGTCCGTCACCGCCGGGCACCTCCGTCGTGGCTGAGCGCGGGCGCGGCGGAGTCAGGTGAGCCGGGTGTGCGCCGTACGGGCGTCGCGGGCGCCGACCGCCCGGGTCGCGTCCAGCCGGGCCGTGATCACCAGGGTGCCCTCCTCGATCTGGTAGTCCAGGGGAAGGCCGAGGCCGCGCATCGCGGCGACCATGCCGGTGTTGGACGCCTGCGTCACGGCGTACACGCTCGCGCAGCCGGCGTCCTCGGCCATGGCGACCAGCCGGCCGAGCAGTTCGGCGCCGATGCCGCGCTGCTGCCAGTCGTCCTCGACCAGCAGCGCGACCTCGGTCTCGTCGCCGTCCCACAGCAGATGGCCGAGGCCGACGATGCGGCCGGCGGCGGTCTGCGCGGCCAGGGTGCGCCCGAAGCGCGGGCTGAGCAGGTGGTTCAGATAGCGGTCGGCGTCGCCGACCGGGCCGTGGTAGCGCAGGCCGAGGGTGCGCGGCGAGCACCGCTCGTGCATCGCCCTGGCCGCCGCCACGTCACCGGTGTCGGCGCGGCGGACGGTGATGTCGTCGCCCGCGGGCAGCGTCAGCACGTACTCGCCGCGCGGGATGCGCGGGCCGAGCCGGTTGTCCAGTTCCACCAGCGCCCGGGCCCGCGCGAACTCGGTCGGTGTGAACGGCAGATACGGCCGCTCCACCGTGAGCACCCCGCCCTCGGGCGCGCGCAGCCGCATCACGGTGTCCTCCAGCACGCCCTCGACCGGCACCGGCTGCGGCCCACGGCCCCCGCCGACCGGCTTGCCGGGCAGCGAACGGATGGTGCAGCGGCCCAGCAACTGCCGCAGCGCCAGCGGCAGTTCGGCGGCGTCCAGTGCGGTGCGCGCGGCGAGGCCGAGCACCCGGGTGGGGGCGTCGACCAGGTCGTGGGCGTCGGCCCGCTCGATCCAGGTGGACACGCCCCCGGCCAGCGCGACGGCCCGGGTGATCGCGGCCGCCTCCAGGGTGCCCGGCGCCCGCAGCAGGAACTCGTCCACGGTGCCGTCGGCCAAGGGGTGCGTCTGGAGGCTGAGGATGTCGACGCGCTGTCCGGCGAGCGCCGTGCACAGGGCCGCCAGCGAGCCCGGCTCGTCCTGCACGGTCGTCCGCATCCGCCACAGCGCGGCGGCGCCGGCCGTCTCGCCCGCCGCCGTGCCGGGCTGCTCGGCGGACCCGGCCGACCGTGTCCCGGCGGTGGGCCGGGCGCCGGTATCGTCGGCCGGCGGTGCGTGGCCGTGGCGCCGTGCCCACCAGGTGTGGAAACCGGCCGTCGCGGCGAGCAGCACCGCCGAGATCACCAGCAGGGCGGGGCCGCCGGGGCCGTGCCCGATCAGGTTCGCCACCCCGTCGGCGACCGCGACGGCGGTGAACAGGGCGGCGAGTTCGACGACGTCGCGGCGCCAGTGGTGCACGGGGCGTCCGTGCTTCGTGCGGGTCACATCGGACATCTCTGGAGTCATACACCCACTGTGAAGGAAGGGTGTTGCGTGATCACGAACGCTTTGTGACCGATGGGTAAAGTATGCTCCGCGCCAATTGTCCAGATTTTTACGACCCCGCGCCCCCGACCGGGGCCCGGGTGCGGCGGGACCCTGCCGCGCTCCGGGGGATGACGCCGTAGCGCGGCACGGTGTGAGAGGAAGCGTACCCGCCGTCGGCTACTGGCCGACCCGGCCCGGCTGGAGCGTCCGCGTGAACAGCACGGTGCCGTCGTACTCCCGCAGCCGGACCGTCAGTTCGCCGCTTTCGCCGTCGATGTCCACCTCGCCGAAGAACTGGTAGCCCTCGGCCGGTGACACGTTCGCGGTCGTCGGCGCCTTGACGAACACCCGGTCCGGGCCGAACGTGCCGTCGAGGGCGTTGGCCGGGAACGCGCCCGCGTTGAGCGGGCCGGAGACGAACTCCCAGAACGGCTCGAAGTCCTTGAACGCGGCCCGCGCGGGGTCGTAGTGCTGGGCGGACGTGTGGTGCACGTCGGCCGTCAGCCACACCGTGCCGGTGATCCGCCGGTGCTTGATGAACCGCAGCAGCTCGGCGATCTGCAGCTCGCGGCCCAGCGGCGCGCCCGGGTCGCCCTGCGCGACCGCCTCGAAGTTCGGCCTGCCCTCGACCGGGTCCGGCACGACCAGCCCGAGCGGCATGTCGTTGGCGATCACCTTCCACACCGCGCGGGACTTCGCCAGCTCCCGCTTGAGCCACTCCAGCTGCTCGCGGCCGAGGATGCCGACCGGGTCCGTGGTCTGGTCGTCGGGGGAGTTGGCGTTGCGGTAGGTGCGCATGTCGAGCACGAACACGTCCAGCAGCGGGCCGTGGTGCACGACGCGGTAGATGCGGCCGTCGGGGCGGCCGCTGATCGTGGAGATCGGGAAGTACTCGGAGAACGCCTGCCGCGAGCGCAGCGCCAGGTCGTCGAGCCGGGTGCCGGCCGGGTAGGGGGTGTTGGTGCCGATGACCTCGCCGGGGTACCAGTTGTTGCGCACCTCGTGGTCGTCCCACTGGATGATGTTCGGCACCTGGGCGTTGAACCGGCGCAGCGCCTGGTCCAGCAGGTTGTAGCGGAAGTTGCCCCGGTAGTCGGCCAGGGTGGTCGCGACGTGCGACTTCTCCTCGGTGGTGAGGCTGCGGTACACGCTGCCGTCGGGCAGCGGCGCGCTCGCCGCGATGGGGCCGTCGGCGTAGATGTTGTCGCCGCTGCACAGGAAGAAGTCGGGGTCCGTCCGCGCCATGGCGTCGAAGATGCGGTAGCCGCCGATGGACTCGTTGATGCCCCAGCCCTGTCCGGCGAGGTCGCCCGACCAGACGAACTTCACGCCGCGGCGCCGCTCGGCGGGCGCCGTGCGGAAGGTCCCGGTCACCGGTTCGCCCGTGCGGCGCGGGTCGTCGGGATCGGCGAGCAGCACGCGGTAGTGGACCTGCTCGCCCGCGGGCAGGCCGTGCAGCCGGGTGGTGCCGGTGAAGTCGGTGCCGGAGCCGAGCAGCGGGCCCTGCCATCGGCGCGGATCGCGGAACGACTCGGTGGCCGCGGTCTCCACGATCATCCGGGCGGGCCGGTCCGAACGCACCCACACCAGGCCGGAGTTCGCGGTCACGTCGCCCGCCTGCACCCCCCAGCTCGCCTGCGGGCGCCCGGAGCGGGCGAACGCCGGGGCCGCGCCGAGGCCGACGGGCAGGGTCAGGGCCGCCGACGCGGCGAGCGAGCCGCGCAACACGCTGCGGCGACCGGGGAACGGACGGTGGGACATGGCTGTGCCTCCAGGGGCAGGATCCGGCCAGTGTGCACAGCCACACCTACGCGGGCGTCGCGGCGCGCACGCGAACCCGAAGTGAACAACCGGCCGAGGGCGGCGGGTTCGGGCGCGCCGGTACCCGGATCCGGGTCAGCGGCTGCCGTCCAGGACGACGCGCGCGACGAGCGCCGGATCGTCGTTCATCGGGACGTGGCCGCAGCCGGGCAGCCGCACCAGACGCGCGTGCGGGATCATGCGCTTGGCGCGCACGCCCTGCCGGCGCACGAGGATGCGGTCCCGGGTGCCCCAGCCCACCGTGACCGGCAGGCCCGCCAGTTCGTCGGTGAACCGCACCGCCCGGCCCGCCCGCAGCGTCGCGTCGAAACCCGTGGCCTCCACGATCGCGAGCGTCTCGGCCACCACGGCCTCGGGCGCGCGGCGCGCGGGACGGGCATAGATCGTGCTCGTCAGCGCCGTACGCCCGGCCGCCGTCCGCGACAGGCGCTCCACCAGGGGCAGCGGCATCCGCCGGGCGACCGCCCGCATCGCGAGCAGGGTCGTGAAGGCGTAGCGGCGCTCGGCCTCGGACCAGAATCCGGCGGGGGACAGGGCCGTGACGGACCGCACGAGCTTCTCGCGGCCCAGCTCCAGGGCGAGCAGGCCGCCGAGCGAGTTGCCCGCCACGTGCGGACGGTCCAGCTCCAGGGCCTCGAACAGGGCGCCGAGTACGGCGTTGGTGTCGGGCAGGGTGTAGTCGAGGCCGTCCGGCAGGCTCGGCGAGGCGCCGAAGCCGGGCAGGTCGACGGCGATCACCTCCCGCTCGGTGGCGAGGATGTCCACCACCGGGTCCCAGGCCTGCCGGTGGTGGCCGATGCCGTGCAGCAGGACCAGCGGCTCGCCGCGGCCCACGCGCGTGTAGGACACGGTCACGTCCTTCGGGCCGTGCGGACCGGGGACCGGGAAGGAGACGGTGGCGGACATGGGATGCTCCTCGTCTGGCTGCTGACGAACGTCATAGACAGTTTGTCAGCAACTGCTACCCGTCGGTAGCCCCCGGAACGGCCACGGTCGGTCAGTCCGCCCGGCGCACCTCGATGTTGAAGTCCGCGCTGCCGGAGTTGCGGTACATGGTGAACCACAGCAGCAGGTACATCTCCGTCGCCCGCGCGGTGCGGAGCCCGCCCAGGTCCACCACCCGCTCCGCCGGCCAGCCCAGCTCCCCGAGCAGCGCCGTCACCTGTTCCTTGGCCCCGGCGTCGTCACCGCTCACGAAGAGGTTGTGCGCACCCGGCACCCGGTCCGGGTCCACCATCACCTGGGCGTTGATCGTGTTCAGCGTCTTCACCACGCGCGCGTGCGGGAAGGCCCGCTGGATCCGCTCGGCCACGCTGTCCGACTCCACCGGGTCCAGCCGCGCCTCGCCGTCCACGAACGCCAGCGGGTTGCAGACGTCCACCAGCACCTTGCCGTCGAGATGCTCCGCGCCGGCCGCGCGCAGCGCGTCGAGCGCCACCGGGCCGCCCACGGCGTTGACCACCACCTCGGCCGCCGCGGCCGCCTCCGCGAACGTGCCCGCGCGGGCCCGGTCCCCCTTGCCCGCGGCCCACTCCAGCGCCACCGGATTGTCCTTGGCACGCGACCCGAGGGTCACCTCGTGCCCCAGCTCCACCAGCTTGCCGGCCAGCGTGCGGCCCACCTCGCCCGTGCCCAGTACCCCGTACCGCATCGGCCACCTCCCGGTCACCGGCCGCCGACCCCCGGCGGTCCGCGGTCATTGTGATCCGGATCCTGGGCGGACGGGCCGATTCCGCCCGGTCCGTCTCGGGGCGCGGACGAAGCGCGCGGGACGAAGGCGCGGGACGCGGAACTGGACACGCCCGGCGCGGGTCGGATGGGATGCGGGGGTGAGCTCCGACACCGAGACCGATGTCTTCACCGACGTCTTCGAAGAACACCGGCCCCTGCTCATGGGGGTCGCCTACCGCATGCTCGGCCGCGTCGCCGACGCCGAGGACGTGGTCCAGGACGCCTGGCTGCGCTGGTCCCGCGCCGACCGCACGGAGGTCCGCGAACCGGGCGCCTATCTGGTGCGCATCACCACCCGCCTGGCCATCGACCGGCTGCGCCAGGTGCAGGCGCGCGGCGAGTCGTACGTCGGACCGTGGCTGCCGGAGCCGTACGTCGGCGAGTTCGGCGACCCGGCCCCGGACGCGGCGGACCGCGTCCTGCTCGCCGACAGCGTCTCCTTCGCCGTGCTGGTCGTCCTGGAATCGCTGTCCCCGCTGGAGCGGGCCGTCTTCGTGCTCCGGGAGGCGTTCGGCTACCCGTTCGCCGAGATCGCCGCGCTGCTCGACCGCGGCGAGGCGGCGGTACGGCAGCTCGCCGGGCGGGCCCGACGGCACGTCGACGAACGCCGGCCGCGCTACGAGGTCGATCCCGTCCAGCGCCGCGCGGTGACCGAGCGCTTCCTCGACGCCGCGTCCGACGGCGACCTGGACGCGCTCATGTCCCTGCTCGCCCCCGACGTCCGCCTGGTCGGCGACAGCGGCGGCAAGGCCAAGGCGCCCTCGCGGATCGTGCACAGCGCCGACAAGGTCGGCCGCTTCCTGGCCGCCGTCGTACCGGGCGCCTGGGAGACCATGTCGTACCGCTTCGTGGAGGCCAACGGCGGCCCGGCCGTCCTGCTCCTGGACGGCGGCCGGCCCGACAGCCTCTTCCAGCTGGAGATCGCGGACGGCCGCGTCACGACCGTGTACATCGTCCGCAACCCCGACAAGCTGCGGCACCTCGCCACCGTCTGACCCGGGCACCCTCCCGCCCCGCGAAGCCCCCGCCGTACGACGGGGGCTTTGCCGCGATGTCACACCCCCGCGCGCGTGCGAACGCCTCGTGAACGCTGTACGGCGGCGCGTCCGTGGGTTGCCCAAGGGATCGAGGATTGGTCTTGACCAAGGGTGACGGCCGCCCTATGGTCGCAGACAAGTGCAACAACCTTTAATAAACAAGGGCGCTAAAAACCGCCGGACCACGGCTCTCGCGGAGGACAGGGTGGGGACCACGCAGCTGGAATCGGTGCCGGAACCGAAGTACTGGCATCTCAGGACGGTGCTGAGCGAGGCACTGGACTCCGAGTTCTCGGTCGGTGAGATCCTGCCCAACGAGCGCGACCTCGCCGCCCGCTTCGGCGTGGCCCGCGCCACGCTCCGCCAGGCGCTCGAACAGCTGGAGCTGGAGGGCCGCCTCCAGCGCCGCCGCGGTGTCGGTACGACCGTGGCGCCGCCGCGCGTCGGCGTGGCCGTCGGCACCGAGCAGCACGCCTGGCCGGGCGCCGCCGGGGACGCCTGGCAGCCCGTCGACTGCGAGCAGACGACCCCGCCCGCCGCCGTCGCCGCGGCCCTGGAGAGCGGCGCCGGCGAGCCCGTGCACGTCGTGCGCCGGTCCCGGATGTCCCAGGGCCAGCGTGTCGCCACCGACCTGCTCTACGTCCCGGCGGCCTCGGTGCCCGGCCTCACCGCGATCGACGCCCCGTCCGGACCGGCACGCGCGCGTGCGGTGCTGCGCGAGCTCCAGCACCTGACCCTGGAGGGCCAGGACCGCTCCGTCGAACTGGGCTCGGCCCGTGCGGACGACGCGAAGGACCTCGACCGCCTCCCCGGCTCACCGGTCCTCGTCGTCACGACCCGCTTCGCCGCCGAGGGCCGCACGGCCGCGCTGTCCGTCGCGACCTACCGGGCCGACACCTGCCGGCTGACCTTCGGCGACTCGACGGGCGTGGAGATACACCACGATCCGGAGCGCCAGGCCTCCTGAGCCCTTCCGTGACGGCGCGGCAGTCGTGCGACGACCCGCGCCGTCACGGCGCATCGCTCACCGACGGGCCGTCACCGAGCCGTCCACGGCGAACAGTTGCGCCTCGACATGGTCCAGGGCCAACCGCAACGCCCCGGTGGACACGGCAGCCTCACCCAACGACGACAACGCCACCTGAGGCGGCCGCAGGCAGTACCGCGCCAGTTCACGGCGCAGCGGTTCCAGGACGCCGTCCAGACCGGCCGCCCAGCCGCCGATCACGACCAGCTCGGGATCGAGCGCGAGCACCAGCGCGGCGACATCGTGCACGAGCCGCTGGATGAAGCGGTCGACGGCCGCCCGCGCCCGCTGGTCGCCCTTGCGCGCCAGCGCGAACACCTCGGCGACCGCCTGTTCGTCCAGCGGATGCAGCGGCTCGTCGGTGGTGGACAGCAGCGCCTCCGGCGTCGCCTCCCGCCCCAGCAGATGCAGCGCCCCGATCTCCCCGGCCGCCCCGCCGTACCCCCGGTGCAGCCGCCCGCCGATCAGCGAACCCGCGCCCGGACTCAGCCCCGCCAGCACGAACACCATGTCGTCGGACTCGGTCGCCACACCCTTCCAGTGCTCGGCGACGGCCGCCGCGTTGGCGTCGTTCTCCACCAGCACCGGGCACTTGAAGGACCGGCTCAGCCGCTCGCCCAGGTTCAGCCCGGTCCACTGCGGCAGCGCCGTGCCCAGCCGTACCGTGCCGTCGGCCGCCACGATCCCCGGCGTGCCCACGCCGACCGCCCGCAGCGAGCCGCGCGCGACCCCGGCCCGGCGCAGCAGTTCGGCGACCACGCCGCGCAGCCGGTCCAGACGCTCGTCCGCCGAGGCCGTCTCGTCGACCTCCCTGGCCTGTGCGCCCAGCACCCGCCCGTCCAGGTCGGACAGCAGCGCGGCGACCCGGTGCGGCTCGATCTCCAGGCCCAGCAGATGCCCCGCCTCGGCCCGGAACCGGAACCGGCGCGCGGGCCGGCCCTGACGGCGCGCGCCGCCCTCGTCGGCGGCCGTCTCCACGACGAGCCCGCCCTCGATGAGCCCTTCGACGACGCCCTCGACGGTCGGCCGGGACAGTCCGGTGAAGCGGGTGATCTCGGTGAGCGTCGCACAGTCCGTGCCGCGCAGCGCGTGCAGCACCACCGCGGAATTGATCCTTCGCAGCAGCGAGGGATCGCCGCCGGTCAGCTGCGTCACCGTCCGTCCTTCCAGCTCGCGGGGGTATTGGGGCGGATGGTACTCGGCCGGACGCGCCTGCGGCGAGTGGCGCGTTCCGCATCCGGGGGCCGTCGGTGCGGCTCAGCGCGGTGCCACGAACCCCGACTCGTAGGCCGCGATCACCGCCTGGGTGCGGTCGCGCGCGCCGAGCTTCGCCAGGACGGCGCTCACATGCGACTTCACCGTCTCCGTGCCCACCACCAGCCGTGCGGCGATCTCCGCGTTCGACAGCCCGCGCGCCATCAGCCGCAGCACCTCCTCCTCCCGCTCCGTCAGCCGGGCCCGCTCCAGCGCGGCCCGCGCCGGGCGCTCGCCGTCGCCGTACCGGGCGGCCAGGCGCCGTACGGAGGCCGGGAAGAGCAGCGACTCGCCCTCCGCGACCAGCCGTACGGCGTGCACGATCTCGGCCGGCCGGGCCCGCTTCAGCAGAAACCCGTCGGCGCCCGCGCGCAGCGCCTCGTACACGTACGCGTCGTCCTCGAAGGTGGTCACCACGAGGATCTTCGGCGGCCCGGCCACCGTGCGCAGCACCGCGCGCGTGGCCTCGATGCCGTCCAGCAGGGGCATGCGGACGTCCATCGCGACCACGTCGGGCCGCAGTTGCCGCACCAGCGGGATGACCGCGGCGCCGTCGGCCGCCTCGCCCACCACCTCGATGTCGGGCTGCGCCTCCAGCACGGCCCGCAGACCCGCGCGGACCAGGGGTTCGTCGTCGACGAGGAGTACGGTGACCGGCATTCGGCCAGACTAGATCAGTTGAGCGGAGCGACCGTTCCGGATCAGCCGAGTGGCAGCTCCGCCCGCACCTGCCAGTCGCCCTCGTGCGGACCCGTGCGGGCGCTGCCGCCGAGCAGGGCGGCCCGCTCGCGTATGCCGCGCAGGCCGCTGCCCCGGCCCGGGCCGGGTATCGGGGCCGGCAGCGGGTTGCGGACCTCCAGGGCGAGCCGGCCGTCCGTGACCGCGACGCGGACCCGCACCGGCACGGAACCGGCGTGCCGCAGCACGTTGGTGAGCGACTCCTGGAGGATGCGGTAGCCCTCCCGGGAGACCGGCCCCGGCAGGGCCGCGACCGGACCGGTCACCTCGGCGTCGACCTTCGCACCCGAGGCCCGCGCCGACTCCAGCAGCCGGCCCGCGTCGGCGAGCGTGGGCCGGGCGCTCACCGGCCGCTCGCTCTCGCGCAGAATGCCCAGCACCCGCTCCAGGTCCTCCAGGGCGGCCCGGCCGGTCTCCTCGATGGCGTCCAGCGCGCGCTCGGTGAACTCCGGATCGCCCGCCGCGCGCGCCGCACCGGCCTGCACCACCGCCACCGTCAGGGCGTGCCCGATCGAGTCGTGCAACTCCCGTGCGATCCGCGTGCGTTCGAGCAGCTGCTCGGTGCGCTCCTCCAGCGCGGCCAGCCGCTCCGCCGCCGACGGCCCCAGCAGCCGGCGCGCACAGACCGTGATCAGCATGCCGAGGCCCACCACCACGCCGTACAGGACGAGCAGCGGGAGCGGCGTCAGCAGTGCCCAGGCGCGGTGCTGCGGCAGTTGGCCCAGCACGGGAAGCCCGGACGGCGCCCGCCCCCACGCGGCCCGAGCCAGCTCGAACGCGATGACGAGCAGCCACACGGTGGCGAACATGCTGATCCAGCCGAGGATCCAGCGCAGTTCCAGCCACACCACCGTGCGCGTCCGGTCCCGCCATGTCGTGGACGGCGCCTCGGAGATGCCCGGCTCCTGTTCGCCGGGCGTCAGCAACAGCCGCGCCTGCACCCCCTCGCCCCTGCGCACGGCGGGCACGAGGCCCACCAGGACGAGCATCGCGCCCGGGACCCAGGGCTTCGACATGTCGATGAACATCCACATGCTCTGGATCAGCATGGGCACCCACTGGTGCAGCAGGCGCGTGTACGTCGTCCCGCGCAGCAGCGGGCGCAGGAAGCGGGGCATGACCACGACGCCCATCGTCGCAGCCGGCACTGACAACGGACCTCCCCCGCACGGGGGAGACGCTCTCCACCGGCGGGGGAGGCCCCGACGCCCTCGCACGGCAAGGCTGGTGGCATGACCAGCATCGACGTACACGACCTCACCAAGGAGTACGGCGGACGACGGGCCGTGGACGGACTCACCTTCAGCGTGCGCCCCGGCCGCGTCACCGGATTCCTCGGCCCCAACGGCGCCGGCAAGTCCACCACCATGCGCCTCGTCCTCGGCCTCGACCGGCCCACCTCCGGCACCGCCACGATCGGCGGCCGGGCCTACGCCGGGTTCGGCGAACCCCTGCGCACGGTCGGCGCGTTGCTCGACGCGCGCGCCGCGCACGGCTCCCGCACCGCCCGCGACCACCTGCGCGCCCTCGCCGCGAGCAACCGGATCCCGGACCGCCGGGTCGACGCCGTTCTGGAGGAGACCGGGCTGGCCGCGGTGGCGCGGCGCCGGGTGCGGACGTACTCCCTCGGCATGCGCCAGCGTCTCGGCATCGCCGCAGCCCTGCTCGGCGATCCCGAGGTGATCCTGCTCGACGAGCCGGCCAACGGCCTCGACCCCGAGGGCATCGTCTGGATCCGTACGCTGCTGCGCCGCCTCGCCGGGCAGGGCCGTACGGTGCTGGTCTCCAGCCATCTGATGGGCGAGACCGCCGCCTTCGCCGACCACCTCGTGATCCTCGGCCGGGGCCGGCTGCTGGCCGACACACCCGTCCAGGACTTCATCCACGCGCGCGTACGGCCCCACGTCCGGATCCGCACCACCGACCCCGCCGCGCTGGACGATCTGCTCGCCCGGCACGGCCTCGACACCTCCCGGGACGCGGACGGAGCCCGGACCGTGCGGCACGCGCGCGTGGACGACCTCGGCCGGATCATGGCCGAGGCGGGCGTCCCCGTCCTGGAACTCGCCGCGCGGGAGGCCACCTTGGAAGAGGCCTATCTCGATCTGACCGCGGCCGAGGCCGAGTTCACCGCACAGTCCCAGGAGGCCTGACCATGCCGTTCGCACCCGTGCTGCACGCCGAGTGGATCAAGATCCGGACCCTGCCCTCGCTGCTCGGGGGCCTGGCCGGGATCCTCCTCGCCACGACCGCGTTCTCGGCCGTCGCGGCCGCGTCAGGCGCCGACCCCGACCCGCTGTACGCGGTGTTCTTCGGCGTGAGCCTCGGCCAGATCGCCGCGATCGCCTTCGGTGCGACGGCCGTCTCGGCGGAGTTCCGGGGCGGCGCGCTGCGGCTGGCGCTCTCTGCGGTGCCGGACCGGCGGCGGTGGTTCGCCGCCAAGGCCGCAGCGATCGCCCTGTCCGCCCTGCCCGTCGGCCTCCTCACCGGACTGGTCACGCTGCTGGTCGGCAAGGCGGTCCGCGGCGCCGACGGGCCGACGTGGACGGCAGGCCTGCGCGGCGCCGTCGGCTGCGGCCTCCAGCTGACCCTGATGGCCCTGTTCGCCGCCGGACTCGCGGCCGTGCTGCGCAGCGGCGTAGCGACCCTGTCCGTCCTGATCCCGTTCGTGCTGATCGTGTCCTTCGTCGTCGGGGACCTGTCGGGCGGCGTCGCCGACTATCTCCCCGACCGGGCCGGTCAAGTGGCCCTGCACAGCACCTGGGACGGCGCCCTCGGCCCGTGGAGCGGGCTCGCGGTGACCGCGCTGTGGGCGGCGGCCGCGCTGCTCGCGGGCGCGTGGACCCTGCACCGCCGGGACGCCTGACGGCCCGCCAATTGTCAGTGCCGCCCGGTTTACTGGATCACATGGACATCGTGAAGTTCCTGACCGCCGTCGAGGCGCTGTGCGCGGGGGAGTTCCCGGAGGCCGGCCATCGGACGGTGGAGTTAGCGACCAGCCACGGGACACGCGCGGACGACGCCCAGATCCGGGAGCGGACCGCCGCGGACTTCCATGCGTACCGGGAGGCACTGGCGCAGCGGCTGCACGACCGCTGGGGCCGGCAGCACCCCTGGGGCCAGCAGACGGTGCGGCTGCGCGTGGCCCGGGGCGAGGAGATACCGGAGCCCTGGGCCACCCTCAGCCTGCTCACCGACGAGCTGGACGTGTGGGAGCCGCCGGGGACCGGCCGCTGGATCGCCCTCGGCGTCGCCGACCGGGACGACACCGACGAGATACGGCTCCTGGCCACGGTCACGGTGACACCGCCGCCGTGACCGCCCGGGCCGCCGCCGAGCGCACCGCGGGAAGTGCCGTGATGTGCCGTCCGGTGTCCACCGGTCCGTTGCGGCCGGTCGCGCCCACGCGGCGGAGCCGCACACGCGTACAGCCCCGCGCCCCCGGCAGGGCGCCGCCGAACCGCACCGGTCTTCGCCGGACCCGCTCAGCCCTGTGCGGCCGCCCTCAGCCGGGCGAACTCCTCGGCCATCGTCTGCGCCGTCCAGTGCGCGTTCAGCCCGCTCGGATTGGGCAGCACCCACACCCGGGTCTCCCCGAACGTCCGCTCCTGCGGCCCCACGTGAGCCGTGCGCTCCCCGAAGGCCGCCCGGTACGCGGTCACCCCGACCACCGCCAGCCACCGCGGCCCGAGCCGTGCCACCTTCTCGGTGAGCAGCCGGCCGCCCTCGACGTACTCGTCGTTGCCCAGCTCGTCGGCGCGCGCGGTCGCCCGCGCCACCACGTTCGTGATGCCCAGCCCGTACGACAGCAGCTCCCGCTGCTCCGCCGGCTTCAACAGCCTCGGCGTGAAGCCGGACAGGTGCAGCACCGGCCAGAAACGGTTGCCGGGGCGGGCGAAGTGATGACCGGTCGCCGCCGTCAGCAGTCCCGGGTTGATGCCGCAGAAGAGCACCCGGAGGCCGTCCGCGACGACGTCCGGTACGAGACGGTCGCGGGCGGCCTCCAGTTCCGCACGGCTGAAGCGGGTCAGAGGATCGCCCCGGGGGTGTATCCGGCCGCCTCCGGGTGCTGCTTGGCGATCTCCTCGATCCGGCCGACGAGGACGCCGACCTGGTCGGCGGCGGCACCGGTGAAGGACAGCTTGTCGGCCATCAGCGCCGCCAGCTGCTCCCGGTCGAGCGGCAGGCGCTCGTCGGCGGCGAGCTTGTCGAGCAGGTCGTTGCGCTCGGCGCCCTGCTCACGCATCGCGAGCGCAGTGGCGACGGCGTTCTCCTTGATCGCCTCGTGCGCGACCTCGCGGCCGACCCCGGCCCGCACGGCGCCCATGAGCACCTTGGTGGTGGCGAGGAACGGCAGGTAGCGGTCCAGCTCACGCGCGATGACCGCCGGGAAGGCGCCGAACTCGTCGAGGACCGTCAGGAAGGTCTCCAGCAGACCGTCGAGCGCGAAGAACGCGTCAGGCAGCGCGACCCGGCGCACCACCGAGCAGGACACGTCGCCCTCGTTCCACTGGTCGCCCGCCAGCTCGCCGGTCATCGAGGCGTAGCCGCGCAGGACGACCATGAGGCCGTTGACGCGCTCGCAGGAGCGGGTGTTCATCTTGTGCGGCATCGCCGAGGAGCCGACCTGGCCCGGCTTGAAGCCCTCGGTGACCAGTTCGTTCCCCGCCATCAGCCGGATCGTCTTCGCCAGCGAGGACGGCGCCGCCGCCAGCTGCACCAGCGCGGTGACGACCTCGTAGTCCAGGGAGCGCGGGTAGACCTGGCCGACCGAGGTGAACGCCTGCGCGAAGCCCAGGTGTCCGGCGATCCGGTTCTCCAGCTCGGCGAGCTTGGCCGCGTCGCCGCCCAGCAGGTCCAGCATGTCCTGCGCGGTGCCGACCGGGCCCTTGATGCCGCGCAGCGGGTAGCGGCCGAGCAGCTCCTCGACGCGGCCGTAGGCCACGAGCAGTTCGTCGGCCGCCGTCGCGAAGCGCTTGCCCAGGGTCGTGGCCTGCGCGGCCACGTTGTGCGAGCGGCCGGCCATGACCAGCTCGGCGTACTCGCCGGCCAGCTTGCCGAGGCGCGCCAGCACGGCCACCGTACGGTCGCGCGTCAGCTCCAGCGAGAGGCGGATCTGGAGCTGCTCCACGTTCTCGGTGAGGTCACGGGAGGTCATGCCCTTGTGTACGTGCTCGTGCCCGGCGAGGTCGTTGAACTCCTCGATCCGTGCCTTCACGTCGTGCCGGGTGACCTTCTCGCGCTCGGCGATGGAGGCCAGGTCGACGGTGTCGAGGACGCGCTCGTAGTCGGCGATCGCCGCGTCCGGCACCTCGATGCCGAGGTCCTTCTGGGCGCGCAGCACGGCGAGCCAGAGCTGCCGCTCCAGCTTCACCTTCTGCTCGGGGGACCAGAGCGTGGCGAGCTCGGCGGAGGCGTAGCGTCCGGCGAGGACGTTCGGGATGCGGGGCTTGGCGGGCGCAGAAGTCACGTGTCCAGATTGTACTGGCGGTTTGTGCAGGCCAGCGCCACGCCCCTGTTCGGCGGAAGCTACGAGACGGGGGTCACTGATCGCCGCCGGCGGCACGCGGGGCTCGGGCCCGGGACGTCGGTCACCCGTGGCTACGCCTGGCCCTCGTACGGCAGCAGCTCCGGACGCTTGGCCGGGCGGCCGTCGCCCGAGGAGCGGCCGGTCAGCCGGCGGCCGATCCACGGCAGCAGATGCTGCCGTGCGAAGCGCGCGTCCGCGACCCGGCGCGTCGCCCAGCCCGGCGGCGGCGTGGCCGGCATCGGCACCCGCCACTCGGTGTCCTCCGGCTCGTACCCGAGCGTCTGCCACACCGCCTCGGCGGCCCGGCGATGCCCCTCCGCCGTCAGATGCAGCCGGTCCACGTCCCACAGCCGGGGATCGGCCAGCGACGCGGCGCCGTACAGGTCCACGACGACCGCGCCGTTCTTCGCGGCCAGCTCGTCCACGCAGGAGAACAGCTCCTCCATGCGCGGCCGGAACCGCTCCAGCACGGGGCCCTGGCGGCCGGGGCTGCGCATCAGCACCAGCTGCCTGCACGACGGCGCCAGACGCTCCACCGCCTCGGTCAGCAGGCCCTTCACCCGGCCCATGTCGCACTTCGGCCGCAGGGTGTCGTTGAGGCCGCCGACCAGCGTGATCACGTCGGCGTTCATGGCCGCCGCCACGTCGACCTGCTCGTCGACGATCTGTCCGATCAGCTTGCCGCGCACGGCGAGGTTGGCGTACCGGAAACCCGGCGTGCGGGCGGCCATCCGCGCGGCGAGCACATCGGCCCAGCCCCGGTAGGAACCGTCGGGCAGGAGGTCCGACATGCCCTCGGTGAAGGAGTCGCCCACCGCGACCAGGCTGCTGTAGGGGGGAGATGCGGGATTCGTCTGCATGGCGTCAGCGATGGTATCCCGCTTCCATACCCGCCGGTCGGTCACCCCGGACCAGCCTCCCTGCCCCCAGCCTCCCTGCCCCCAGCCTCCCTGCCCCCAGCCTCCCTGCCCCCGGGCTCCCTGCCCCCGGGCTCCCTGCCCCCGGGCTCCCGGCCCCCGGCTCTTGGACCCGGACCCTGCCTCTCGGGCCCCGGTTCCAGCCTCGCGTCCTCGCAGCCCCTTGGCTCCCTCGCTTCGCTCCCGGCCTGCGTCCTCGCGGCCGGGACTCAGCGCTCCGGCCTCCGGACCTCGGCCGTGGGCCATGGCCTCGGCCTCCGTCCTCACGACCCTGGATTCGACCCTCGGCCTTCGGACCTCGGCCGTGGGCCCCAGCCTCGGTCCCGGCCCACGTCCTCACGGCCCCGGACTCGGCCCCTCCGGCCTCCCCCAGACCAGGCCCCCCAGACCAGGCCCCCGAGACCCGGCCCGCGTCCCCGGCCTCCGGACCCAGGCAACCGCCCCCCGATCCAGCCAACCGCCCCCCCCGGACCCGCCACCGGACCCGGGTGCCCGGACCCGGCTCCGGGGCCCGTGTCGGCGTTAGCCGGGGGCCGGTTGGCCGAACAGTTCCCGCAGGACGTCCTCCATGGTGACCAGGCCGGCCAGGCGGCCGTCCTCGCCGAGCACGGCCGCCAGGTGGGTGCGGCTGCCGCGCATCGCGGTCAGGACGTCGTCCAGCGGGGTGCTCTCCCGCACGCGCGCGATGGAGCGCATGTCCCGCAGCCGGAACGGTATGTCCTGGGGCGAGGCGTCCAGGGCGTCCTTGACGTGCAGATAGCCCACGATCCGCCGGCCCGCGTCGACCACCGGGAACCGCGAGAAGCCCGACTCGGCCGTCAGCCGCTCCAGCTCCTCCGGGGTGACGCCCACGCGCGCGTAGACGACCCTCTCCAACGGCACCACGACGTCCCGCACCGGCCGGCGGCCCAGCTCCAGGGCGTCGTGCAGCCGCTCCTGCGCCCGGTCGTCGATCAGGCCGGCCTCACCGGCGTCCTTGACGATCTCGGCCAGCTGGGCGTCGGTGAAGCTCGCCGCGACCTCGTCCTTGGCGTCCACCCGCAACAGCTTGAGCAGCCCGTTCGCGAACGCGTTGACGGAGAAGATCACCGGCCGCAGCGCCCGGGACAGCGCGACCAGCGGCGGGCCGAGCAGCAGCGCGCCGCGCACCGGTTCGGCGAGGGAGATGTTCTTCGGGACCATCTCGCCGAGCAGCATGTGCAGATACGTCGCCAGGGTCAGCGCGATCACGAAGGACACGGCGTGGCCCGCGCTCACGGGCACCCCGAGCGCGTGGAAGACCGGCTCCAGCAGATGCGCGATCGCCGGCTCGGCGACCACACCGAGGACCAGCGTGCACAGCGTGATGCCGAGCTGGGCGGCGGCCAGCAGCGCCGAGACGTGCTCCAGAGCCCACAGCACGCTCTTCGCGCGCCGGTCGCCCTCCTGGGCCAGCGGCTCGATCTGCGAACGGCGCACGGAGATCAGCGCGAACTCGCCCGCCACGAAGAAGGCGTTGACAACGAGCGTCGCCAGCCCGATCAGCAGCTGTACGGCGGTCATCGCGCCCCCTCCGGGCTTCCGTGGGCCTGTTCGTCGTCCAGCGGCGCGTGCAGCAGCACCCGGGCCGCCCGGCGGCCGGAGGCGTCCACGACGTCCAGCCGCCAGCCGGCGACCTCGACCGTGTCACCGGTCCGCGGTATCCGGCCCAGCCGCGCCGCGACCAGACCGGCCAGGGTCTCGTACGGCCCCTCGGGGACGCGCAGCCCCACGCGCGCGAGCTGGTCGGTGCGGGCGGCGCCGTCGGCCGAGTACAGGGCGCGGCCCTGTTCGTCCGCGCCGGCGGGGGCGAGGTCGGGCGTCTCGTGCGGGTCGTGCTCGTCGCGCACCTCGCCGACGACCTCCTCCACGATGTCCTCCAGCGTCGCCACGCCCGCCGTGCCCCCGTACTCGTCGATGACGACGGCCATCGTGCGCCGGCCGCCGAGGCGGTCCAGGAGCCGGTCGACGGTCAGGGACTCGGGGACGAGCAGCGGCTCGCGCATCACCTGCGAGACCGGGCGGCGAGGCCGCTCGGCGGCGGGCACGGCCAGGACGTCCTTCACGTGCGCGATGCCCACGACCGAGTCCAGGCCGCCCCGGTGGACCGGGAACCGGGACAGCCCGGTGGCCCGGGTCGCGTTCGCCACGTCCTCGCAGGTCGCCTGGGTGTCCAGGGCGACGACCTGTACGCGCGGGGTCATCACGTTCTCCGCCGTGAGGTCGGCCAGGTTCAGGGTGCGCACGAACAGCTCGGCGGTGTCCGCCTCCAGCGCGCCCTGCTTCGCGGAGTGCCGGGCGAGCGCCGCCAGCTCCTGGGGGCCGCGCGCGGAGGCCAGCTCCTCGGCCGGCTCGATGCCGAGGCGGCGCACCACACGGTTGGCCGTGTTGTTCAGGTGTGTGATGAAGGGCCCGAAGGCCGCACTGAACAAGCGCTGCGCACTGCCCACCCGCTTGGCCACGGCCAGCGGCGAGGAGATCGCCCAGTTCTTCGGTACCAGCTCGCCGACGACCATCAGGAACACCGTCGACAGCGCCGTACCGACCACCAGGGCGACCGAGCTCGCCACGTCGTCCGACAGGCCCGTCGCCCGGAACGGGCCGGCCAGCAGCTTGGCGATCGACGGCTCGGCGAGCATGCCGACCACCAGGTTGGTCACGGTGATGCCGAGCTGGGCGCCGGAGAGCTGGAAGGTGAGGTTCCGCGCGGCCTTCAGGGCGCCCTGCGCCCCGCGTTCGCCGCGCTCCGCCGCGCGCTCCAGCTCGCCGCGCTCCACCGTGGTCAGCGAGAACTCCGCCGCCACGAAGGCGCCGCAGGCGAGCGACAGCAGGATCGCCACCAGAAGGAGCAGCACTTCGGTCATCGGGTCACCCCCGTCCCATGATCGGGCAGGGCGGGGCGGAACGCGCGGTGTCGCGGACTGGGAGGCTCGCCCATGGGCGGACGCTCACAACCTTTCATCGAGGGGTCGAGTGCTCCCTCAATGGTAAAGGATGGGCAAAGTTGGTCTTCGGGGTCAGTTCGCGGGCTCGGACAGCGGCTTCACCCAGCGCCGCCAGTGGTCCTCGCGATGGTAGCCGCCCGCGGCCCACGTGTGGTGCGCCCGTTCGTTGGCCTCCAGCACCATGGCGTCGACCCGTCGCCCGCCCAGGGCGGCGAAGCGTTGTTCCGCGGCTTCCAGCAGGGCGGTGGCGATGCCCTGCCGGCGGTGGTCGGGGTGTACGGCCAGTCGGTAGGCGGAGCATCGCCATCCGTCGAAGCCCGCTATGACCGTGCCGGTGAGGAGGCCGTCGCGCTCGGCGAGGAGCAGGGCTTCGGGGTCTCGTGCGATGAGTCGGGCCACTCCGTCGTGGTCGTCGCTGATGCTCGTTCCCTCCGCGGCGTCGCGCCAGAACCGCAGCACGGTGTCGATGTCCGAGAGGGTGGCGCAGCGGATGTGGAGATCGCTCATGGGGGGAGCCAAGCAGAGCGCCGGTCTGTCTGGCGAACGGTTTCCGTGCCGGGGGCGGACAACGCGGGCCGCGCACCGCCCCCGGCGGCTTCGTCTCCCCATGCCCCTCCCTTGTCTCTCCCTATGCCTGTGCGTCGGGCCCCACGTCTTCGAGGACGAGAACCGGAAGGACGGCCCGTCCCAGATTCTCCGGATCCACGTTCGGGCGTGCGGCTTTGAGCGACACGACGTCGGCGCGGGAACTGCCTGCCGGAGCCGGGAGAGCGAATCGGACGGCATCGCTCTCGTCCTCCCAGCGGGACAGCAGCCTCGGCAGCTCGCTGACGATGGCCCGCCGTGTCAGGTACTCAGCCGCGGACTCCTCCCAGACGCCCCCGAGTGCTGTGACGCGGTCGGCCACGGAGACCGCTGCCGCGAGCCCCGAGGCACCGAGCCGCAACAGGTCGCCGAGCAGAACCAAGCGGCTGCCGGGGGCGACGCCGTCGTCACAGATCAGCTCTGTGAGGAAGGGGACGGCCTGGGCCGTGGTGTCGCTGCACGTGCCTTGGTGGGCTACGGCATCCGCGAGTTCGGCGAGGAACTCGCCGGTCGTCCCCTAGGGCTCGCCGAACGCGAACTCCTCATCGAGCAGCCACCCCACGGGCATCCGGCGCGTTCTCCGCACCGCCGTACAGGCGCTCCGCGGCCGCCACCACGGCCAACGACGAGGCGCTCGACGCGCGTCGCTGCTGAGCAGGCGATCCCGGGTGCGTCGGGCGCGACCCGGCACGGCGGATGCTCTCCGGCGGGTCCTCACTCCACGCTCGGCTGCGCCCGCCGGATCCTCACTCGTGGGCGATCGCCGCCAGCACGTTCATCCGGGACGCCCGCAGGGCCGGCAGCAGCGCCGCCACCACGCCCACCACCGCCGCGCCGATGACGACCGCGACGATCGTGGTCCAGGGGACCGCCAGTTCCCGCAGCCCGCGCAGGGCCAGTACCCGCTGCATGCACACGCCCCACACCAGCCCCAGCGCCAGCCCGAGGACCGCTCCGAAGACCGCGATCACCACCGACTCCAGCCGGATCATCCGGCGCAGCTGCCGGCGTCCCAGCCCGATCGCGCGCAGCAGCCCGATCTCCCTCGTCCGTTCCACCACCGACAGGGCGAGCGTGTTGACCACACCGAGCACGGCGATGACGATCGCCAGGGCGAGCAGCGCGTACACGAGGTAGAGCAGCACGGCGATCTGGTCGTGGACCAGTTGCTTGTAGTCGTCCTGGTCGCGCACCTGGACCTGCGGAAACGGCTTCAGCGCCCGCTCCAGCCCAGGGCGCAGGTCCTGCGGTCTCGTACCGGCGGCCGCGTTGACGTACAGCACCGAGTCCTGGCCGCTCGGCACGTACCTCGCGAAGGTGGCGAGGCCGAAGTACAGGCCGCCCTGGGCGCCGAAGCCCTGTGCCGTGTCCTGGTGGGTGAGCGCGCCGACGGTCAGCGTCGTGTGCCGCCCGCCGGGGAACTCGACCGGGAGCGTGCCGCCGATCCGCAGCCCGTGGTCCCTGGCGAAGCCGGCGTCCATGGCCAGGTGCCCGTCCGCCAGCGCGGCGGCCGTGCCGCCCTGCGCGTACGTGAGGTGCACGACGTCGTCGAGCCCCGGGCCGTACCCGACGGCGGAGGTCTGGACCCGGCGGCCGTCCGGCAGTCGTACGGCGACCTGGGTGAGCCGCTGCGCCACGACGAGCCCGACGCCGCGCGTGGCGGCCACCGTGTCCCGTACCTGCCGGGTGAACGGGGTGAAGCCGGCGTTCTGGACGATGAAGTCGGCGCCGAGGTTCTTGTCGATCTGCCGGTCGAACGACGCCGACATCGAGGCGCTGGCCACCGACATCCCGCCGACCAGCGCCAGGCCCACCATGAGGGCCGCGGCGGTGGCGCCGGTACGGCGGGGATTGCGCAGGGCGTTGCGCTGGCTCATCCGGCCGACCGGGCCGAACAGCGCCGGGAAGGCGGCGCCCAGCACCCGGATCACGGGCCGAACCAGCAGCGGTCCGGCGACCACGGTCGCGATCAGGGTCAGGACGACTCCGACACCCAGCAGCACGGCCGCCTGCGCGGTCCTCGTGGCCGCCGCGCACCCCGCCAGCGCCGCCGCACCTGCCGCACCGAGCGCCGCCCCGGCGACGGCCCGCGCCGTCAGCGGCCTGCCCACGCCGGCGACCTCGGCGTCCACCAGCGCGGCCATCGGCGAGACCGCCGCCGCGCGCCGGGCGGGCAGATAGGCCGCCACGAAGGTGACGCCGAGCCCGACGACGTACGCCGCGACGGGCGTCGGCCAGCCGATGACCATCTCCGTGGCCTTGAGGTTCATCCCGAACAGGCTCATCAGCCGGATCAGCCCCAGCGCCAGCCCGATCCCGGCGCCGAGGCCGAGCGTCGAGCCGGCCAGTCCGAGCAGCAGCGCCTCGGTGAGCACCGAGCGCCGCACCTGCCGCCGGTCCGCGCCGAGCGCCCGCAACAGGCCCAGCTCACGCGTGCGTTGGGCGGTCAGCATGGAGAAGGTGTTGACGATCAGGAAGACGCCGACGAGCAGCGCGACACCCGCGAAGCCGAGCATCACGTACTTGATCACGTCCAGGAAGGGGCCGAGAGCGGCCGCCGCCGACTCGGCCTGCTCGCCGGCCGTCTTCACGTCGTAGGCGCCGGTGCCGACCGCCCGGCCGACCCGCAGCCTGAGGGAGGCGTCCGACACGCCCTTCGCCGCGTCCGCCGAGACGCTGGTCGCGAGCGCCTGGGAGCCGAGCAGCTCCCGGCCCGCCACCGCCGGGTCCAGGAAGACCAGGGCCGCGCCCGGGTTGGTCGTGGTGAACGTGGCGATCCCGACGACCCGGACGCGGAACGTGCCCGGCTGCGCCTGCACCGTCAGCGGGTCGCCGATCCGTACGCGCTTCCTGTCCGCGGTGTCCGCGTCCAGCAGCGCCTCGCCCGCACCGTGCGGCGCGCGGCCGGAGGTCAGCACCACCGGGCTGCGGTGACCGGCGTACCAGGCGGTGGCGATGGTGGGGGCGCCGGTGGTCGGCCCGACGGACCTGTCGTGGCGGTCGACCACCACGATGTTCTGCACCTTGACGTCCGCGCGGGCGGCCGCGACCCCGGGGACCCGGGCCACCCGGTCCCGCAGCGCCGCGGGCAGGGTCTGCACCGCCGCGCCCGGCACCGGGGACTTCAGGTCCTGCTTCGGCTGCACGCTCACGTCGGCGGCGGTGGAGGCGAAGAGCCGGTCGAAGGTACGGGTGACGGTGTCGGAGAAGATCAGGCTGCCCGCGACGAACGCCACGGACAGGATCACCGCCAGCGCGGACAGCGCGAGCCGCCCCTTGTGCGCGAGGAAGCTCCTCAGGGTCGCCTTCAGCACCGGGGGTTCCCTCCGGAAAGGACACGCATGCGTTCCAGTACGGCGTCCGCCGTCGGCCGGGCCGTCTCGTCCACGATGCGGCCGTCGGCGAGGAAGAGCACCAGGTCGGCATGGGCGGCGGCGCCGGGGTCGTGGGTGACCATGACGACCGTCTGCCCGAGATCGTCCACGGCCCCGCGCAGGAAGCCCAGCACCTCCAGGCCGGCCCGCGAGTCCAGGTTGCCGGTCGGCTCGTCGGCGAAGATCAGCTCCGGCCGGGAGAGCAGCGCCCGCGCGCACGCCACTCTCTGCTGCTGACCGCCGGACAGCTGCGCGGGCCGGTGGGCCAGCCGGTCCCGCAGGCCGAGCCTGTCGATCACCTGGTCCAGCCATCGTTCGTCGGGTCTGCGGCCCGCGATGGCCATCGGCAGCGTGATGTTCTCGGCGGCCGTGAGCGTCGGAACGAGGTTGAACGACTGGAACATGAACCCGATCCGGTCCCGGCGCAGCCGGGTCAGCTCACGGTCCCTCAGCCCGGTGATCTCGGTGTCACCGAGCCACACCTCGCCCGCCGTCACGGTGTCGAGCCCCGCCAGGCAGTGCATGAGCGTGGACTTGCCGGAGCCCGAGGGCCCCATCACGGCGGTGAACCGGCCGCGCGCGATGTCCACGTCCACCGCGTCCAGGGCGACCACGGCCGTCTCGTCGGAGCCGTAGGCCTTGGTCAGGGCGCGGGCGCGGGCCGCGAACCCGCCGTCCGGCGCGCGCCCCGGCCCGTGCTGCGCAGCCACTGCGTCAGGTGTGGACAAGACCGCCTCCCGGTCGCCGGTACGCGTACGCCTGTCCCGGGCGAGCGTAAGGGACGGCGCGCACGGGGGACAGACAGGCACGGCACGGCGATTCCGTGCGCCCTTGCGGTTGCTAGCACCTCGGCGCTAGCGTCGAAGCATGGCGAAGACCCAGCTGAACGTGCGCGTGGACGAAGGCACCGCCCGCGCGGCCCGCGAACGCGCCCTGGCCCGTGGCATCAGCGTCAACCGCTACATAGAAGAGCTAGTCAGACAGGACACCGGCGAGGCCGGCCGCACGTTCGTGGACGCCGCCGCCGACTTCATGAAGCAGTACGAGACCGTGTTCGCCGAGGAGTTCACCGAGACCCGGGGCAGCGGTGGCGGCACCGGGGACGGCCGCTGATCCCTTGAACGAGCTCAGCATCGACCTCGCCTGGCTGCTCATGCTCGCCGAACAGCGCACACCCGGGGACCCGCAGGTCACCGACTGGGGCGCGCTGATCGCCGCCGTCGCCCGGCACCGTGCCGAGATATTCGGCGTGCCCGTCTACGACGACCCGCATGCCCGCGCCGCCGCCCTCCTCCAGCTGCTGATCCACGTGCCGGCGCTGGAGCGCTCCAACGCGCTGTTCGCCTCGGCGGTCGCCTACGCCTACCTGGTCGCCAGCGGCGTCAAGGTCGTCACCTCCGCCGAGCAGGTGCGCGACCTGGCCCGGCTGGTAAAGGACGGCGCGGCCGACGTGGACGCCATCGCAGGGGAGCTGCGCCGCTGGAGCATCTGACGCGGGCCGTCCGGCTCGGGGCGGTCAGCGGGACCCCGGCTCCCTCGGGCGCCAGCCGACGCCCAGCACGCCGTACGAGGTCGGCAGCTTCGGGCCCTGCTCCGGCAGCAACAGCCGCCGGTACGGGCCGAGTTCGAATCCCGCCTCGCGCAGCGCCTTGACCGGCTCGCGGGCGACGTGACAGCCGCCGAACAGCACGGGCCACACGGTGCGGTCCAGGGCCTGCTGGGTCAGCGTCATCATCCGGCCGCCGCCGCGGCCGTGCTCGAAGAAGCGCACCTCACCGCCGGGCCGGAGCACCCGCCGTACCTCGGCGAGCGCCCGCGCCACGTCCCGCACGCTGCACAGCACCAGCGACAGCACCGCCGCGTCGTACGCCTCGCTCTTGACGGGAAGCGCCTCCGCCGCGCCCGGCACCACGTCGACCGGCACCTGGGCACGCTGCGCGGCATCCAGCGCCAACCGGCGCAGCAGCGGCTCGGGCTCGACGGCGACGACCTCGGCCACGGCGGCCGGATAGCGGGCGAAGTTCAGCCCGTTGCCCGCGCCGACCTCGATCACCCGCCCGGACAGCCCGGCGAGCAGCCGCTCCCGCACGGCGGCGAGACCGAGCCGCCTCTCCGCGTCGACGCTGCAGCGGGCGTAGAACCGGGCGAACAGCGGATGGTGGACAGGGCTCGGCGCGACCTTGGCAGAACCGGCCGACATCAGTCGCATGGCACCTCCCGGAGGACGTTCTCAGGGTGATTGTCCCCCGGGATCCTCGAAGGCACCCGCGCCGTACCCCTACGGCGCCACCCGCACCCGGAACGCCTCCGCGTCCCACGTCCCGTCCAGCGGTGGCGCGAGCCACCCCGGCGCCGCCCCACGGAAGTCGCCCGGCGACAACGCCCCGGCCCCGCAGGGAATCGCGCCGAGCAGCGGCGCCTCCGCCACCGCCGACAGGTCGGTCACGTTGCAGCGGGCGGCCAGGTCGGGGGAGTCGGGCCAGCTGCCGATCACCACGCCCGCCAACTCCAGCTCCCGGCGCCGCAGTTCGTGGGCCGTCAGCTCCGTGGTGTTCAGCGTGCCGAGCCCGGGCGAGGCCACGACCAGCACCGGCGCGTCCAGCAGCCCGGCCACGTCCGCCAGCGTGCCGCCGGCCGCGTCGAACCGGACGAGCAGCCCGCCCGCGCCCTCGACCAGCACCAGATCGTGCTCGGCGGCCAGCTTGGCCGCCCGGTCGGCCACCTCCTGCGGGTGCACCGGCGCTATCCCGGCCCGCCGGGCCGCCGTACCCGGCGCCAACGGCTCGGGGAAGCGGGCCGTTTCGGCCGCCGTGAGCGGACCCGCGAGCCGCGCGACCTCGTCGGCGTCCCCTCGCTCGTCCGGCCGTACGCCCGTCTGCGCGGCCTTCAGCACGGCCACCGAGCGCCCCGCCGCGAGCGCCGCGGCGGCGACGGCGGCGGTGGTGACGGTCTTGCCGACCTCCGTGCCCGTCCCCGTGATCACCAGTACCGGCATCTCAACCCTCCCGCGCCGCGGCACGCACCGCGCGCGCGATCCGTGCCACGTCCTCGTCCGAGGTGACGTACGGCGGCATCGTGTAGACCAGGTCGCGGAACGGGCGCAGCCACACGCCCTCCCGCACCGCGGCGTCCGTGGCGGCCCGCATGTCCACCTCGTGATCGAGCTGGACCACCCCGATGGCGCCCAGCACCCGGACGTCCTTCACACCCGGCAGTTCCGCGGCCGGTGCCAGCCCGTCCCGCAGGCCCGTCTCGATCCGCTTGACCTCGGACAGCCAGTCCTGGCCCAGCAGCAGTTCGACAGAGGCGCAGGCCACGGCCGCCGCGAGCGGGTTGCCCATGAACGTGGGGCCGTGCGCGAGCACCGGCACCTCGCCCCGCGAGATGCCGTCGGCGACCCGCGCGGTGCACAGCGTCGCCGCCATCGTGAGATAGCCGCCGGTCAGCGCCTTGCCCACGCACATCACATCCGGGGTGACGGCCGCGTGGTCCGCCGCGAACAGCGCGCCGGTCCGGCCGAATCCGGTGGCGATCTCGTCGAACACCAGCAGCACGTCGTGCGCGTCGCACGCCTCGCGCAGCACCCGCAGATAGGCGGGGGAGTGGAAGCGCATCCCGCCCGCGCCCTGCACCACCGGCTCCACGATCACCGCGGCCAGCTCGTCCGCGTGGCGGGCGACCAGCTCCCGCAGACGGTCCGCGTACGACTCCTCGTACTCCGTGGGCGGCGCGTCCGCGAACACCTGGCGCGGCAGCACCCCGGACCACAGCTGGTGCATCCCGCCCTCGGGGTCGCACACCGACATCGGGTTCCAGGTGTCGCCGTGATAGCCGCCGCGCCAGGTCAGCAGGCGCTGCTTGCCGGGGCGGCCGAGCGAACGCCAGTACTGGAGGCACATCTTCACGGCGACCTCGACCGACACCGAGCCGGAGTCGGCCAGGAAGACGTGCTCCAGACCGTCCGGCGACATGTCGACAAGGAGCTTCGCGAGACGCACGGCGGGCTCGTGCGTGAGCCCGCCGAACATCACATGGCTCATCCGGCCGAGCTGCCGCCGCGCCGCCTCGTCGAGCACCGGGTGGGCATAGCCGTGGATCGCCGACCACCAGGACGACATGCCGTCCACCAGCTCGCCCGCGCCGTCCGCGAGCCGCAGCCGGACCCCGCTCGCCGACTCCACGACGAGCGGTCGGACACCCCCCGGCATCGGTCCGTACGGATGCCACACGTGCCGCCGGTCCAGCTCCAGCAGCTCGGGCACACCCAGCTCAGGCATTGGGCGCGAGGTCCGTTCCGGCCCCTCGGCGGCGTACGGCGACGAGGTCCGTGCGCGCCTCGTTCGCGACCGGCACCTCCGCCGTGCCGCAGACACCACCACCGGCGTGCGATCCGCACCCGGCACCCTCGGTGCCCTCGTGCGACCCGCACCCGGCGCTCGCGTGCGAGCCGCAGCCGCCCGCCGCCGTGCCCGCCACCCGGTGCTCCGGCAGCGTCACCTCGCCGGCGCCCTCCACCTCGAACCCGGCGTCCGCGATCATCTCCAGGTCGGCCCTGCCGGCCTGGCCCTCGGTGGTCAGGTAGTCGCCGAGGAAGATGGAGTTGGCCAGGTTCAGCGCGAGGGGCTGCATCGTGCGCAGGTGGACCTCACGGCCGCCCGCGATGCGCACCTCGACGTCCGGGCACACGAAGCGCACCATCGCGAGGATCCGGAGGCAGCGCTGCGGGGTGAGGTTCCACTCCTTGGCCAGCGGGGTGCCCTCGACCGGGATCAGGAAGTTGACCGGGACCGAGTCCGGGTCCAGCGCGCGCAGCGAGAAGACCACGTCGACGAGGTCCTCGTCGCTCTCGCCCATGCCCGCGATCAGCCCGGAGCAGGCGGACAGACCGGCCGCGTGCGCCTTGTTCACCGTGTCCACCCGGTCGGCGTAGGTGTGGGTGGTGGTGATGTCCCCGTACGTGCCCTCGGACGTGTTGAGGTTGTGGTTGTAGGCGTCCGCGCCCGCCTCGCGCAGCCGCTCGGCCTGGCCGTCGGAGAGCAGCCCGAGGCAGGCGCACACCTCGACGCCCTCGTTCTGGTCCTTGATCGCCTTGATCGTGCCGGCCACCCGGTCCACGTCACGGTCGGTCGGACCGCGGCCCGACGCCACCAGACAGACCCGCTTGGCACCGCCGGCCAGCCCGGCCGCCGCCGCCTGGGACGCCTCGTCGGGCTTCAGCCAGGTGTACTTCAGGATGCCGGTGTCCGAGCCGAGCCGCTGGGAGCAGTAGGAGCAGTCCTCCGGGCACAGGCCCGACTTGAGGTTCACCAGATAGTTGAGTTTCACCCGGCGCCCGAACCAGTGCCGGCGCACCTTCCCGGCCGCGGCCACCACATCGAGCAGGTCGTCGTCGGAGGTGGCCAGCACGGCGAGCGCTTCTTCGCGGGTCGGCAGCTCGCGCCGAAGCCCCTTGTCCACCAGCGTGTTCAGCAGGTCCATGAGGTCCGATCCTGTCTTACGGGACCGCCCCGGGCCAAGGAGAGTTTGCACAACGGAGACGGTTCACCGTGTGGGTATTGCCACACCCTGGGCGGTCGGCCGTGCCGCTAGGGTCTGTCCGCTACCTACAAAAGCCCCGGAGGACCCATGGCGTTCGGCTGGATCGACGACCAGGCCGAGGCGCGCCGCCGCGCCGGACTCGTCCGCACCCTGCGCCCGCGCCCCGCCGACTCACCCCTGCTGGACCTGGCGAGCAACGACTACCTGGGCCTCGCCCACCACCCCGAGGTCGTCGAGGGCGCGGCCGGGGCGGCCCGGACCTGGGGCGGCGGCTCCACCGGCTCCCGGCTGGTCACCGGCACCACCGAACTGCACACCGAGCTGGAGCGCGAGCTGGCCGCCTTCTGCGGCTTCGAGGCGGCCCTGGTCTTCTCCTCCGGGTACGCCGCGAACCTGGCCGCGGTCACGGCACTCGGCCCGCACGGCTCGCTGATCGTCTCCGACGCGGGCAACCACGCCTCGCTCATCGACGGCTGCCGGCTCGCCCGGGGCGCCCGGCAGGTCGTCGGGCACGCCGACCCGGAGGCGGTGCGCAAGGCGCTGAGCACGCACGAGGGTGAGGCGATCGTCGTCTCCGACTCGGTGTTCTCCGTGGACGGCGACGCGGCGCCGCTGGCCGAGCTGGCCGCGGCCTGCCGCGAGTACGGCGCCGGACTGGTCGTGGACGACGCGCACGGGCTCGGGGTGCTGGGCGACGGCGGCCGGGGCGCGCCGTACGCGGCGGGGCTCGCGGGCGCGGCGGACGTGGTGGTCACGGCCACCCTGTCCAAGTCGCTGGGCAGTCAGGGCGGGGTGGTGCTGGGACCGGCGCGGGTGATCGACCATCTGGTCAACGCGGCCCGGACGTTCATCTTCGACACGGGGCTGGCCCCGGCGGCGGCCGGTGCGGCGCTGGCGGCCCTGCGGCTGCTCGTGCGCGAGCCGGAGCGGGCGGCGCGGGCCCGTGACGTGGCCGCGGAGTTGCACGCACGGCTCACCGCCGCGGGTCTGGACGCGGTGCGTCCGGACGCCGCGGTGGTCTCCGTGCGGGCTCCGTCCCCGGAGCAGGCGGTGTGCTGGGCGGCCGACTGCCGTACGGCGGGACTGGCCGTGGGCTGCTTCCGTCCTCCTTCCGTGCCCGACGGCATCTCGCGGCTGCGGCTGACCGCCCGGGCGGACCTGTCCGGGGCGGAGATCGAACGCGCTGTACGGGTGATCGACGAAACGCGACCATGAGTCGGCGTGACACGGCCGTGCTCCACGCGTGACGGACTGCCTGGCTGATTACCTGACTGACTACGTGTGATCGGCTCTGATCAGAGAGTGGAGAGGAACCCGGCCCAGCTGCCGGCGGAGAAGAGCAGCGCGGGCCCGGCCGGGCTCTTCGAGTCGCGCACGGCGAGCGCTCCGGCCCACGGGCCGGAGCGCAGCCGAGCCGTCTCCACACAGTTGTTGGCTCCCGTGCTGTAGCTGCTGCGCAGCCAGCGCACGTCGTGCAGGTCGGTACTGGCAGGGACGTTCCGAGGCGGTGCTGACATGGGGGGCGTGCCTCCTTACGCGCCGTCACCTATCCCGGCGATGTAATCCAACGAGTCCTCGGGGGAAAGGGCGTGGATCCGAAGGGTGTCGAAGGCCTCCGAGTAAGCCTTGAGGTCTTCTTTCCGTTCGAGGTAGAGGCTACTCGTCAATTGGTCGAGAACAACCACGTCCAGATCAGAAGTGCTCGGAAATGAGAAGATAACGAAAGGTCCGGTGAGGCCCACATGGGCTCCGGCGGCGAACGGCAGTACCTGCAGCCGCACTTGGGGCAGCCGGGCGGCCTCCGTGAGCCGCTCCAGCTGGCGGGCCATCACATCGGGGCCGCCGACCTCGCGCCGCAGCACCGCCTCGTCCAGCACCGCGCTCAGCTCCAGCGGAGGGTCGGAGCGCAGCACGTCCTGCCGGGCCAGCCGCACCTCCACCAGCGTGTCCAGCCGCTCCTCGTCCAGGTCGGGCACCGCCGCCCGGGTCACCGCACGGGCGTACTCGGGCGTCTGGAGCAGGCCCGGGACCACCGTGGTCTCCAGGGTCCGCATCGCGCTCGCCTGCGATTCCAGACTGATGAAATCCCGGTACGTCGGCGGCAGCACCCCGCGGTAGGCGTGCCACCAGCGGTGCCGGTCGCCCGCCCCGTCGGATCCCGCCAGCATCAGCAGCAACTCGCGCAGATGCCCGTCCCGCACCTCGTAGGCGTCGAGCAGTGAGCGCACATCGGCTGGTTTCACCCCACTGGCACCGGTCTCGATCCGGCTCACCTTCGACTGGTGCCACCCGACCAGCCGGGCCGCGTCACCGCTCGTGAGCCCAGCGCCGGTACGCAGCATGCGCAGTTCGGCGCCCAGTTTGCGGCGCCGTACCGCCGGCCCGTTCTGCATGGGCTCCTCCTTACTCCTTCCGGGCCGCCCAAATACGGTATTCCGTCGTAGAGTTCACCGCTTCGGGCGACAGATATATGCATATCTTGGTGGATCCCTCCCCGTGACCGCGTCGGTGATGGCAGTCTGACGAAGAAGCACCAGTCCGGGACCGTACTCGAACCAACCGCTCCTTGTCGGTGCGATCCCGCGGGAAAGGGACGACGACGCCATGGCAGACCACCTGGAAGCATCCGTCACTCTGCCGAGCGCTCCCGCCTCGGTCTCCGCCGCCCGCTCCTACGTCGTCGGCACTCTCGCGGAGTGGGGCCTGCCGTCCGACACCGAAGCGGCCGACACCGTCCGGCTCATCGTCTCCGAACTCGCCACCAACGCGGTACAGCACACCTTCGGCCAGTCACCCACCTTCACGGTCGACATCGCACTGGACCGTGACGAACAACTGCACATCGGCGTCACGGACAGTCATCCCCGCTTCCCGAAGAGACTGCCCGCCGCCGTGCAGCAGGACAACGGCCGCGGCATGGTCATCATCCGCTGGCTCACCGCCGAGTGCGGCGGCAAACTCCGCATCCGCCCCACGCGGGAGGGCGGCAAGACGGTGTCCATCGAACTGCCGTGGGCGGTGCCGACGGCATCCTGAAGGGACGTCAGCGCCGACGGTGGGCTACTGGGCCACCGAGATCGCGCGGTGCGGTCGTCCCGCCTCCCCGGTCCGCCCGTGGGCTCCAGGCGGGCACCGGGGTGGCGCTACGGTGCTGTGAGCGGCCCTGCTGCCGGAGCCGCTCACAGCCTGACGCCGGATCAGCTGATCCGGCCGTACCAGACGCTCCTGGTCCAGATCTTCTGGAGCCGTACGACGTCCCCGGTCTTCGGCGCGTGCCAGATCTTGTTGTGGCCCGCGTAGATGCCGACGTGGTAGACGTTCGAGCCGTAGTGGAAGAACACCAGGTCACCGGCCCTGCGGCTGTCGGCCGAGATGTGGTGTGACGTGTTGTACTGCGCGGCGGCGGTACGCGGCAGGGTCTTGCCCGCCTTCTTGAACGAGTAGAGGGTCAGCCCCGAGCAGTCGAACCGGCGCGGCCCGGTGGCCCCGTACTGGTACGGGGCGCCCCTCTTGGAGGCCGCGACCTGGAGCGCTTTCGTCGCGAGGGTAGCTGCCGAGGCGTCGGTGGAGAGCCCCGGGACCACGATCGAGCCGCCCACGGCGGCGAGGGTGAGGGCCGAGGCCGTACCGGCCCGGGCCATGAGCGACGGGACACGATTGAGCGCAGTCATGCGCAACCCTTCGTCAGCCGCCTGTGAAGGATGACCTGTCGGATTCGGGCTGGCGAAGGTGCCCGGCCGCGTTGCCGCGGCTTCACCCCAAGGGCTGCTCGGAGCCTTCGGTCGTCCGCCTGTCACGCACAGACGACGTCCGCTCCGGCGACCCGTCTTGCCTGGGTCCTCCACTCCTGCCGATCCACTCCTGTCGACCGGTCACCCGGGCGGCGGCAGGACTCGGCGTCCGCCCGGATCGCCCCGCCGTTGTGGCGGGGGCTTGTCGTCAGTCAGGGATCTTGACGTACTGCAGTCAGAAAATCCCAACGGAACCGGGGATTTGTGGCGTTACTCACCACTCACCCGTTCGGGTGGACAGCGCGGCGTTCGAGACCTCGTCAAAACCCGTACGTAGCCCCGGACCTGGGAAGACGTCAGCGTGCAGGATCCGACGGACCGCGCCGTGCGCGGGCCGCGGGCCCCGGAAAACGATCTGGATATACACCGGTCGGCGGTACGTCGTTCGGGCCGTTTGACACCCCGTTCGAACCAATCGTGTCGACATGTCGATCCCACTGGATCGTCTGGGCGTCCGGATCAGCCGATGCCGTCCGGCGGGAGCGTGACGCGCGCAGTACGGCGTTCACCGTCCAGCACCCGCAACGCCCGTGCCAGCGTGTCCCCGTGCAGCTCCGTCTCGCCCCGCCGGTGCATCAACGCGAGGGCGTCACGCAGCTCTGCGGCCTTGCGTACCAGTGCCTGGGCCGCACGCAGGCCTCGGTAGGTGTCCCCGCCGGCCGCCGGGTTGACCCTGCCCAGCAGGTCGGCCGCCTCCAGGTACCGGTCGATCAGTTCGCCCTCGGCCCGCGTGAGTGCGGGCAGCGGCGGAAGCTCGGGAAGCATCCGCGGCTCACCTCGCGTCCGGTGCGCCGGGCGTGCCGCGCCGGCCGGGCACGATGCCGTCCACCAGACCGTAGGCGAGAGCCGCCGGGGCGTCCAGGACCGTCTGCCGTTCCAGGTCGGCGTGCACCTGCTCCGCCGTGCGCCCGGTGTGCCGCACCAGCATCTCCTCCGTCAACGCCCGCATCCGCGTCAACTCCTCGGCCTGGATGAGGAGGTCGCTCGGCTGCCCCTGCGCCGGTTCGGCCAGCTGGGGCTGTTCCAGCACCATGCGCGCCCCGGGCAGCGCGAACCGCTTGCCCGGGGTGCCGGCCGCGAGCAGCAGCGCGGGGTAGGAGGCGGCCTGGCCCAGGCAGTACGTGGCCACGTCGCAGCTCACGTAGGTCAGCGTGTCGTAGATCGCGGTCATCGCCTGGAAGGTGCCGCCGGGGGAGTTGATGTACAGCGTGATGTCCCGCTCGGGGGCCGCGTGTTCGAGGTACATCAGCTGCGCCATCACGTCGTTGGCCGCGATGTCGTCGAGCGGGGTGCCGAGGAAGACGATCCGGTCCTCGAAGAGCTTGCCGTAGGGATCGAGCGTGCGTGCGCCGCTGCTGGTGCGCTCCGTGAACTCCGGCAGGACGTGACGGGCGAATGCGCGGGACATGGTCGTACCCCTTCGTGTGGCGTGGCCGCCGGTGCGGCTCGACGTCTGTAAAAAATGTACAGGATGTACGTGACGTTAGAATGGGGTCAGATTCTAGTGATCCACTGAAAGTCCCAGTTCAGAGGCTGTTTTTACTGTTCGCCGAGGGCGGGCATCTCACAAATTTCTCTCCGAACCTTCGTTTGGATCGCCGAGCGGACCAGGGTGAAATGCCTGCAATGTGAAGTTCGGCCGGGTGGATGGTTGCGGTCTTCTCGTGACGGGTGGCGATGCCTTGCCCCTGCTCGATGACCGGGCTCAACAACGGCCTCAAGGCGGCCGGCTGCCCGACGGTCTGACACGCACAGTCCGACAGGAGCGGTCCGTCCGATCGCAGGGGTGGATCCGAGGCGACTGCGTACACAGCGAGGGGCCGGTGGACGAATCCACCGGCCCCTCACATCAAGTAGCGGGGACAGGATTTGAACCTGCGACCTCTGGGTTATGAGCCCAGCGAGCTACCGAGCTGCTCCACCCCGCGACGGCACGCTGAACTCTACGGCAGAGTCCTGCTCCAGCCGAATCGGTTGTCGTTCCAGCTCGCCGGCGCCCCCCCTTTGCGCCACCGCGTCCACGCCCAGCCGGTGAGGTCGCTGGGCGTCGTCGTCCGGGACCGGGTGCCGACCGGCGTCTTCACCACCGCCCACAACGTCCGCTACCTGCGCGCGAAGGTCCTCCAGACCCAGCACACCCTGCCGCTGACGGAACTGACGGCAGGCTGAAGACCGATGGCCATCTTCGGCGGCGGGCGAGCACGGAATGCGCTTCATGGCCGGTTGGCCGACAGATCGAGCGCCACGTCCAGGAAGAGGTCCCCCGGACCTCTGACAAAGCCGCGGCGGCCGACTTTGACGAGGGTGCTGCGGGCGTCCATTCCATAGCGCCGAGTCGCCACCCCACGTGGCGCAGAAAGCTGGAATAGACGCCTAATGGGACGTGCCGGGTCGGAGAGACTCGGTGCCGTAGCCGCCAGTTGTTCCTTGAGCGCCTGATCAACAAGCTCAAGGCCTGGTGAGGCATCGCCACCAGGTACGACAAGACCCCGGACAGCTACCTCGCCGGCCTCCACCTGCGCGTCTCGATGATCTGGCTCAAGGACCTCACGAGAACCGCCCATTGATCACAACTCACCCCTAGGGGACTGGCCGAAGGCCGGCCCCGACACCAAGTTCCGGTACGCGACCGCGGCCTTGACCAGGCCTGCGAAGAGCGGGTGGGGGCGGGTCGGGCGCGAGCGCAGCTCCGGGTGCGCCTGAGTGGCGACCAGGTAGGGGTGCACCTCGCGCGGGTACTCGACATACTCGACCAGCTTGTTGTCCGGGGAAGTGCCCGAGAAGACGATGCCCGCCTTCTTCTCCAGCTCCGCGCGGTAGGTGTTGTTCACCTCGTAGCGGTGGCGGTGGCGCTCCTCGACGTAGGGCTGGCCGTCGTAGACCTCGCGGACGATCGAGCCCTCGGCGAGCTTCGCCGGATACATACCCAGCCGCATCGTGCCGCCCAGGTCACCGGCGCCCTCGACGTAGGCCAGCTGCTCCTCCATCGTCGAGATGACGGGGTGGACGGTGGCGGCGTCGAACTCGGTGGAGTTGGCGTCCGGGATGCCGGCCAGGTTGCGGGCCGCCTCGATGACGATGCACTGCAGGCCCAGGCAGATGCCGAGCAGCGGCACCTTGTTCTCGCGGGCGTACTGGATCGCGCCGATCTTGCCGTTGACGCCGCGGTCGCCGAAGCCGCCGGGCACCAGGATCGCGTCCACGTCGCCGAGGTGCTTCTTGGCGCCGGCCGGGGTCTTGCAGTCGTCGGAGGTGACCCACTTGACCTTGACGCGGGCCTTGTTGGCGAAGCCGCCGGCCCGCATGGCCTCGGTGATCGAGAGGTAGGCGTCGGGCAGGTCGATGTACTTGCCGACCAGCGCGACGGTCACCTCGTGCAGCGGGTTGTGGACCCGGTCGAGCAGGTCGTCCCACTGCGTCCAGTCCACATCGCGGAACGGCAGGTCCAGCTTGCGGACGACATAGGTGTCCAGGCCCTCGGTGTGGAGCACCTTGGGGATGTCGTAGATCGACTTGGCGTCGATGGCGGCGACCACGGCGGCCTCGTCCACGTCGCACATCAGCGAGATCTTGCGCTTGATGGACAGCGGCACCTCGCGGTCGGCGCGCAGCACGATCGCGTCGGGCTGGATACCGATGTTGCGCAGGGCGGCGACCGAGTGCTGGGTCGGCTTGGTCTTCAGCTCGCCCGAGGGGCCGATGTAGGGCAGCAGCGAGATGTGCACGACGAAGACGTTGTCGCGGCCGACCTCGTGGCGGACCTGGCGGACGGTCTCCAGGAACGGCAGCGACTCGATGTCGCCGACCGTGCCGCCGACCTCGGTGATGACGACGTCGACGTCGTCGGTCGCCATCCGGCGAATGCGGTGCTTGATCTCGTTGGTGATGTGCGGGATGACCTGGACGGTGTCACCGAGGTACTCGCCGCGCCGCTCCTTGGCGATGACCTGCGAGTAGACCTGGCCGGTCGTCACATTGGCGGACCCGTCGAGGTCCACGTCGAGGAAGCGCTCGTAGTGGCCGATGTCCAGGTCGGTCTCGGCGCCGTCGTTGGTGACGAACACCTCGCCGTGCTGGAACGGGTTCATCGTGCCCGGGTCGACGTTCAGGTACGGGTCGAGCTTCTGCATCGTGACCCGCAGGCCCCGCGCCTTGAGGAGTGCACCCAGGCTGGAGGCAGTCAGACCCTTGCCGAGGGAAGAGGCGACACCCCCGGTGACGAAGATCCTTTTGATTGTGGAGTGCTTGGGCGACATGGCGAGTACTCCTCTGGGCGCTGATGGGCGCAGGACACGCCGTGCGCCAGCGCAGATCGTCGGTGCCGGAAGCGCTGCGACGCCCCTCGGCACACGTGCGGAAGTCCGCACCGGCCGGCTCGTGCCCCGGGAATGCGCCGGGGAGGGGGCGCCGCTGCCTACCGTGCCCCACTTCGACGGTGCCGACAAGGCGTACGCCCTTTCGCCGCCTTGCGAGGTGGCCGGCTCCGGAGGGAGCGATAGCCGAATACCCTTCACCTCTCGCCCCGGCACACCGGCCGTGACCCGCCCTCCGCCCTGGGCGCCTCCCGTTATTTCGCTCCGGACATCCATCCGGGCGCTTACACACCGGGACACGGGCACGCACGATGCCCGTTCGGTCAGGACTTCATGGAGTTTACTCAAATCCTTTGGCGCCGAATCAGCCAATCTCAAAGACACAATTGACGACCCGGGATGCCGGTGCGAGGCTCGTTACGTGATTCAGATGCGTCAGTGAGCGAGGTTTGCAAAGGTCACACACCCGGCCGCAGCGCCATCGGGCATACTTCGCGAGCAAGAGGCTGGCAAGGAGAGGAATTGCCTGAATTTATCCCGTCCGCAATGCTCCTCGAAGAGGTCACTCAGGAATCCTTTCGCGACGTTCTCGGGAATTTTTGTTCGGGCATGACTGTCATCACTTCGACTAGCGGAAGCGGACCCGTCGGTTTTACGTGCCAGGCATTCTCCTCCCTGTCCCTCCAGCCGCCCCAGGTGATCCTCTGCCCCAGTCGGTCATCGACGACCTGGCCGTTGATCAGGTCCGCCGGCATGTTCTGCGTCAACATCCTCGCGGAGGACCAGGCCGGTCTCAGCCGGGCCTTCTCCCGGTCGGGCGGCGACAAGTTCGCCGGCGTGCGGTGGGCGAACTCGCCGAACGGCTCGCCGATCCTCTGCGGGGCTGCGGCCTGGCTCGACTGCCAAGTGCACGCGGAGTACCCCGGCGGCGATCACACCGTCGTCCGGGCCGACGTCTGCGGACTCGCTGCGGCCACCGGAAAGCGTCCGCTGGTGTACCACCGCGGCCGCTACACGCGCATCGCGGACGACGACGCCCCCGGCCACGTCCCGCCCCGTTCCCCCGCCCTCGCACCTGCCGGCCCAGAACCAGGCACCGTTTTCCACGAAGGCCCCAAGGAGTAAATGCAGTGAAAACCGTGAGTGCCCGCCCCGGACTCCTCAGTGGACTCGATGTGTTCGTCGGTGGACCGATTCAGCACGCTATTCTCCCGGATGGGTTCGTCGGTCATCTAGAAGACGCCATTTCGACGGCCATCGAGACCGTCAGGGCCCATGGCGGAAACATATTTTCCGCACACCTCGTCGAGCGGTTCGGTGCAAAGACGGACATCTTCACGCCGGACCAGGTGTCTGTGCGCGATTTCCGCTGGATGAAAAAATGTGATGTCTTCGTCCCCATTCTGCCGCTGCTGCCCGACCTCACCCTGCGCCGGACCGATGGGACCCATGTGGAACTCGGCTGGGCCACGGCGATGGGGCGCCCTGTCGTCCTGGTCACCAAACTGCCTTTCACCGAGTCGGCGAGCCATCTGCTCAAAGGGCTGCACCGCGTGGGGGCCGTCCGCACCCTCGACTTCGACGAATTCATCAAGAAGCCGGACCTGTTGACCGATGCCATCCTGTCCGCCACCGAACAGCAGCAGGAAGCCATCAAGGCCGGCGTTGTCGCGTGAGCGCGGCACCAGCCCCGGGGAGGATCGCGTGACCGGCGTCGACATCCTGGGCATGCGCCTGAGAAACCCCGTGCTCGTGGGATCGGGTCTCTTGACGGACCAGGAACGCAATATCCGCAAGCTGTTGGCGACCGGCGCGGGAGCCGTCGTCACCAAGACCATTCACCCCAGTCCGCCGACCGGGCTGGACGAACGGATCGTACGGCTCCCTGTGGGCATGCTGAACAGCACCACATACTCGAAGCGGCCTGTCGAGCACTGGCTGAAGGTGCTCCGGTCCTTCGCCGCCGACGACCTTCCGGTCATCGCTTCGTTGCACGCCGACACCCCCGCCGAACTCGGCGACCTCGCCGCGCAGGTGGAGCGGACCGGCTGCCGAGCGCTCGAACTCGGCATCTCCTGCCTGAACGAGGAGGCAGGTCTCGAAGAGGACACCCCGGAGCGAGTGTTCGCCTACACCTCCGAGACCCGCAGGCGCACCTCGCTGCCTCTCTCGGTGAAGCTCGCCATCGGTGAAGGGCTGGAGAGCCGGGTGCGCGCCGCGCTGGCCGGTGGGGCCGCCGCAGTCACGATCAGCGACACCATCTCGGGAGCTGCGGTGGTCGCGGACACCGGGGAGCTCGAACTGGGCGGTGTCTTCGGCTACTCGGGCCCCGGCATCAAACCGCTCGTCCTTGCCGCCGTCTGGAGACTCCGTCGGCACGGCTTCGACCTGCCCGTCCTGGGCTGCGGAGGCATTTCCTCGGGGCGTGACGTCGCCGACTACCTGAGGGTTGGCGCCAACGCCACCCAGGTCTACACCGCCCTGCACACCGACATGTACGCGACCCTGGACCGCATCGTCACCGAGACCTCGGCCCTCCTGCCCGGGTCGCTGGAGGCGGCCACATGAGCCGCCCCGGGACGACCGGCCGGGCCTTCGCCGACCTCGCCAGCCCGCGTGTCCCCGACACCCTGGCCTCGGCCCGTACCGTGGTCTGGCCGATCGGAGCGACGGAGCAGCACGGACCGCATCTCCCCCTTTGTGTGGACTCCGTGCTCGCCGAGGAGTTCGCCCGGCAGATCGCCGCGGAACTGGGCGGCATCACCCTCCCCGTACAGTCGATCGCGGCCCGGTCGCTGCCGCAGAGCGGCGGCGGTCTGTCCTTCCCCGGAACCCTGTACGTGAACGGCGACACCCTCATCAGGTTCCTCCGGGAAACCCTCGAATCCCTGCTCCGGCTGTCGTTCCTGCGGCTGATCGTGGTCAACGGGCACTACGAGAACGAACCGTTCATCTTCGAGGCTCTGGACCAGGTCCGACAGCAGGGGTTGGCCGAGGACAAGGAGGTCTTCGCCTTCAGCTGGTGGAGCCTCGTCCAGGAGTCCTGGCTGACCGCGGAGTTCCCGGCCTTTCCGGGCTGGCACGCCGAGCACGCGGGGCTCACGGAGACCAGTCTGATGCTGCACCTGCGCCCCGAGCTGGTGGGCGCCGGACGGCCGGATCACGACCACCCGCCGCGCAGCGGCGTGTACTTGCATCCCATCGACGTGGAGCGAACGACGAACCAGGGCATTCTGTCACCGACCTCGGGGTCCAGCGCCGCGCTGGGAGAGAAACTCTTCCGCCACGTGACCGCAGAAGCGGTCGGGATGGTGCAGGAAGGGAACGGGCTGCTCTTCGCGCGCAGCAGGCAGGACCGGCGTGCGACGGCCAGCGAGAGCGGAGGGAAGACACGTGACGCGTAAGTTCCATCTCGCTTTCATCTTCAACTTCACCCCGGACGACTGGCAGGGGCCGTTCGGCACCGGCGGGTCGCCGTGGGACGGGAAGTTCCACACCGAGGTCGCCCAAGCACTGGAACGCGCCTGCTTCGACTACGTCATCGTCGAGGACAAGCTCATGGTCCCGGAGAGCTACGGCGGCTCCTCGGAGGCGGCGCTCAAACAGGCGATGGTCGTCCCCAAGCACGATCCTGTGCCGCTGGCCGTGGCCATGGGTCTGGCCACCGAGCACCTGGGCATCGTCGCCACCCTGTCCACGCTGGCCTACCCGCCGTTCATGACCGCGCGCCTCGCCTCGACCATGGACAGCATGCTGGGAGGCCGATTCGGCTGGAACATCGTCACCAGCGCCGAGAACCTCGCCGCCCGGAACTTCGGTCTGGACGAACTGCCGCCGCGCGAGGTGCGCTACGAGATGGCGGACGAGTACGTCGACGTGGTCAAGCAGCTGTTCGCTTCCTGGGACCGGGACGCCGTCGTCCTGGACCGGGACAAGGGGGTGTACGCCGATCACACGAAGGTCCGTCCGATCCACTTCAAGGGCAAGTATTTCAGCGTGCGCGGTCCGCTGAACACGGTTCCCTCGCCCCAGCACCGGCCCGCGTTCGTCCAGGCCGGCGCCTCCCCGCGCGGACGCGTCTTCGCCGCCCGCAACGCCGACTCGATCATCGCCATCGCCAACGGTGTCGAGAGCATGCGGCAGTTCAGGGAGGACGTCCGCCGCCACGCCAGTGACTTCGGCCGTGACCCGGACGAGCTCAAGGTCCTGTTCTGCGTCACCCCGGTACTGGGCGAGACCGAGCAGGACGCGCGCGACAAGCAGACCCGGATGGTGTCCTCGCCCGAATTCATCCAGGACATTCTCGCCCAGACGTCCGCGCTCACCGAGATCGACTTCGCGCAGTTCGACCTCGACGAGCCCCTCCCGTACCGGCTGGAGACCAATGGGGAGCAGGGATCGCTCGACAAGCTCCAGCAGTGGGGCAGCGGAAAGACCCTGCGGGAACTGGTTATCGACGGCGCCGGCGGCCTGGTGTCCTCGGTCGACCTGGTCGGCACTCCGGACCGGGTCGCCGAGCGCATGGGAGAGGTGATGGAGGAGGTCGGCGGCGACGGGTTCATGATCACGACACCCCTGCTGCGGCTGAACCGCCGCTACATCGCCGAGGTCGCCGACGGCCTCGTACCGGCCCTCCAGCGCCGCGGCCTGACCCGGACGGCCTACACGCCGGGCCGGACCCTGCGGGAGAACCTGACGGAGTTCTGACCGGGGGGCCGCGCCGCAGCACCGTAGGACCGGCTGCCCGTCCGGGACGGGCAGCCATGCGACCACCACTGACGAGGCAGGCCCGATGCATGTATCCGATCCCGCTCTGCGACTGGACGAGGCGGCCCAGGACCTGCTCTTCCGGCAGGCCCGCTCGGTCGAGGCGTTCACCGGCGATCCGGTGTCCGACGCCACCGTCGAGGCCATTTACGACCTGGTCAAGTACGGCCCGACCGCCTTCAACCAGCAGCCCCTGCGCATCGTCCTCGTCCGCTCGCACGCGAGCCGGCTACGGCTGGTCGGCCACATGGCCCGGGGCAACCGCGAGAAGACCGCACGGGCACCGCTGACCGCCGTCCTCGCCGTCGACCAGGACTTCCACACTGAGCTGCCCACACTCTTCCCCGCTTATCCGCAGGCCGCGAGCCGCTACTACGCCGAGCGTCCGGTGCGCGAGGCCTCGGCCCTGCTCAACGGCGCCCTCCAGGCTGCCTACTTCATCATCGGAATCCGCGCGGCAGGGCTGGCAGCCGGTCCGATGTCAGGCTTCGACGCCAAGGGCATCGCCCAGGAGTTCCTCACGCCCGGGAAGCACGAGGTACTGATCGTGGTGAACATCGGCCGGCCCGCGCCGTCCACCCCGCGCCCGCGCGGGCCCCGCCTCGCGTACGGGCAGGTGTTCACCACGGTGTGACGGCCCGGGCCGGGCCGCTCCACGGCTCAGCGACGGGGCTCGCCGACGGCCATCGTGCCGCGCTCCGCCCCGTCGGTCCCACCGGCGTCCGCCAGCCCGCGGCCCGAGCCCTCGCCACGGTGCGTGCAGCTACGCGGCGTCCGTACGGCCCCATAGTGCCGGTATACCCAAGAACCCACTCTCACGTGGCGTCGCGCTCCCCCACCCCTAACGCGCCCCATGTACCTCCTTCTCAGGCTCCTCCGCCTGCTCCGTGGCCCGCGGCCGCAACATCGTCGCGGCCAGTACCGCCGTGCCGACGAGGACGGCCGCGGCCACCCCTGCGACCGTGGTGAAGCCCTGGTCGTAGGCGCGGCGGGCCGCTGTGGTGAGGTGCGTGGCGGTGGTGGCGGGGAGCTGCTTCAGGACGTCCTCCGCCGAGGCGAACGACTCCTGGGCGGTGCTCTGTTGTCCCGGGCTCAGCCCGGGGACCTCGGGCAGCGAGGTGCGGTAGGTAGCCGCCAGGGCGGTGCCGAGGACGGCGACGCCGAGCCCGGCGCCGAGCTCGAAGGACGTCTCCTGGATCGCGGCGGCCTCGCCGGAGCGCTCGGGGTCGGCCGCGGCCATGATGGAGTCCGCGCCCAGCGTCATCACGACCCCCGCGCCGAGCCCGGCGGCGATGAGCGGCAGTACGAGCCGGGTGTAGTGCGAGGTGTCCCCGGTCAGCGCCAGGGCCAACGCCGCCGCCGCGAACAGGCCGAGCGAACCGGTCAGTGCCCAGCGGTTGCCCCAGCGGGCCGAGGCCCAGGGCGCGGTCGTGGCACCCACCGCGTTCGCGGCGGCCAGCGGCATGAGGGCGAGCCCCGCCCGCACCGGCGAGAACCCGCCGACCTGCTGGAACCACTGGGTGAGGAAGAACAGCAGCGCCACATAGCTTCCGAAGCAGCCGATCACGCAGAGCGTCGCGGTGGAGAAGCGGCGATCGGCGAAGAGCGAGAAGTTCAACAGCGGTTCCGCAAGCCGCCGTTGACGGCGTACGAAGAGGAAGAGCAGCAGCGCTCCGCCGGCCGCGGCGGCCAGGATGAGCGGGTCGACGCCCACGCGCTCTCCGGCCTGCTTCAGTGCGTACACGACCCCCGCGAGCCCGGTGATCGACAGGGCGACGCTCGCCATGTCCCAGTGGCGCGGGGAGGGGGTGCGGGATTCGGGCACCACGCGGGCGCCCACGACGAGGATGACGAGCACGATCGGCACGTTGACCAGGAAGACCGCGCCCCAGCCCCAGCGTTCGGTGATCAGGCCGCCGAGCAGCGGGCCGAGGGTCGCCCCGACGCTGTGGGCCGAGGTCCAGATGCCGATCGCGATGGCGCGTTCCCGGTCGTCGGTGAACACGACGCGAATGATGGCCACGGTCGACGCCATGATCATCGCGGCCCCGATGCCCAAGGCGACACGGGCGGCGATCAGTTGGGGCGTGGAGTGGGAGAACGCGGCGGCCGTCGACGCGAGCCCGAACACGGCGAAGCCGCTGAGCACCATGCGTTTGCGCCCGATGCGGTCACCGAGGGTGCCGCAGGTGACGAGCAGCGAGGCGAGGGTGAGCGAGTAGATGTCGACGATCCACAGGAGTTGGACGCCGTTGGGATGCAGGTCGAGGGACATGCTCGGCACCGCCGCGTGCAGCACGGTCAGGTCGATCCCGCACAGCAGCAGGCTGGTGGAGACCACCGCGAGGACCAGCCATTTGCGCCGCCGCGCGGCGGCATCCGGTTCTGCCGGGGCCTTTGCGGGGCCTTCGCTGTTCGTCATGCTCGCACTATCGTGGGATACAAATGGATGGCACAAGTACGGTCCTGAATGTGACGTAGTATCAAGATGTATACCGAGCATCAAGGTGTATACCGTGGTGGAGGTGAAGACGTGCGCGACGGTTCGGAACGTGCGGAAGGTACGCCGGAATACTGCGCGATCGAGAGCGCCATGGAAGTTCTGGGCGGCCGATGGAAACTCGCCATTCTCAAGGAACTCCTGGCCGGGACAAGGCGGTTCAACGAGCTCAAGCGTGCTCTGCCCCGGATCACGCAGCGCATGCTGACCCGCCAGTTGCGTGAAATGGAGACCGACGGCCTGGTGATAAGGACCGTATACCGAGAGGTGCCGCCGAAGGTCGAGTATTCGCTGACCGAGATCGGGCGAAGCCTCGACGGCATCGCGGAACAACTCGACACCTGGGGGCGCTGGTACCGTGCGAGGTGTGCCGTTGAACCGGGCGCGGACTCCGAATTCCCGGCGGCCGGTTCGCGCGATGTGGATACGGAGCTGCCCGTCGTCCGCACCTAGTACTCCAACTGTAGTACTAGGCCTCGCGCTTGGCGAGTGCGGGTGTCCAGCGCTTGATCAAGTGCGCGAGTAGTGCCGCTGACCTGCGACGATGGGACTTCCCTAAGAGTTGTCCCGCAATGATCACCGGTGAGTCCGGGATGTGGTCGCGTGCAGTGCAGGCCGCTGCTTCATCCGACGAGGGCGTGGTTGTGTAGACGGGCGATGCCGAGCATGGCGTGATGGACACCGTCGCCTTTCAGGCGGCAGTCGCGGAGGATCTTCCAGCCCTTCATCCGGGCGAAGGCGTGCTCGATGCGGGCGCGGACTTTGCGGTGAGAGGCGTTGTGTTCCTCCTTCCAGGCCGGGAGTTCAGTCTGGCCGCGTTCGCGGCGGTGCGGGATGACCAACCCGGTGCCCCGGTAGCCGCCGTCCGCGATGACCGTAGTCCTGCCGACGGCGGCCTTCGTACCCGACAGCGCCGGCGCCTTGCAGTCGTTGCGGTTGCCGGGGACTGGCCGGCCGACCGCGACCGCGAGCCGGGTGTCGGCATCGATGACGACTTGGTGGTTGGTCGAGTACCTGTAGTTCTTCGACTGCTCGGCGATCGTGTGGTCGCGCGTGGGCACCAGGGTTCCGTCCACGATGAGCACCGTGTCCTTGCGGAACCGCAGGCGGGGGCGGAGTGCGAGCAACGGCCCGAGGTGATCGATGATGCGGCCGGCTGCGGACTTCGAGATGCCGAACAGCGGTGCCAGCTGCCGCAGGGTCAAGTTCGTGCGCCAGTAGGTTGTCACCAGCAGCACACGGTCTTCCAAAGGCAGACTCCAGGGGCGGCCTTTGCGTATCGGGTCCGCTCCTTCCTGGCGTAACGCGGTGATCAGCTTGTGGAAGCCGCGCGGGCTCAGTCCGCTGAACGGGGCTATCCAGGAAGGCTCCGACGCCGTGATCACACCAGCCACTGCGTGATCATGGCATCACACCGGCCGCGGATAGGTGGTCACTCTCTTCTCCGTGGAGATCGCGGTCAAAAGGGCGGTTCGCTGCTGCAGCCGCCCGCCCACCGATCCGAGCGTTGCTCGTCAGGCAGCAACACTGTGTCTTCTCCCCAGGACTTGAGACCACGGCGGGCAATGAAACCATACGAGCGGTTGTCGCTGCAGACCAACACATCACGGACCAGCGGCGTAAGAAGGGCACGCTGCTGAACGAGCTCCGGGGCGTCCAGGAGCGAAACAGCCGCAGCAATGGCCGCTTCCCGAACAGCAAGGTCCGGAGCGTGGAGGAAAGCAGAGACAGCCTGGAAGAGCCCGGGACGCAGTGCCCGGATCTGGACAGACTCTGGATACTCCTCCAGGCAAAACCCCACGCCTGCGATGTGGGCCTCTGCCTCGCTGTCGACCTCGATGGCCACCGACGTCACCCAGTCCAGCAAGGCAGCGCGCAGCGGCAGGGCTCGGCCGTCACGGTCGACCACAACGGTGCCCGTGCGCGGGTCGCCGAGGATCGCCGCCACATACGCTGCCGCAGGCACGGTCGCGGAGCAGATCGTGTTCTGGTGATGCACCGGGTCGTTGAGGTGCCGCAGAGCGCTGGCCTGTGTGCCGGCGTCGTCCGCCAACAGTCCGGCCAGCAGAGCAGGGGTTCCTGCGGCCGACCCACGGGCATGTTCGAGTGAAGCCCAGTCGGTCCCCGTCAACGAGATCCCATGGGTCTGGCAGCACACCGTCCACATCCGTGATCGTCACACGTCGAGTATGGCTGTTGCTCCCACGCCTGCCACTGGCATCATCTGATGGGGCGTCAGAAGCTAACCAATGGCAGGATGCGTACCCCACCGAGAGGAGGATGGGTACGTCCCGCCTCACCGCTTCTGACATCGCCTCCTCTCCCCACTCTCACCAGTCCACGGGATTGGTGGCGTGCTGCTGGAGATAAGGCGACTGGGCGTGCACCAGTCGATTCACCGTGGCCGCAGTATCCCAACCACCCGGCCAGCTGCGAGGACCAGCCATCGAGAAACGCCGGAGGCAGTGCAATCCACCTAGGAGGTCCGCGGCCGCGTGCTGCGCGCGGCCCGCTACATCCCAGGCGAGCAGCTGGGCACCTGCGACGACACCGGCTTCGCCCCATATGCAGACGACCGGTCCACCTCGCGCGAGACCGCCCTCGCCGAGATCCGCGCCCGCATCCGGGGAACTCCCCCGGCCGTGAACCGACGGGCGCGGTGGTCCCTCCCGCGCCACCCCGGCGAGCACCGGCGGGGTGGCGGCCCGAAGGCTGCATGCCTCGGCGAGGCGGCGGCGGGTTCTCGGCGGCGAGCAGCGGCGGACCGGGGAACGCGCTGGGTCGTCCGCCGCCGGACACGGCGGCTAGGGTGCGCAGTCGCGGACGCTGCTGAGCTGGTTGGCCGCGCCGAGCATGACCTTGCGGCTGGCCATGGCCGGCCCCAGGTGGTGGTCGCCGATCACGAGCCGGACCCCGGCCAGGCCGCGCTCGCGCAGGGAGCCCAGGAACTGGGTCCAGAACACCTCTGTCTCGCTGTCGTCGACCATCACTCCCAGCACCTCGCGGCCGCCGTCCTCGGTGATCCCGGTGGCGATCACCACCGCCCGCGACACGATCTGGTGCTCGACACAGGCTTTGCAGTAGGTCGCGCCCAGGTACACGTGCGGGAACCGGACATGCTTCACACGGCGGCCGCGGAAACGGTCATCGATGGGCGGATCGAAGGGAGCGCCGCCACTCGGTGTCCAACCGGCGATCTCCATAGTGGATACGCTGTTGCTGTTATGGTGCTGACCGAGGAGGTGGACGTTTCAATGGCAGCAGCTGGTCCTACGCGAGCGACCCCGGCATCGGGTCGGGGCCCGGGGCGTCCGCCCGTGCCGCTGGAGCGCATCGTCTCCACCGCCCTGCAGATCGTGGACGATGAAGGGGCCGACGCTCTCTCGATGCGGACGCTGGCCCAGCGCCTGGGCTCGGGCACGGCGACGCTGTACCGGCATTTCGACAACCGGACAGCGCTGGTCGCCCATGTCGTGGACCGCATGTTCGGCGCCGTGGAACTGAACGGCGACGAACTCCTCGCGATGGGCTGGCAGCAAGCGCTGCGGACGGTTGCGCACACCATGTTCGAGGCCCTGGCCCGGCACCGGAACGCGGCGCGCCTGATGGTCGAAGAGATACCCCTGGGGCCGAACGCCATGGCGCTGCGGGAGCACTGCGTCGCGGCGCTGCTCGACAGCGGCTTCCCGCCGCGACTGGCCGCCCACGTCTTTGCCACCCTCGCCCGCTACGTCCTCGGATTCGCCATACAGGTCAACGGTCATGGCGGCGGCGGGCAACTCGCGGACGCACAACGGTCCGCCGTCTTTCAGAACGTCGATCCAGCCTTGTTCCCGGCAACGGTCACCGTCGCCGGGTCGATGCCCGTTCCGATCGAGGACGAGTTCTCCTTCGGGCTCGAACTCCTTCTCAGCGGGCTTGCCCACCTGCGCGACGACGCCTGACCAGCCAGGACGGTGCGAACCTGAGCCGTCCGCCTATGGAGTCATCTCGGCCGGCGCACAGGCGTCTGGGGGCAACCGGTCGCCGGATGGTCAGGCCCACAGCTGTTGTGACCCGTGTGGTCGGCGGTTCGTCAGCGGAAGGCGAAGTGTTCGGCGTGGAGATGCTGGCGGGGGACGCCCTGGCGCTGGAGGGCGCGGGTGAGGTTTTCGATCATGGAGGCGGGGCCGCAGAGGAAGACGTGCGTGTCGGGGGTGATCGGTCCGGCCTCGGCCTGGATTCGCTCGGCGGTCAGACGGCCGTGGCTGCGGCTGAACGTCGGGTGGAGCCGGAACTCGGGGCGGTCTGCTGCCGCTGCGGTGAGTTCCGGGAGGAACGGTGCGTCTTCGGCGGTGGGGGCGCAGTAGAAGAGGTCGGTTTGGGCCGGCGCTGCACCGGGGTGAGTGAGCCAGCCGAGGAAGGGCGCGATACCGATGCCGCCGGCGATCCATATCTGCCGGGGTCCGCCGAGGGTGTGGTCGAACATGCCGTAAGGACCCTTGAGGGTTGCGGGGTGTCCTTCGCTCACGTCCGTGTAGAGGCCGCGTGTACCGCGGCCCAGGGCACGGATGGTGAGGCGTACCGAGCCGTCGTCCTGCGTTCCGGCGACGCTGAAGGGGTGTTCGTGCCAGCCGCCGACCCGCAGGTAGACGAACTGGCCTCCTGTCACGGGAAGCGCCGTCTCGCCGGTGGGCGTGAGGGTGAGGTCGAGGATGTCGGGTGTCGGCCGCTCGACCCGGTCGATGGTGTAGTCAGCCCGGGGTTCCCTGTGCCGTAGCACCAGTTCGTCGTAGGCGTAGGCGGTCATGCCGATGGTGGCCATGGTGACGTAGATCGCCAGGAGGGGCGTGGATCCGTTGATGATGAGGTCGAGGAACCAGCCGTGCAACAGCGCCGACAGGAGCAGCAGGCCGGTGAGGCGATGCAGGAACAGCCAGCGCTCGTAGGGCAGTCGGAGGATGCGGCCGACCTGGCCCAGTGAGATGAGGACGAGCAGCAGCAGGCCGATGGCGGAGACGGCGCCGAGGAGATGGCCCATCCCTACCGACGCGGTCCGGTGGGCGTAGCCGTACTGGCTCCCGTCGAACCCGGAGAAGAAATGGAGGAGCAGGTGGGGGGTGAGCAGGAGCATGGACCATACGGCGTACAGCTTGTGCTGACGGTACATGCGGTCCAGGCCGCCGAACCACTGCTCCAACCACATCAGGCGGGTGGCCAGCACCAGGGTGCAGGACATCAGGTAGGCGGACAGGACGCCGGCGAACTCGCCGACGAAATAGACAGCGCTGAGGCTCTCGGGCCTGAGCCAGTCCCAGGCCAGGTAGAGCATGACCGCTCCGGTCGTGACCGACAGGGGTCCGACGTGGCGCTTTTTCAGGCGCGCGTCCAAGGGGGCGCGCGCGATTCGGACAGCGTAGATCGCTATCACGATCAGGACGGGCATCGTCTACCCCTCGGGGGTCGGCACGGTGGACGAAGGGGCGCCGGTGAAGTCGGGCGGACCGTGCGGTCGCGGCTTGAGCGCCAGCGGGCCCAGGTGGCTGCGTTTCCTGCCACCTTAATATTGGCTACACTGTAGCCGATTATCTGGTTTGGGTCCAGTGGTGCATTCGGATGCCCGGGGGCCGGCAGCTCGGGGCAGCATTGCTTTCAGGGCGAAACTGCCGGAGCTGCCCATCCGTGGAGGCGTGGACTCGATCGGCAGCGCTTCAGGCGAACAAGGCCGCGAGGTATGAGGCGACAAGCACCGCGCACACGGCGGCGGGCACGAGTTTGGCAACCGGGTCGCCCTTGCGCAGGTGTACGACCACAGCTCCGGCGAGCAGCAGGAGAAGCCCGGCCCCCGCGAGGCCGCCGAGCGGCGGCACGGCGAGGCCCAGCGCCACGCCGGCGACTCCTGCCAGTTGCAGCACGCCGATGCGGCGGTAGGCGGCGACGGAGAAGCCGGTCTCGGCGGCCAGCTCGCGTGCCTTCGGCAATGCGAGTGTGTTGAGCACTCCGATTGCCCCGAAGATCAGGGCGATGAGGCAGGCGAGGGTGATGGTGAGGATCATGAGGTACTTCCAGGGTGTCGGCGTCGTGGCGGCGTCACGAGGCTGTTATTGGATGGGTCGGGCGCGGTCGAGTTGCCGCCGGGCGCATCGCTCGGCGACCAGACGGGCGATTTGGTCGATCAGGTCGGGGCTTGTCGACGACCGTCCACTCCTGCGCGCAGCGTGCCCCGCCCCCGGCCCGGAGCCGGGGAGTTCCTCCTGCTCGCTGGCCGTGACGTCGGCTCCGCCCCAGATCGCGCTCGGGATGGTGCTCCAGGGCGTCGCGCAACAGCCGTCCGGCGCGGGCTGGCTGATGACGACGCGGTCGGAGAAGTCGACGACCTCGGCGTCCGGTCGGCGTCATCGTGATGACGTGCGCCCCGCGCAGCAGGATGCGGCTCATTCGGTGGCCCCCGGACCGGGGGAGGTGTGGCTCGGCTGGGACATGGTGCGGCTTCTTCTCTACGGCGTCATCGCCCGCACGGCGGCTTGTGTGGTGGTGCGGAAATCCCGGGTGGCGATGTGCCCGATGTAGCCGTCAGGACGGATCAGCAACAGCGTGTCGCCGGTCAGGCCGTAGGCACTCTGCAGCGTGTTCCTGTGGTCGGAGAAGGCCCGGCCGTCGCCCGCGGCCGGTCCGACGGTCAGCCGCTTCAGCTGGGCGCCCGTCGTCGGCCAGTCGAGGAGTTCGAGGTCCCGGGCGGCGCCGGGGCCGTAGGCGATGGCGGTGAAGTGCGGTCCCTGGAAGAGGTTGAACAGGCGGGTCTCGGCGCCGTCGGCGCCGAGCAGTTGGGCGTCCGGGGCGCGGTCGCCCACGTGCAGTGTGCTGCTGTCGCCGTCGGCGGGGGCGAGCGGGCCGCCGTAGTAGGTCAGAGCGAGCTGCTGCTCGTCCTTGCCGCGTTTCATGCTGGAGGGGTCGAGCTTGGCGATGCCGCCCCACTTCTCCGTGGACAGTCCCAGGACCCCGGCGGCGATCGGCTGCCGCTCGGCCTCGTAGGTGCCCAGCAGGGCCGGGTCGGCGCCGGCGAGGACCTGGCCGAGCTTCCAGCCGAGGTTGTAGCCGTCCTGCATACCGGTGTTCAAGCCCTGGGCGCCGGCCGGGGTGTGGACGTGCGCGGCGTCGCCGACGAGGAAGACACGTCCGCGGCCGTAGTGCTTCGCCAGACGGATGTTGGGCCGGAACACGGACTTCCAGTGGATCTCGTGCAGCTGGATGTGCCGGTTGCGGGTGTGGGAGTGGATCCGGTCGATGATGGCGCCGATCTCCTGGGGCGGCGTCTCGTCGGGCGTGAGCCGGACCATCCACTGGAACATGTCGCTGTCGGGGAGCGGGCAGGCGGCGATGAGCTTGCCGCCGAGGCCGGGCCACATGTGCCAGCGGTTGCGGGCCAGGCCACTGACGGAGGCATCCACGATCAGCACGCGGTCGGACTCGTCCGTCGTCCCGGCGAAACCGATGTCGAGCTGCTTGCGCACCGCACTGGAGCCGCCGTCGGCCCCCACGGCATAGCGGGCGACGATCTCCTCGACCCCGTCCGCGCCCACCACCCTGGCGAGCACCGTGTCCTCGTCCTGCGTCAGCTCGGTCAGTTCCTTGTTGAACTCGACCTCGCGGCCGAGCTCACTGAGCCGGGCGTGCAGGGCGCGGTCCGTGCGGAACTGCGGGATCAGCCAGGTGTTCGGGTACGGGACGTCCGGAGTTGCCTCTCGGTGGGGGAACATCTTCCACGGCACACTGAGGGGTCCGGCATGGAGCCCGAGCTTGGGATAGAGGTCGCCGCCGGCCAGCACGTCGTCGAGAGCGCCGAGGTCTTCGAGGACTTCGAGGCTGCGGGGCTGGATGCCCTTGGCGCGCGAGCCGTCGAAAGCGTGGGGGGACCTGTCGACGATCCGGACGTCGAGTCCACGGCGTACGAGGTCGATCGCCAAGGCGGAGCCCGAGGGGCCGGCACCGATGATCAGTACGTCGACGGTCTGCGGGTTGTTCATGAGTCGAGCCTTTCAGCGTGTGCGGACACGAACGGGACGAGCTGGTCGGCGACGTCGCGAGGCCGTTCGAACGGGGCCATATGTCCGCACTTGGTAATGACGTGATGGTGATGGGGCTTCAGCAGAGCGCGCGCCGTGTCGAAGTGCGCCAGCGGCGTGACGTCGTCCCCGTCGCCCCACAGCAGCAGCGTCGGAATGCCCAGTGCCCCCGTCCGCCGGAAGAGGTCGTCACGGCCGGTCAAAGGCAGGTGCTGCAGGGTGTCGAAGACCGCGTACAGCGAGCCCTCGAAGCGGAGGGTGCCGAGGACCATCTCGGTCAGTCGCGCGCCGAGCTCGGGGTCCCGGACGTTGTGCCCGAGGTGCCCCTGGAGCAGCTGAAGGCCGCGACGGCGGGCGACCATTCCGGCCAGCAGATCGCTGCGCAGCAGCCGGTCGGGGGAGGCCCACCGCGGTTTCGCGAGACCGGCGGGTGCAACGATGGTGAGAGTGGACACCGACGAGCGGTGCTGGGCCGCGTACGTCATGCTGACGAGCGCGCCCATGGAGGTGCCGACCAGGTGCAGGGGCCGCGCCGTCAGGCCCAGCCGGTCCGTCAGCTCGGCCAGCTGCCGCGTGAACAGCGTCTCGTCGTATCGCGCCTGCACCCGGTCGGAGTAGCCGCGGCCGTAGGCGCTGCAGGTCAGCGTGCGCAGCCCGCGGGCGTGCAGCTCGCTGACCAGGCCGTCCCAGTAGAACAGCGGGATGGTCAGACCGCCCGCCATCAGGACCACTTCCCCGTCCTCGGGCCCCGTCAACTCGTAGTGGGTGACGCCGTCGGACAGCTCGATGAAACTGCCGCGCAGCGCCGTGCGCGAGTCGGCGGTGAGCTTGAGGTCCTCGCCCGGGGCGACGAAGTACTTCATGGAACGGGTCTCCTTGCCCTCAGTTCGCGGGGGTGTCGGTGCAGGAGCCGAGGAACTTCGCGATCGCGTCCGCGACCCACTGCGGTTCCTCCTCCGGCAGCAGATGTCCGCCGTGGGGGTGGACGAGCTCCTGGGCGCCGGGGATGTCGCGGGCGAAGTGCTGGCCGTCGATGCTCGCGCTGCGCAGCACCAGGGTGGGCACCGTGATGCGGGGGATCTGCGCGCTGCGGTCCGGCTGGTCGGTGTTGCAGAAGTCGACGAAGGCCGAGCAGTTGCCGGGGCGGCTCATGAGCTGGTAGGCGCGGTCCACCATGGCGTCGTCCACGATCTGCGAGTGCGGCCCGACGGCCTCGCGCAGGTTGCGCTCGATGGCCCCGCGCGGCATTACCCGCCTCAGCAGGGGCCGCACCAGCGGGTTGCGGGTCAGGCGCATCCCCGCGGGCACCGTCTTCTCCGGGTAGCCGGTGGCGTTGACCAGTACCAGGCCGGTCAGCCGCTCCGGATGATCCAGCGCGACGTTCCAGGCGATGTTGCCGCCCAGGGAATTGCCGGCCAACGCGTAGCGCGGCACGCCCAGCGCCTCCGCGAAGCCCGCCACCGTCGCGGCGTACGCCGGGACGCGGTAGTCGCGGTCCGGGCGCGGGCCCGTCAGGCCGAACGCCGGCAGGTCGAGACGGATGACGTCGAACGACTCCGACAGGAGGTCCGTGGCGCGGTCGAAGTGCTGGAGGGATGAGGCGCTGCCGTGCAGCAGTACGAGTGCCGGTCCGTGCCCGGCGCGCTTGTAGTGGATCCGCAGGCCGTCCACCTCGACGAACCGGGAATCGGGTTGGGGCTCAGACCAGGTACTCATAATGGATACACTGTTACCGATAAGGTGGTCGTGTCAAGCGGAAGCCCTTGTCGCGGGTGCGGCGCTCTGCCTCGGCCGACCCCTGCGCGACAACCCCGACGCGACGACGCCCGAAGCGGCCGACCAGGTCGCCGAGGATCTGCTGCGGATGTTCGGCCTTCCCGGCAACGAGGCCCACGAGATCTGCCGGCAGCCACTGCCCGACCTGGAAACCGCGGCCGACCGGCAAGGCGCCACCGCTTGAAGCCGAGAACCGCGACCACCCGAACGAAAGGTGTGCAGTACATGACACTCCGACGCGTTCTCAGCGGCCTGGGCGCCGCAGCAACCCTCGGCGCTGCCGCGGCGATCAGCACACGTCGCCGCGCTCTGGCGGCAGTCCCCCGCGAGCTGCGGCACCCAGTGCTCTTCCTCCCGCTGAACTTCGGCAACCCGATCACTCTGGCCATCGCCCGCCGCCTCGTGCCCTTGGCGGGAGCCGCCTTGAGGCCCGGCGTCCGCATCGAGCGGCGCACGCTGCCGGCCACGACCGACGACCTCCCCGTCGAGGTGCTCACCTACCAGGCATCAGGCCAAGCGCCGCGCGCAGCGCTGCTTTGGATCCACGGCGGAGGAACCGTCATGGGTGCCGCTCGGCAGGAGAACACCTGGTGCAGCCGCGTTGCCGACGAACTCGGCGCTCTGGTCGTCAGCGTCGACTACCGCCTCGCACCCGAAAATCCGTACCCCGCAGCTTTGGACGACTCCTTCGCTGCGCTCCGCTGGCTTCACGCCAGCGCCGCCGCCCTCGGCATCGATCCCGCCCGCATCGCCGTCGGCGGCGAAAGCGCCGGAGGCGGACTCGCCGCCGCCGTAGTCCAGCGCGCCCACGATTCAAGAGTGCCGGTCCGGTTCCAACTGCTCCTCTACCCCATGCTCGACGACCGCACGGCTCTACGCGTCGACCCTCCCAACAGCGCCATCTATACGTGGACCCCGGACTCCAACCGCTTCGCCTGGACCTCCTACCTCGGCCGCCCGCCACAGGACCGCGACGATCGCCCCTACATTGCGGCGGCAAGGCGTAGGAACCTCGACGGGCTGCCGCCCGCATGGATCGGTGTGGGCGACCTCGACCTGTTCCACGACGAAGACGTCGACTACGCCCGACGCCTGAGCGAGGCCGGCGTCGCCTGCGAACTGCGGCTCGAACCAGGCATGTACCACGGTGCTGATGCCTTGCTCGACGGCAAAGCACCTTCAATGACCGCTTTCCGCACTGCCGCCCTCGACGCTCTGCGAACTGCCCTGGCGAAACCCTGACCGCCCCGGACATGCCGAACCAGCCTCGGCGACTGCGCGCGTGGCGACAGCCCCCGAACACGGCCGCCAAGGGCGGCCAGGGTGCGCCGGGCGACACCCGAATTCAGGGACACCCTCGGCGGGGGCGGTACGGCCGGCGCTCCGGCACCCGGCGTCCCCGCGACCTGCCCCACCGGCACCAGCTGGGGCGGCGACGGGGTCGGCGTGCCTGGCCGCGCCCGGAGCCGTCGGCGGTGACGGCTGCATCACCGATCACTCACTGACGCGCTAGCTGCCCGAGCGGGAAGGTGCCATCCGCTTGGGCCTCCTCAGCGGCAACAGCGGGTGGGCTGTCCTCCAACCGTCGTCGGATGCCGGCGTACTTCTCGGGCCCCACTCGGGCGAGGCGGCCAGCTGGTCCTCGCCCCAAGCGTCGATGCTCCTGCCCATTCCTCATCGTACGTGTCCATGCGGTTGCCCCCTGGCAACGCCCCAGGTCATGGGTTGCGTCCATGGAGATGGTGTACGGGTTCGACCTGATCCGGGGTTTGCTCCGGCATCGGGATGAGGCCCGCATAGACGAGCGGCCACCGGCTGATCTTCGAGGTGTCGAAGCTCGAAGGAGATCAGCACGATGACCGCACCAGACAGTCTGCCCCTGCACGCCCTCGCCGAGGACAACCTCGCCGCGGCGAGTCCTGATCTGCTGCGCGCGATGGTCAAAACGTTCGCCGGCGCGCTCATGTCCGCCCAGGCCGACGCTCTCTGCAATGCCGAGTACGGGCAGGTCAGCGACGAGCGAGTCAATCACCGCAACGGCTACCGCCCGCGCGAGTGGGACATCCGCGCCGGCACTGTCGAACTGGCCGTCCCCAAGCTGCGTCAGGGCAGTTACTTCCCGCACTGGCTCCTGGAACGCCGTCGCCGGGCCGAGCAGGCTCTCGTCTCAGTGGTCGCGACCGCCTACCTGCTGGGAGTGTCCACCCGCCGGGTCGAGAAGCTCGCCGAGTCCCTCGGCGTGACCCAGCTGTCGAAGTCGCAGGTCAGCTCGATGGCCCGGCATCTGGACGAGCAGGTCGCCGCATTCCGTAACCGACCCCTGGACGCCGGGCCGTATGCGTTTGTCTGGGGCGACGCGCTGACCCAGAAGGTCCGCGAGGGCGGCCGCATCATCAACGTCCACGCGCTGATCGCGGTCGGCGTCAACGCCGACGGGCACTGTGAGATCCTCGGCATCGACGTCGCCACAGCCGAGGACGGCGCCGGCTGGCTCGCCTTCCTGCGCTCCCTGACCGCCCGCGGCCTGTCCGGCGTCCAACTGGTCGTCTCCCACGCCCGCACCGGCCTGGTGAACGCGATCGGAGCAGTCCTGCCCGGCGCCTCCTGGCAGCGATGCCGCACGCATTACGCCCGGAATTTGCTGAGCCAGGTACCCAAGTCCGCCCAGCCGTGGGTGGCCGCGCTACTGCGGACGGTCTTCGAACAGCCCGACACCGACGCCGTCCAGGCCCAGATGCGACATGTGCTGGACACCCTGGAGGCCAAGTTCCCCAAGGCAGCAGCCCACTTGGACGCCGCCCAGCATGACCTGTTGGCGTTCACCACGTTCCCGCGTGAGATCTGGCGGCAGATCTGGTCGAACAACCCGCAGGAGCGGCTGAACAAGAAGATCCGCCGCCGCACCGATGTGGTCGGCATCTTCCCCGACCGCACCGCCCTGATCCGCCTGGTCGGCGCGGTCCTGGCCGAGCAGAACGACGAGTGGACCGAGGCTCGCCGCTACATGGGCCTCGACCTGCTCGCGAAGGCCCGCCTCCAGCCGATCGAGTCACAAACCGACCACACCGTCCTGCCCACCGAACTCACCGCATAGCCGCAAAGAAGAGATCACCGAGTGGCCGTCGATACACCACTCCCGCGGACGTGACCTCCAGCAGGGTGATCTGATGGCGCAGTGCGAGGATCTCAACATCCTTGTCGCGGTCGCGCATCGGCAGCAGTCGCAGAATCGCGAACGCGTTTGTCACACCCGGATAGGCCAATCGCAGCAGCACGGCTGATCATCATTCCGGGGCAGTCGCCAGTCCCGCCAGAGCGCCGACCCGGCGACACGGTCGACATCCCGCGAATCCTTGCTCAACGGCCCTCACCAGGGCGGATGAGGTTATCGGCAAGGGCACGGCCAAGCTGCTCCGGGCGGGCCCGCGTTCTCCCTGCCAGCAGGCCCAACGGCCGAGAGGGTGAATTATCCGCTTCCTTGGAAGGGGCGGAGATCCACTCACCGGTCACGTATACGCCCAGCTCACGGCCTGTGGCACCCGCGCAGGCGGGGCTGGTCCCGACCACCATGAGAACGCCTTGATCGGGACAAAGTGGTCTCCGCGCACGCGGGCTTGGTCCCCAGGAGTGACCACCGGAGCACCGCCCACTAGTGGTCCCTGAGGCCGCAAAAGTGGTGTCCGAGTCCCGCCGCGTAGCGGATGCGTCCGCCGTGGTCCTGTGCGCGCGGGATTGGTCCCGGGCGGTTGCCTATGCACACTGCGGTCTGCTTGGGGTTCGGAGCCAGGCGCTCAGAGTTCATGTGGGCCCACCGTCGTGCTGTCCGGTGATATCCCCGTCTCGCCAATCCTGGGCTTGACATAGAACCACCGGGTACGACGTAGGCCCGGACCATGTGTGGTCCGGGCCTACGGTATGGAGCCATGGCGGGAGAGCGAGGGCTCGTCCCTGGGGTGACCGCCTTGGGTGGACGCTCCTCAGAACAGGCAGGACTGCACGTCGGCTCGACGTCGCGCAGGCAACGCGGACCAGGTGTCAGCCTGTCGTGGGGCCGCCCTCAGGCAGCGTCCCCAGCCAAGTACTCACTCAGGAGGCTGAACAAGAGGTTGCACAGATCCTCGTTTGCCGACGGAGCATCGCTCGGGACATTGGCTTCGGCAGCGTATATCTCCTGCACAAGCGCCCACCAGACGAGGTTCGTACCGTGTCCGAGCCTCTCCGCGAGCCATGGGCGGAAACCTCGGAGCAGTTCGCCATCTGTTGCCGCGTCACCTCCGTTGATGAAGGCTACATAGTTCAGGTACGAGCCGTCGAGCCCGTAAGCGCCAGGCCTTCTGTGAGCGTCTCGGAGTCGGGTGGGAAATTCCACGCTATTCCTTTCTAGTCGAGCGGGGTGAATACCAGGTCGTCGCCGTATTCAAATTTCCCTCGATATTCGTCCAGCGGCTCACCTTCTGACCCCGTCCAGGCATCGTATACACGGCCGTCCTTGACGACGACATCGTGGTGGCCCCAGAAAGAATCCTGCTCACGGTACTTGCCGAGGGTTGGTGCTCCGTAGCGGTCCGTAACACGCATGCGGTTTCCGCCGATGCTCTGCTGAATGGATTCTGCCACTTGTTCACAACCGGTGCTGCGCTCGATTCCGCAGACGTCGGACGCCTTGCCGTTGGGCCAGTACTTGTCGGAACCGAGCGAACCGCCGCCGCCATTCGAATCGGCCTCGCGCAGTGCCTGGCCGAGGCCGTTGCTGAACCGGCTGATGCCGTCGGTGATTCCGTAGATCCCCGCGCCCGCTATCCCGGTACCGGCGACGATCGCCGGAGCTCCCTCAAGACAGCCTTCCTGGTTCCGGCAATCTTTACGCGGCTTTGATGCCGTCCTTCGGCCCGTTTCTGGCCCCGGCGGCGAGAACGCTCCTGAGCAAGGCTCGGGGAAGAAGTCAGCGTGGTCGCCGTAGCCGTCGCCGCAAGGCACGCAGCCGCGCACACGGCGCCTGGTCGTCCGGTTCAGCCGTAGCCGTTCGCACCACAAATGTGCCTTGGGCAGCGATCGCACTTGCGCCGGGTTCAGGCCAGGGCGAAGTAACGCAGCCACACATAGGCCAGGGAGATCGTTACGGTCACGGCAGTCACGGTCAGGCCGTACTTGGTGAACTGCCAGAAGGAGATGGGCTGGCGGTTGCGTTCGGCAATACCGAGGACGACGACGTTGGCGGAGGCGCCGATCGCTGTGGCGTTGCCGCCCAGGTCGGCGCCCAAAGCGAGGGCCCACCACAGCACGTGGTGGCCGGTGCCGCCCATGTCGCGTACCAGGTCGCTGGTGATGGGCGCCATGGTGGCGACGTACGGGATGTTGTCGACGACGCCCGACAGCACGGCAGAGCCGCCGAGCAGGGTCAAGGAGCCTCCCAGGCTGTTGCCGCCGATCAGGTTCGCCAGCCAACGGGAGACCTCGCTGACGACCCCGGTGTCGATGAGCCCGCCGATCATGATGAACAGGCCGGCGAAGAAGGCGAGTGTGGGCCACTCCACCTCCGCCAGGACGTCGTTGGTCTCCACTTCGGAGCCGGCGACCAGGAGCCCGGCACCGAGCAGAGCCACGATGCTGGGCTCGTAGTGCAGCACCGGGTGCAGCACGAAGCCGGCCACGACCAGGGCCAGCACGATCAGCCCCTGCACCATCAGCCGCGGGTCCCTGATGGCCTCGCGCTCCTCCAGCGCCATGATCTCGGCGGCGCGATCGTCGTCGTAGGCGAAGGACTTGCGGAACATCACCCGGCACGGGACGAGGAGGACGACGACCAGTACGGCGGCCAGCGGGGCCAGGTGGACCAGGAAGTCGTTGAAGGTCAGGCCGGCCCGGCTGGCGATGATGCCGGTCACTGATCCGGCCGAGCACGCCTTCTCCGGCTGGGTGACCTCCAGCGATAGTTGACCACTGCGGCCTCGACGCCATCGCGGAGCCGCGTGGAGGCGTGCCTCTTGAGTGAGCCGTGACACGTTGGTTGGAGCCGGGACACGCGGACTGGCACATCGTCGGCTCGACGGTGAGAGCGCCTTCATCCAGCCGCTTCCTGCGCAGGCCAGGCCCTGTGACGCGATCGGGGCTTGACCCAAGGCCCCCTGGAACTCCTTCGGAAACTGACACACCCACACGGCGGTGATCGGCCGAGCGAGGGCGTCGTTGGACCTCACGTAGGAAATAGGCAACAGGCAATGCGTCAGGGCTTCTCGAAAGTCGGCAGTCAGGTCGCCTGCCCAGCTCGACGCCCTCTTCGCAAACCACGACATCCTCATGACCGCCCGGACCGAGCTGCCTCTTACCCTCTGAGCTGGAGATGCCCGAGACACAGTGCTCCGCCGGTGCCTGCCCGCACTGCAGCCTGCCTGCCCCCTCACGCCAAAGGCCCGCACCACCACGGAACTTGAGGCCGCCCGGTTTCAGCCTGCGAATGCTTTCGGTTCGCGAATTGTGCCGAGAGGTATTGACGCTGACCACCGGTTCTCTATGATCCGGTTGCTCGGCTCTTCGACCTTTGTTCGGTATCGCGAACAGCGCCGGGACTGCACCGCATCGACAGTCCGCACAGCCTCCGACGGGGCCAACCGGACCGCTTGCTCAAGGATTACGAGGATTACGAGGTCGTCCATGCGCAGACATAGTTTCAGCCGCAGGCATCCGTCCGCGGTGTTCGCCGCCGCGATTGCGGCATTGGTCTCGTTGGCGGCGCTGCTCGTCGCCGGCCCGGCTCAGGCGGCAACCAGAGGCGCCTTACGCGGCGTTGGTTCCGGCCGGTGTCTCGATGTGCCGGGCGCCAGCCAGACCGACGGCACGTTCCTGCAGATCTGGGGCTGCACGGGCGGGTCCAACCAGCAGTGGACGCTGACGGACAGCAACCAGCTGACCGTGTACGGCAACAAGTGCCTGGACGTCCCGGGCCAGGCCACCACGGCCGGGACCAAGGTGGAGATCTGGGCCTGTAACGGCGGTGCGAACCAGCAGTGGCGGGTGAACTCCGACGGCACGGTCGTCGGCGTGGAGTCCGGGCTGTGCCTGGACGCCTCGGGCGGCGCCACGGCCAACGGCACGGCCGTGCAGCTCTGGTCGTGCAACGGCGCCGACAACCAGAAGTGGACCGGCCTGTCCGGAGCGGGCAGCACGTGTTCTCTTCCGTCGACATACCGGTGGACCTCCACAGGTCCGTTGGCGCAGCCGGCGAACGGCTGGGTCTCGCTGAAGGACTTCACCAACGTGGTGTACAACGGCAAGCACCTGGTCTACGGCTCGACCGTCGACCAATCCGGGTCATACGGCTCGATGGGCTTCGCTCCCTTCACGAACTGGTCGGACATGGCGTCGGCCGGCCAGACCGGGATGAACCAGGGCACGGTGGCGCCCACGCTGTTCTACTTCGCGCCCAAGAACATCTGGGTACTGGCGTCCCAGTGGGGTCAGTGGCCGTTCTTCTACCGCACCTCAAGCGACCCCACCAACCCCAACAGCTGGTCCGCGCCGCAGGCACTGTTCACCGGCAGCATCCCGGGCGCCGGCCCGATCGACCAGACCCTGATCGCCGACGACCAGAACATGTACCTGTTCTTCGCCGGTGACAACGGCAACATCTACCGGGCGAGCATGCCGATCGGGAACTTCCCGGGTAATTTCGGCTCGTCGTACACGACGGTCATGACCGACACGACGAAAAACCTGTTCGAGGCGCCGCAGGTCTACAAGGTCCAGGGCCAGAACCAGTACCTCATGATCGTCGAGGCTCGCGGTGCGAATGAGGACCGCTTCTTCCGTTCGTTCACGGCCTCCAGCCTGGACGGTCCGTGGACCCCGCAGGCCGCCGGCGAGAGCAACCCCTTCGCGGGCAAGGCCAACAGCGGTGCCACCTGGACCAACGACATCAGCCACGGTGACCTGGTCCGCAACAACCCCGACCAGACCATGACCGTCGACCCCTGCAACCTGCAGCTCCTCTACCAGGGCAAGTCCCCCAGCACACCGCCGGGCACCCCCTACAACCTGCTGCCGTGGCGACCGGGTCTCCTCACCCTGCAACGCTGACCCCGACCGGTATTCACGGCCTTGAGGAACCCCAGCCGTGCGTCGGCCGGGGTTCCTCTCTTTCGTGTCTTTCGTGGACGGAGCCCGGAGCGGCCGGGTCAGTGAGCCTCCGCCAAGGAAGCATCAATGCTGCGGCCCACCCCATGGGCCGTGACTCCCCGGTGAGTGTCGGGGACGGCCTCGTTGCCGTGCCGCACTCGACGGCCAGTTTGAGTATTGCCGCCCCTGACACGCCGAGGCCCCAGACCGGCGTCAAGGACATGCCCCACCGACGAGGGCCGAACAATGAGGAACCGGCAGCCGGGTCTCGTCACCTGCGGAGTCAGCCACCAACTCCGGCAGAGGGGACGAGACTGATGTTCGTCGGATGGGACTGGGCCAGCGCCAGCCACGACGTGACCGTCATTGACGACCGCGGCATTGTGATCGACCACTGGGCCTTACAGCACAGCGAAGACGACTTCGGGGCCGCCCGAGCAGGCGCCACTCAGTCAGCCAGAGCCTTGCGGATGGCCTCGTCTAGGTCCTGGCGCGCGGGACTGACCGTGCGTCGCCAGATCTCGTCAAGGCCGCCGGGGCCACTTGCACGGCGCATCATCGTGAAGCATGCGGCCTTCAGCAGCCTTGCTGCCTGCCCGACTTGCTCAGGTCCAAGTTCCGACACGCTGTGAACGCCTTCGTGCAGTTCGTCGAACGCCTTCTCGACGGCTGCTCTATCCCACTCGTTGTCACTCGCCAGCACCTCGTGCTTGAAGTTCGCTACGGAACCCTGGAGGCTCCGGTAAACCGTGTACCTGGTCGTGAGCATCCACTTGTTGCGGTCAGCTGTCTGTTGCTCGGTGGCGAGCTCCTTGGCCCCATCGGACTGCCGGGCCGCGACGTCTAGGGCGCTGCGCTGTGCCATCTCGGCCTGCCGCAAGGTTGCCCGCATTTGCCACCTAGTTGTGAGCACGCCCACTGGTATGCCTACAAGCGCCAGGATGGCGGCTATCCCCGAGAGATCCACGATGGATCATCATGCCCGCTACAGCTACTCAAGTGTGTGCGTTGAGAAGCGATTCCCAAATCGAAGGTTAGGGTCACGTTTTCCCAGGTGAGGTGTGTTGCCGTCCCTCGGTAGGCATGACCCGACCCGCCCGCCGCGCGCGGCTCGGGCCCCAGACGGATTCGGCCAGGGCCCGAGCGGTTATGGCTGGTTGGCGGTCAGACCTTCACGAGGTCGTAGGTGCCGGTGCCGTCCGGCCTTCCGCTGCTGTACTGGCGCAGGAACTCGCCGTCGGCGTAGCGGTCATGGCCGATCATGTAGCCGGTGTACTTGTTCTGGAGGCCGATTTTCCCGGAGCCGGGGACGTCGCGGTAGATGTAGAACCGCTGGAGGTCGTCCTCTGCGCAGGTGGCCGTTGTCAGGGCCGCCCCTTCGTTGGCAGCGTTCTGCTCGGCGATGGTCGCGCACCCGCCGTTGCCCCAGTTCCACAGGGACGCCTCAAGGACGCCGTTGTTCTCCGTCACGTTGCACAGCCGCCAGTTGTCCAGGTGGGCGCTGGTGAAGTTGGATTCGCGCAGGCGGATGCCGTCGTTGGCCAGGAGCGGTGCGCTCCAGTTCAGGGGCTTGTCGGGTACGGCGATCTTGTAGGCGTCGGTGCCACAGGTGAGAGCGGCCTGCGCGGTGGGCGCGGTGACCGGGGCGCTCTTCGCGTTCTTGGTGGCGTTGGTGGCGCTCTCGGCGGCGTGCCGGGCTGCGGTGGCCTTTGCCGAGGGGACCGGGCCCGCCGCGTGCTTGGCGGTGGCGGTGGCGCAGTCCAGCAGGCTCTGTGCCTTGGCCATGATGCTGTTGGCGGGGACCTTGTCCTCGCAGCGCACCGCGCCTTCTTCGATGGTGGTGTAGGTGGTGTAGCTGCCGGTGTCGGGGCCCTCGAGCCACTTCAACGCGTAGCTTCCGTCGCTTTGTTGGACGCGATTGCAGTTGAGACTGCCGTAGGTGCCGGTGACCTTCTTTGTGCCCTTGTAGAGCCCGTAGTAGCCGGGCTGGAAGAAGTTCCAGGTGATGGAGTTCGACACGCTGCTGGTGGAGGTGTAGTTGACCTGCACGTTCAGGCCCAGGCTCGCGCCGACCATGCCGAGGGCGTCGACGGCGAAGCTGCCCTGCACGTTGCCGTTGACGCCGACGGAGACCGAGATGGTGGTCTGGGTGTTGGTGGAGATGGTCTGGGAGCCGGTCGTGCCCTCGGTGACGTACCAGCCCTTGAAGTGGGTGATCACTGGGGCGACTTCGGTGCTCTTGATGACCGGGTGGCGCTTGCCGAGATCGGCTGCGGTACAGCTCTGGCCGGGCTCGGCGGTCTGCTGGGCGGCGGCGGGCGCGGCCGGTGCGGCGGCGGCCGGGCCGGCGGCCAGGCCCACGGCGGCCGTCGCGGTGGCTAAGAGCGCTCCGAGCCCTCTGCCCAGGCGGGTTCTTGTGCGGCGCATCGTTGTTTTCCCCCTGCTGTGCGTGGTCTGTGAGGTGAGTGGGAGTGAAATTAGCGCCGCCGGGGGCGGCAGGGCGACGCCACAACTGGCCAAATACGATCAAAAACTGTCCCGTTCTCGGTTGGTATGAACGGGAGTTGCCCGGTTCCATGCCATCGGTGTGCCCGCAAAGGGGCCACCGAAGGAAGGGACCACCTCGTGAAACACGTCAGACGCGGCCTGGCGGCGGTAGCCTCGCTCGCCCTCACCGCAGCCCTGTGCGCCGTGGGCACCTCAACAGCCGCCGCCGCACCGCCCACGAGCCGGGCAACCCCCCAGGGCCACGGCACCTGCACGGACACCGCCCCTGGCTCCGCACTCCAACGCCAGGGCGCGGCCTGGACATGCCTCAGGGCAGAACCCGCCTCTGCCCTCGCCCCTGCTCCTGTCCGCGCCGGCAACCCGGGGGCGGACCTCTGCACCAAGGATTCCAGCGACCCTGTCGTTTCCACCCGCAAGGCGTACTGCACACGGCACGTGGTCCTCTACGAGCTCCTCGACGACAAGCAGGTGGTGATCGGCCACGCCGATGTCATGGTCGTGGCCGCGTCGTCCATGGCCTCCCTGTCCGGCGCGCGGTGGTCGGAGGACGTCAGCGCCTACGTCACCGAGATGACGCCCAATATCACCGGCGTGACGCTGTCGCTGAGCTCCGCCTGCAGCGGCCAGTGCACTGCGGGGCCACCGGCCTGGGGCGGCGCACCCGTGCTCCTGCACAGTGGCCAGGGCAAGGATGGCGGCACCCTCACCTACACCTCGACCGTCGGCAAGGGGTTCCACTCACAGATCCAGCCCACCTACCGCGTGGACGGGACCATCCTCGGCGCGGCGCCCCGGACTACCCACACCGAGTGGCTCGGCCCCGAGGTGCGCTGCGACGACGAGGTCGGCAACAGCCCCGGCTGCATCGTCATGGGCCACCTGGCCGACGTGACCTTCTCGAAATCGGTCTACCACGGGGCGGCCGTCGCCTACGAGTGGGCGCAGAAGAACCTCTCGGGCAGATTCGGCGACGCCGACCACCCACTGGAGCGGTTTGTCGACCCCCTCGACCCGGACAACAGAAACAGGCGTGCCACGACCTGCGACCGTGGGCCACTGCGCTTCGTGCGGGGCGCCACCGGTGTCCCCAACGATTCCTGTGACGAGTACCCCTTCGCGAGCACCTACCAGGGCGGGAATGACGGTGCCCTGTGTGTGGACATCACCCCGCGCCAGATCGGTGGCGTATGGGACGTCGCGGGCGTCACCGTCGACCGGGGCAGCCCGCCCAACGCGCCCTGCATACGGGCTCATGTCGACAATGACGACAACAAAGCTGCGGGTGGCGAGCTGGGGCGGGCGGTGCAGTCCGACCGCATCCTCGACAGTGAGTGGTATCAGGTGATCATCGTTGCGTGAGGCCCGAAAGGAGCCCTCTGTGCCGACCGAGCTGACGAACTGAATCCCGCGCTCATCGACGACGTGCATGAACAGGCCGTCGAGCGCTCCGGGCTCCATGGCCACATCCGGCATTTACTGCGACGTCATGCTGGCGGCCCGTCAGGCAACAGCTGCACAGGCAGTGGCATGGCGCAGACACCACCCGGCAGGGCCGCTCAGGCCGCAACGAGCCGATCCGAGGGGCCGCCCGGAGGCGCTGGCCGGGGGCGCTTCACCGCGTGTGGACTGGGTGCGTAGGGTACGAGCGGCCCGGGAGCGTGCGGGCCGGGCCGCCCCCGGCCGGGTGACGCGACCGAGGGGCCGAGGACGGGGCGTAGCGGGGATGACGGACGCGACGGACGTGGGGTGGCGTGCGGACGGGGAGGCCGGCGGGGGGATCGCACCGCTGGACCGGCGGGTGTTCGCCGTCGCCGTGGTGGTCTTAGCCGTGCTGATGGCGCTGTCGCCGCGCTACGGCTTCCACCTCGACGAGCTGTACTTCCTGGACTGCGCTCGGCACCTTCAGGCGAGCTATGTGGACCAGCCGGCGCTGGCGCCTCTGCTGGCCCGGGTCTCGCTGTCGCTGTTCGGGGTCTCGGAGGCGGGCCTGCGGCTGTGGCCCGCGCTGGCCGCCGCGGGCACGGTGGTCGTGGGCGGGATGACCGCGCGGGAGTTCGGCGGCGCGCGGCGGGCCCTGCCCTTGCCGGAAACCTCGTCCGTACAGGTGAGAGCGGTATGCGGGTTTCGCGGGTCTTGACACTCCCGGTCGGTTGGGCCGGTGCTCCGGTGCGCGTGCCGGACGCTGCGGGAACATGATCGGCCGTGCTGCTGCGACTGGCTTACCTGGGCGTGACGAACGCGTTCGTCATGCTGCGCCTGCTGCCGATGAGCGACCGGGACAAGGACGTGGAGATTCTGGTGCTGCGCCATCAGATTGCGATGTTGGAGCGGCAGCTGGGCGGGAACAGGCCGCGGTTCGAGCCGGGCGATCGGGCGTTCCTGGCGGCGTTGCTGCACCGGCTCCCGCGGGATGTGCTGCGTCGGTTGCGGTTGTTGGTGCGGCCGGACACGGTGTTGCGATGGCACCGTGACTTGGTCGCGCGCCGCCATGCCGCCGGGTCCCGGCCCAAGCGCCCGGGCCGGCCGCGCACCGTGCACTCCATCCGCGTCCTGGTGCTGCGCCTGGCGCGCGAGAATCCCGGCTGGGGCTACAGGAGGGTGCACGGCGAGCTGCTCGTGCTGGGGGTAAAGGTGGCCGCATCCACGGTATGGGAGATCTTGAAGGAGGCGGGGATCGACCCGGCGCCCGAACGGAGCTCCAGTACCTGGGGCGACTTCCTGCGCTCCCAAGCCGATGCCCTGCTGGCCTGCGACTTCTTCGAGAAGGTCACCCTGACCGGAGTGCGGCTGTACGTGTTCGCCGTCATCGAGCACGGCAGTCGCCGGGGCCGCGTCCTGGGCGCCACTGCCCACCCGACCGCGTCCTGGGTGGTCCAGGCCGCGAAGAATCTCGTGATGGACCTGGAGGACGCGGGCTCTCGGGCAAGGTTCATGATCCGGGACAGGGACGGCAAGTTCCCCGGGCTGTTCGACGCCATCTTGAAGGACGTGGGGATCGAGGTCGTGCTCAGCGGGGTCCGGATGCCGAGAATGAACGCGACCGTGGAGCGGTGGGTGCAAACGTGCCGGCGCGAGCTGCTGGACCGGACCTTGATCTGGAACCAGCGGCACCTGCTGAACGTCCTGCGTGAGTTCGAGCAGTTCTACAACGGACACCGGCCGCATCAGGGCATCGCGAACGCCCGTCCGCTCTACCCGCTGCCCGCCCCGATCGCCGGTCCGGACCAAATAGCCCGCCTCGACATACGAAGACGCGATGGCCTCGGCGGCATCCTTCACGAGTACGAACACGCCGCCTGACCTGCACGGACGGAGATATCTGCAAGGGCAACGTTCGACGACCCGACGCCCGCGGAGCTGGCGAATCTCGAGGCCGAGAAGGAGATGCAGCGCACCGGCCAGGGGTACTCGGCGATCCAGGCGACCCGGCCGCAGACGCTCGGCTACGGCCTCACCGACTCCCCGGCGGGACAGGCCGCCTGGATCGCCGAGAAGTTCTGGGCGTGGACGGACAACGACGGCCATCCCGAGGACGCGTTGTCGCGGCAGACGATCCTCGACGAGATCTCGGTCTATTGGTTCACCGCGTCGGCCACCTCGTCGGCGCGCCTGTACTGGGAGAGCTTCGCCAACTTCCGGGACAAGGTGACCGCGCCATCCGGGCTGTCGGTCTACCCGCGCGACATAACCCGCCCGTCGAGGCGGGAGGCCGAGCTGCGGTTCACCGACCTGCGCTGGTTCGAGGAACTGCCGCATGGTGGCCACTTCGCCGCGCTGGAGCAGCCGGAGTCGCTGGTCAAGCAGGTGCGCGGGTTCTTCCGCCTGTTCCGCTGACTGTCCGGTCTTGTCTGCACCGCCCGCCTGCCGCTGTCGAGCGCCACCCTGAACCATCTCGCCGACCTGATACGCAGCCATCTGAAGAAGATCGGCTCGCCGTGGCGGGCCCGGCCCACAGGAAAGATCGCGGGGGATCGTGCTGGCGGTCCTGCGCTGTGACCAGCGGCCCGGCGACCTGGCCGGTGGGAACGGGGTGCACCGCACCACCGTCACCCGCTGAGTGCGCGAGGTCGTCGGTCTGCTGGCTGCCCGCGCCCCGCGCCTGGACCGCGTGCTGAAGAAGATCGCCCGAAAGGGCGGCGGGATCGTACTGCTGGACGGCACGTTGATCCGCACCCGCAGACGCAGCGGAGACGAGAACCGGAAGAACTACTCCGGCAAGAGCAAATGCCATGGCCTGCTCGTGATCGCGCTCACCGACGACAAGGCCGACTGATCTGGGTCTCGGCCACCCGGCCCGGACGGGCCTCGGAGATCACCGCCTGCCGACACGATCAGCTCACGCACAAGTTGCGGACGGCCGGGCTCGGGGCCATCGCCGACCTGGGGTTCGTCGGACTCGACGACACAGATCCCGACGCCGACCTCGCGGTGATCAGCGGCTGCAAGGCCGTCCGGAACCGGCCCCTGACGCGAGGGCAGAAGCTCTCCCACAAAGCGCCCGCGGCCGTCCGGGCTCCGGTCGAGAACGGCTTCGCCCACCTCGAGAACTGGCGCGTGCTCGGCAAGGTTCGCACCGACCCGAGATGGGCGACCGCCCTGGTCGGGGCCCTGCTGGTCCTCACAGACCGCGAAGTCTCCCGGTGACCGATGATCTCCGCCGTAGTCATCCGCCCACGACCAGCCCGAGCGCTCCGAACTCCGCGCACACCAGCCTCTTGACCTGCGGCTTCACGATGCACGCCGCTCAATGGGCAACAGGGGCACCCATGCCTTCAAACGCCACGCTTCAGGTCAGCGCGGCAGGGCCACCACGGCGCGCGTTCCGCCGCCGTCGGTTTCGGTGAGCGTGATCGTGCCGCCGTGCGCCGTGGCGATCTCCCGGGCGATGGGCAGCCCGAGCCCGGTGGAGCGGGTGCCGTGTCCCCTGTCGGCGTCGAGGCGGACGAAGCGGTCGAAGACCCGCTCGCGTTCCTCGACCGGGATTCCCGGTCCGTCATCGCCGATCTCGACCCGGATGCCGTCCGGTTCGACCCCCGCCGTGACGGACACCCTCGTCCGCGCGTACCGGGCGGCGTTGTCGATGAGGTTGCGGAACAGCCGGGACAGGTCCTCCGGGTTGCCGGTCACCGTGGTGTGCGCCGGGACCGCGAGCTCGATCTCCAGGTGCGGCGCCGTGGTTGTCGCCCGGATCTCGGCGAGCAACGCGGACAGGTCGGCGGTTTGCCGGCGCGCGGCCAGCTTTCCGGCGTCGGCCCTGGCCAGGGCGAGGAGTTGGGAGATCAGCGCTTCGAGGCGTTCGGTCTGCCGGGCGGCCCGTGAGGCGATGTCGGGCCAGGGTGCGCGGTCGGGGTGTGCGAGTCCGACCTCGAGGCCGGTGCGGATGGCCGTCAGGGGGCTGCGGAGTTCGTGGCTGGCGTCGGCGACGAAGCGGCGTTGCCGTGCGGCGGAGTCGTCCAGCCGGGCGAGCATGTCGTTCATGGTGCGGGCCAGGTGGCCGATCTCGTCGTCGGTGCCGGGCTCGGGGACGCGCTGGGACAACTCGGCGGCGGTGATGGCGGTGGCGGTGCGCCGGATCTGCTCCACCGGCCGCAGCGCGCGGCCGACCACCCACCACACGGTGCCGCATGCCACCAGGAGCGTGCCCGGCACGCCGATGACGAGCAGCCGGGCGAAGGTCTCGTCGACCTGGTCTCGTTGGCTGGTGGCAGTCAGGGTGATGACGGTGACCGGTCGGCCGCCGACCTTGGTGTGCTCGCCGAGGACGGAGAGCTCGCCGGGAAGGACGCCGTCGGCGGCCTTCTGCCGAACCGGGGTCGTGGCATCCGCCGCAAGCGTGAACACAGCCGGTCTGCCGGCCAGATTGCGTGTGGAGGCGATGACGGTCCCGTCCGGCGCGAGGACCTGGGACTGGGCCTGCGTGTCGAGCACCGACGGCGGCAGTGGCTGCGGGAACGCCCCGCCGGTGGCCGACTGCTCGATCTGTACTGCGTAGGTGCGCAGTTGCCCGGCGATGGTGCGCTTGGCCTGGCCGACCTGCAGCAGGTACATCACGAGGAGCCCGATGACGACGGCCGCGGTGAGCGCGAGACCGGCGATGACCGTGACGCGGGTCCGCACGGTGCGGGGGCGCGCGCCGTGTGCCAGACGGCGCCAGGCGCGCGCAAGCCCGGTCATGGTTTCTCGCTTCTGATGACGTATCCCTTGCCTCGCACGGTCTCGATGACGGTCGGCCCGCTCGGCCTCTCGATCTTGCGCCGCAGCCGGTGCACGAGGACCTCGACGATCGCCGGGTCGCCGGTGGAGTGGGCGTCCCAGCAGTGTTCCAGCAGTTCGGCCTTGGAGATGACGGAGCCCTTGCGCCGCAGCAGGTACTCCAGCACGGCGGCCTCCCGGCCGGTCACCTCCAGGGGCGCCCCGTCGCGGGTGACGGTGCGTCCGGCGGGGTCCAGTGCCAGGCCGGCGGCGATGAGCACCGCCGGCCTGGCACCGAGGGTGCGTCGGGTCAGGGAGCGCAAGTGCGCGAGGAGGACCGGGTAGGAGAACGGCTTGGAGAGGTAGTCGTCCGCACCGGAGTCCAGCCCCTCGGCGTGGTCGAGGTCGTCGTCCATGGCGGTGAGCATCAGGATCGGCGTCCAGCGCTCGCGCTCGCGCAGGCGCTTGGCCACCTGGTACCCGTCCAGGCCAGGCAGCATGACGTCCAGCACGATGACGTCGTAGGCGTTCTCCGTCGCCATCCACAGTCCGTCCGTGCCGTTGTCCGTCGCGTCGACGACGTACCCCTCGGCCTGCAGGCCCCAGACCAGGGCCTCGGCGACGTCCGGCTCGTCCTCGACCACCAGCACCCGCACGGCCTATGCCTCCCCGATCCGCTGCGGAACCAGCTCCGGACGGGCCTCGTCGGCTGACCGCGTCACCGGGAGCCGGAGCAGTCGCGCGGCCCGGTCCGGCAGCCACCAGTTCCAGTCACCGAACAGCGAGACCAGTGCGGGCAGCAGCAGCATCCGGACCACCATAGCGTCCAGCACCACCCCGAACGCCAGGCCCATGGCGATCTCGCGCACGGTGACGTCGTTCGCCGTGGCCAGCGAGGCGAGCGCGAAGAACAGGATCAACGCGGCGGAGGTCACCAGGCGGCCGGTGCGCGACACACCCTCGATGATGCCCTCCCGCGTGGATCCGGTGCGGTCGTATCCCTCGCGGACCCTGGCCAGGATGAACACCTCATAGTCCATGGACACGCCGAACAGGAACCCGAAGATCAGCACCGGGGCAAGGGTGTCGATCGCGCCGTAGGTGGACGCGCCCCACAGCGCCTTCATGCCGATGCCGTGCTGGAAGACGATCACCAGCAGGCCGTAGGAGGCCGCCACGGACAGCATGTTGAGCAGCACGGCCTTGGCGGGTAGCAGGACCGACCGCATCCCGCGGGTCAGCAGCAGGAAGGTGACCACCGCGACCACAGCGAACAGCAGCGGGAACGAGCCGTAGGTGGCGCTGGTCTCGTCGATCTTCTGTGCGCCCTCGCCACCGGCCAGCACACCGGGTGGGACGCTGCGGCGGATGTCGGCCAGCGAGGTGCCGCCGTCGGCACTGCCGACCTCGTGGTACGGGATCGCGATGACCATCGCGCTGCCCCCGGTGTGCCAGGCCGGTCCTGCCGGGGCTGCGGCGCCGCGCAGGCTGGAAACGGTGTCCAGGGCGTTCACGGTGTTCCCCGCGCCGACGGCGTTCGGGACGTACACCGGCACCGCGGTCAACGTCCCGGACGGGAATCCGTCGGTTTCCAGGGTGTGCAGGCCGTCGGTGTAGGCGCCGGCGGTGGCCAGTGCGTGGCTGCTCGGCGTGCTGATGTCGATGGTCGCGGCGGTGGCGGTCAGCGCGGCCAGGATGCCCAGGCCCGCGACCGCCGAAGCCACGCGGTGCTTGATCACGAACTTCGACCAGCCGGTCCAGAACCGGCTGTCCGCCTGCCGTCGCGACGCCCGCCGCGGCCAGTCCACCCGCGGCCCGATCTTGGACAGCACCGCAGGGAGCAGCGTCAGCGCGACCAGGGTCGCGGTGGAGGGGATGAACAGCCCGGACACACCGATGCCGCGGACCATCGAGTTGGGGATGACGGTCAGCGCGAACAGGCCGAGCGAGGCCACCATGCCGCTGAACCAGACGCTGTGCCCGGCCCGCTGCACGGCCGCGCGCACCGCTTCTTCGTTGCTCTTGCCGGCCGCGCGCTCCTCGCGCCAGCGGGTGACCACCAGCAGCGAGTAGTCGATCGACAGGCCCAGGCCCAGCAGCGCCACGATGTACTGCACGGCCGGGTGGATCGGCGAGGACGACGGCATCAGGAACGTCAGCCCGTAGACGAGCAGTTGCATCGTCAGCACCGAGATCAGGGCCATGACCAGCGGCAACAGCGCCAGCAGCGACCCGAACACCCAGGTCAGGATCACCAGCGCGCCGACCGCTCCGATGATCAGCTCACCGGTGACGCTGGAGTTGCCGCCGCCGGTGGTGTTGCCGGCCTCCAGTGCCCGCAGACTGGTGCCGTGCACGGTCAGACCTGGCGCCGCGGCTGTGACAGCCCTGGTGAGGGCGTCGATCTGATCGGTGGCCATGTCGTCACCGGGCTTCGGCGGATAGGCCAGGACGATCGTGCTCGTCCCACCGTTCCCGACCAGCGTCCGACTGCCGGTCGAGGCATAGGAGACCAGGCGCAGGCTCGGCGCCGCCGTGGCGATGCCCCTGTCCACCGCCCGCAGTTTCGCCCGCGCCTGCGGCGAATTGACGGTCTGCCCGGTCGGGAGGTCCAGGACCACGACAGCGGGGTCCTGGGTCGCACCTCCGTAGCTCCGGGCGATCTGCACGTTGGCGGTGTAGCCGGGGCCGGTGACATGGGTGCCTGGTTGCAGCCGGCCCGAGAGCGACGGCGCCACCAGCATGCCCACCACCGTGATCACCAGCCAGCTGAGACCCACCACCAGCCGATGGCGGATCACCCATCCGCTCAGCTTCTCCACGATTCCCTCCCAGTGACCGGCAGCGGCGGCAGCCGCTGCTCACCTCACTGACGGAAGGTAGGGAGAGCTTCCTTACCGGACGCTTTCAGCGCCCGGCACGGACCGGCACACGCTCGTGCGGTGCCGCGTCAGGAACGTCCGGTTCCCGGCCCGACGGCGCGCGCCTCACGGTCACGCCGACATGTCCTGTTCGCCGCCTTCGGCGCCTCCGTGCACGACGCCGTCGCGCACGGCATTCCCGAGGACCACTGCCTGCGCGTCGGCGACCTGGCCAGCATCGACTGCGGAGCAGCCGCAGTGCGTCATGAGATATGTGCCGGCGAGCGTGGCCGCTCTTCCCGGTCGTCATGGGAGGCAGCACTCGGGCCGACGCCGCCGGCCGAGCGGGGCTGTGGCCACGCGGTCACTGCCAGGAGGAGGGGATCAGCGCGCGGAACCCTGTGATCAGCGCGTTGAGGCCCACCACGAACTCATCATCGCTGTCGACATCCGCAAGAACGTCGACGCCTCGCACGAGCAGCGGGAGAGCGGCCTCGTCACGCGAGCTGAAGAGCAGTCGGCGGTGACGGTGCCCTTGGCGCTGCAACGCTGCGACGTCGGTGAAGATGCCCGCGCCGTTGATGGGGTCGGGCAGCATCGAGGCTGCCAGCCGACGCGTCGAGGTGCTCGAAGCCGGTATGTGGGGGCTGGTCGACGGGAAGATCGCGGAGGCGTGGTTCGTCGCGGGTGAGTACGTCTTGTCGCAGGCACTGGGGCTGCGATCGATGGATGGAGTCACAGGCTGATCTGCGGATCATCATCGAATCGAAGAAGGATGGGACCGGGTGCCGAGCGAAGCTCGACCACTCCGGTGATACTGGGATACGCGAGCGAACTGGGCCAGCGCGAGAGACGGTCGAGTGATCATGACCGAGTCGACAGGCAGGGCCGGCCCGGAGGCCGGATCTGAGGACGGCCCGAAGAGCGTGGCGTCCCTGGTCGTCGATGACCTGGGCATCGTGGTGGAGTGGAGTCCGGCCGCCGAACACCTACTGGGTTACCCCGCGCAGCAAGTCCTCGGCCGGGCAGCACAGGAATTCCTTGTCACCGACGCGTCGGGGGATGACAACTGCGCCGACGTAATACTCCAGCACCAGGACGGGCATCACATCGGCTGTCGGGTGCGCGTGCGTGCCGGGCGGGCCAGGCGTGCGGCGGTGTGCTGGAACGTCGATGTGCTTCCGGCCGGGCAAGCGGGTGCTTCCGCTGTCGACCGCGCTCTTCTGGAAGCGCTGTTCACCCGGTCCCCGATCGGCCTGTTCGTCCTGAACCCCCAGCTGCGCCTGATGAGGTACAACGCCGCAGCGGAAGGGATGCAAGGTACCCGGGTGACGGAGGGGCTGGGCCTGCGGCCGACCGAGGTATGGCCCGATTTCAGCGCCGAGGTGGCCGAGCGAGTGATGGCCGGGGTGCTCGAGAGCGGCGAGCCTGTACTTGGCTTCGAGAAGCGCGGCCGTCCGCCCGGTGACCCTTCATGTGAGCATGTCTATTCGGCGTCCGCGTTCCGTCTGCAAGCTCCCGACGGTCGGGTTCTGGGAGTGGCCGACCTTGTCATCGACGTCACCGAGCGCCACCGCGCCCAGCAGCGGCTCGCTCTGATCGCTCAAGCCGGTTCCCGGATCGGGACGACCCTGGACGTGCTGCGCACCGCTGATGAACTCGCGGACGTGGTGGTGCCCCGGCTGGCCGACAGCGTGGCCGTGGACCTTCTCGAGCCGGTTTTGGCGGGGGAGGAGGTTCCGAATCGGCCGGGCGAGGGCGGCTGGGCTCTGCGGCGCGCCGCATCCCGGTCCGTCCGCACCGACACGGACCCCGGGGTGTACGCGATCGGAGAGGTCAGCAGCTATCCCGACGACGCGCCCGCTGCCCGGGTGCTCATCGACCACACGCCGCGTCTGGTGCCCGCACTGGGTGAGGACAGCCCGTGGGTACAGGGCGACCCGGTGCGTGCCCGGCGGATGAGGGAGGAGGGAGTTCATTCACTGATGGTGGTCCCGCTGCTGGTCCGCGAGTGTGCGCTCGGACTCGTCAGTTTTCATCGGTGGACCGCTGACGGTGCCTTCCAGGAGGACGACCTCACCTTGGCCCAGGATCTCGCCGCCCGCGCCGCGGTCGCCCTGGACAACGCCCGTCGCTACCTGCGGGAACGCAATGCGGTGCTGACCCTCCAGCGCGGTCTGCTTCCTAGAGAGCTTCCCACCGCTCCCACGGTTCAGGCGGCACACCACTGGGTGCACTCCGGTGCGGGTGGCGACTGGACCGATGTCCTCGCGCTGCCCGGAGCGCGTGCGGCCTTCGTAGTGGGCAGCACACCCGGCCACGGTGTGCATACCGCGGCCACCATGGGGCGGTTGCGCACCGCTGTGCACACCCTGGCCGCCCTCGACCTCCCACCCGACGAGGTCATGGCCCGCCTCGACGACCTGGTCCGCCAGATGGACGCCGAGGCCGCTGATCGGGTGAGCGACAGCCCTGCCGGTGCCACCTGCCTCTACCTGGTCTACGACCCCGTCATGTGCCGGTGCATCGCAGGGACTGCCGGCCCCGCAGGGCTGGCCTTGGTGGACGCGGACCAGACCGTGGCCTTCCCCGACGTCCCAGCAGGACCGCTTCTCGGCCGATCCGGGCCTCCGTTCGTCAAGACCACGATGGACCTGCCCGAAGGCAGCACGCTGGTCCTTTTCACCCAGGGGCTGCTGCAGGCTTTCAGCAGCGACGCCGGCCACCGTGAGCTCGCGCGCCTGTTGTCCAGGGGCAGCCAGTCGCCTCAGGACCTCTGCCTGAGGCTCACGGAGACGTTGGTTCCCCCGGATCCCCCGAACGACGCGGCGGTCCTCGTGGCCGGCACCCGCACCCTCGACCCCGCACGTGTCGCCACCTGGGTATTGCCTGCCGATCCGGCGGCCGTCGCCACGGCCCGCTCCCTGACCGCCCGCCAGTTGAGCCACTGGGCCATGGAGGACGAGGTGTTCGCCACCGAGCTCATCGTCAGCGAGCTCGTCACCAACGCCATCCGGTACGCCAAACCTCCCGTACAGCTGCGCCTGATCCGAGACCGCACGCTGACTGTCGAGGTTTCCGACGGCAGCAGCGCTGCCCCCTACCTGCGTCACGCCCGCACGACCGACGAAGGCGGCCGTGGTCTGCTGCTGGTGTCCCAGTTCACGCATCGGTGGGGTACCCGGTACGAGGACCGCGGCAAGACGATCTGGGCCGAGGAGCCTGTCGCGTCGGCAGCCTGATCGGGCACGTCGAGGGCGACGCGCGGTCCGGTCACGGCTCCAGCAGCTGATGCGTGGCATCGAGCGCCACGCGGTCGCCGAACACGTCCCCGTCCCGTGGCGTAGTCGCCTGCGCGACCCGATCGACGACGCCCTGCTCACGCGTGGCCACGAACGCCGCGTCGCCGCCGGGCCCACTGCCTTCTGCCCGCTGCAACTCGCCTTGACACCGGCATGGTGGTCTCCCCTCTTGACGGGGGTCACCCGCGCGCCCCGGCTCCCGGCTCGGTCGACCGGTCTTCCCGCAGGTCCTCACCTTCCGTAGGGGGGCAGTGGTGACACCGGGGGCGAACAGGGGCAGAAGATCAGCTCCATGAACGAGGTGCGTGCCTCCGTTGTTGTAATCCGCCGAGGTGCACCACACGCAGACGCACAGCTCGCGCGTATGCCCGGCGTGTTCCTGTGCCGGTTTCACGGAAGTGCGGCCGGAGTGCTCGCGACATGGTTGGGCTGGTGACATGGATTCTTCGCCCGTTCTGGTGGCGAGTCACGATCACGGCGCCTCGTCCCGGTGGCCGCTCAGCATGGCGATCAGGATGGCGACCAGCAGCACGATGCCTGCCGCGGTGCGGTAGCCGTCGGCGACGGCGTGAGCAAAGGCGGCGACGGTCTGCTGATGGACGGTGCCGCTGAGGTGCGCCGCCTGCGTGAGGGCGTCGGCGGTCGACCGGGCCCCCGCGAGCGGCGGCGGCAGGTGCCCGGTGAACCGGGAGGTGAGGACCGAGCCGACCACGGCGACGCCGAGTGCGGCGCCCATCTCCCGAGAGGCACTGTTCAGGCCCGCTCCGGCGCCGGCCCGGTGGCTGGGCAGCGCGGACACGACGGAGAGGGACAGTGCCGGGCCGGCCAGGCCGACGCCACATCCCATGAGGACCAGCCAGAGCGCGTAGAGGGTGTAGGGGGTGCGGGCGTCGGCGAAGGAGAGGAGCACCAGTCCGCAGGCGATCACGGCCATGCCGGTCACTGTCGCTGCCCGAGCGCCCAGACGCCGGACCGCGCGGGGGCTCAGCCGGGAGACCACGGCCATGGTGACGGCCAGCGGCAGTGCGGAGACACCGCTCTGGAGTGGCGAGTACGCCTTGACGTACTGCAGGAACTGCGCGTTGACGAAGAACAGCGCGAACATGCCGAAGAAGGTGGCGACGATGCCGAGCGTGCCGGACAGCAGCGATGGAAGCCGGAACAGCCGGGGGTCCAGCAGCGGATGCTCGACCCGCAGCTCGTACCGGATGAAGATGGCCAGCAGGACGACGGCGGCGCCGTATCCGCACAGCACACCGGTGGAGCTCCACTCGAGGGCTGGGCCCTCGATGATCCCGAACAGCAGGGCGACGAATCCGGCGAGCAGCAGCAATGAGCCGACCGGGTCGAGGTTGGCCGGGCTGGTCGCCGTACGCGGAGTGATGGCGCCGACGGCGGCGATCAGCGCGAGAGCCAGCGGGACGTACACCCAGAACAGCGCCTGCCACGGCAGGTACTGCACTACTGCCGCGCCGCCGATGTTGCCGAGCAGGCCGGCCACCGCCGTGGAAGCCGTCCAGGTGGCTACTGCCGCCTGCCGCTTCTGCTTGGGGACCACGTGGAGCAGCACCGACATCGTGGCGGGCATGACCAGTGCTGCTCCGGCCCCGGCGAGCAGGCGTCCGGCGATCAGAACGGGGAGGGCGGGGGCGGCCGCGCAGAGCAGGCAACCGGCGGCGAACACGGCCAGTCCCGCCATCAGCGCGCCCTTGCGGCCGTGCCGGTCGCCGAACGCCCCGGCAGGAATGAGCAGCCCGGCGAACGCGACGGTGTAGGCGTCCACCACCCACAGCAGCTGGGAGGCGGAAGGGTGCAGCGAGCCGGCGGACATCTGGGGTACTGCGAGGTTCACCGCGGCCACCACGGACATCACCACGGCCACACAGGCGCACATCAGGGCGAGCACGGCTGCGTGGCCGGGGGAGGCGGACCGGGCCGGGGTGGAGGTGGGCGTCGGGGTGGGCGTGGGGGTCGGCGATACCGACGTTGTGGGCATGGATTCCCTCTTGCGAAGAACAGATGGGTGGGAGGGCGGCCGTCGGCGCCGGGTGGTGGGGGGGTGCGGCGCGCGGTGGGGGAGGGGGAATGGCCAAGCGGTGGTGCACCGCCGGACAGGCGGGTGTTTCTCGGGGATGTTCAGTGGCGCGGATCGGGGCCGGTCAGGGCCCCGATCCGGGCCGTGACCGGCGCGTTTCCTCAGCACGTCACGGGCGTGCCCGGGCTAGTCGGTCGAGCCGGTGATCGCATCAGTTGCTGGAGCCGCCGTTCATGAGGACCTCCTCGCCGGTGATGAAGAAGGACTCGTCCGAGGCGAGGAATCCGGCGACGTCCGCCACGTCGGCGGGGGTGGCCAGGCGTCCGAGCGGAACGCTGTCGGCCAGGGCCTTCTTGTACGGGTCGTCGTCGGCGACACCGGTGAAGATGCCGGCACCGTCGATGGGGCCGGGTTGCAGGGAGTTCACGGTGATCCCGCGGTGGGCGACCTCCTGTGCGAGGACGCGGACCAGGTAGTTGGGCGCGTATTTGCTGGTGCCGTACAGGCCCAGGCCCGGCTGGGGGCGGGCGGTCGAGCTGGAGGAGACGTTGATGATGCGCCCGCCGTCGCAGACGTGCCGTGCGGCGGCCTGCAGGACGAAGAACGGGCCCTTGGTGTTGATGCGGAAGAGCAGGTCGAAGTCGCCCTCCGTGACCTCGGTGACGGGGATGTTGACCTTCTCGATGCCCGCGTTGGCGACGACGATGTCGATCTTGCCGAAGGTGTCGAGGGTGGTACGGAAGAGCCGGTCGATGGCGTCGGTCTTTGACACGTCGGCCTGGACGGCGATGGCGCTCACACCGTGCGCGCGGGCTTCTGCCGCCACGGCGTCGGCGGCGGCCTTGTCGCTGACGTAGTTGACCACGACGTCGGCGCCGCGTTCGGCCAGTCGCAGGGCCACGGCCTTGCCCAGTCCTCGGGACGAGCCGGTGACGAGGGCGACCTTGTTCTTCAGGTCCATGGAAGTCCTTCGTGTGGTGATCCCCGCTGAGGGGTGTGAGAAGTGGTCGGGGGCGGTGTCGGCCCGAGGGGTGGGGCCGGCACCGCGGTCCGTGCGGCGCCGAGGTGGGTCAGCGCTCGCTGCCGAGGTGGTGCATCAGGGGTGCGGCGTAGCGGGTGCCGGCGGCGGCGCCAGCCGGGAGGGCCTGCTCGATCGCCGCGAGTTCGGTGTCCGTGAGGACCAGGGCCTGGGCGCCCAGGGCCTCGGTGAGCCGGTCGCGGCGGCGGGCGCCGACCAGGGGAACGATGTCCTTGCCCTGGGCCGCCACCCAGGCGATGGCGACCTGGGCGACAGTGGCGCCCTTGGCCTCGGCGACGGCGCGCAGTGCGTCGACGAGGGCCAGGTTCCGGTCGAGGTTCTCGCCCTGGAAGCGGGGGCTGATGCCGCGGAAGTCCTGGCCGCCGAGCTGCCGGTCCTTGGACCAGTGGCCGGAGAGCAGACCGCGGGAGAGCACGCCGTACGCGGTGATGCCGATACCCAGCTCACGGGCGGTGGGCAGGATCTCGTCCTCGATGCCGCGGGACATCAGGGAGTACTCGATCTGCAGGTCCGCGATCGGGTGCACGGCGTGCGCGCGGCGCAAGGTGTCCGCGCCGACCTCGGACAGGCCGATGTGGCGCACGAGCCCGGCCTGCACCATCTCGGCGATGGCGCCGACGGTCTCCTCGATCGGCACGTTCGGGTCGAGGCGTGCGGGGCGGTAAATGTCGATGTGGTCGGTGCCCAGGCGGCGCAGGGAGTAGGCGAGGAAGTTCTTCACCGCCTCGGGGCGGCCGTCGTAGCCGCTCCAGCCGCCCAGGGCGTCGCGGAGGGCGCCGAACTTGACGCTGATCACGGCGTTGTCGCGGTTGCGGCCGCGCAGGGCGTCCCGGAGCAGCAGCTCGTTGTGGCCCATGCCGTAGAAGTCGCCGGTGTCCAGCAGCGTGATGCCGGCGTCGAGCGCGGCGTGGATCGTGGCGACGGACTCGGTGTCGTCGGCGGGTCCGTACAGGTCCGACATGCCCATCAGGCCGAGGCCGAGAGCGGAGACGGCGGGGCCGTCGGTACCGAGGATGCGGGTGTCCACGTCAGGTGTTCCAATCCGTTGGATGTATCAGTGCTAAAGGATCCGTGTTAGCACCGTTGTGCCGATGCTAACAGTGGTCCTGTAGCGTTGATTCCGTGAGTGGAGAAAATTTTTCGGACACCCGTGAGCGGATCCTGGCCGCGGCCGCGGAGCTGCTGGCCCAGGGCGGCAGCGAGGCCATGTCGACCCGGGCAGTCGGGGCGGCAGCAGGTGTGCAGGCGCCCACCCTCTACCGGCTCTTCGGTGACAAGCAGGGGCTGATCGACGCTGTGATCGCTTACGGCTTCGAGCGCTACCTGGAGGACAAGAAGTCACTGGACCCGAGCCCGGACCCGGTCGACGACCTGCGCCGGGGCTGGGACCTGCACGTGGAGTTCGGGCTGACCCACCCGTCGTTCTACGCCCTGATGTACGGCACGGTGCGCCCCGGCGAGGTGCCCGAGGCGGCGGCCCGGACGTTCGGCGTGCTCATCGGCATGCTGGAACGTGTGGCGCGGGCGGGACGGCTTCGCCTTCAGGTACCGAAAGCCGCCCAGATGATCCAGGCCACGAGCGTCGGGGTCACCCTGAGCCTGATCACCGCACCACCCGAGGCGCGCGATCTCGACCTGTCCACGGGCACCCGCGAGACGGTGCTGGCTGCAGTGACCACCGACCCGCTTCCCGCATCCGCTGACAGCCCGCTCGCCTCACACGCCATCGCGCTCGAAGCGGCGCTGCCCGAGGAACTCCACGGCTTCACCGCTGCCGAGGCCGCACTGCTCAGGGAATGGCTGCGGCGTCTGATGACTGCCGGGTGACGCGGCGGTCGTGCCGTCGTCGGTAACGGTCACAGCATTTCGTTGTGACCGGCCGTGAGATTGTTGTTCCCTCCCTGGCCTCCTCCCGTCGCAGAATCGATGCGTCGGCACCAGAATGAACTGCGGAGACCCTCCGTCAGAGCGTCGTCGATCACGCCCGCGACAAGGAAACGGTTCGACGAAGTCGAAAGCGGAGAGGGAGGTGTGAAGGACGTGGTCGCGCCGCAGGACGTCCTGGCGCGGATCCCGCAGCAGATCTCCTTCGAGCAGGCCGCGCCGCTGATGTGCGCCGGCATCACGGTCTTCAACGCGCTGCGACACTCGGGCGCGGGACCGGGCGACACGGTCGCCATCCACGGCATCGGCGGTCTCGGACACCTGGGCGCGCATGACTACATCGACAGTGCCGAGGCCAGCGCCGGCGAGGCCCTGACGCGGCTCGGCGGCGCGGTTGCGGTCCTTTCCACCGTCGGCTCCAGCCCTGCCCAGGCCGACCTCGTCCAGGGCCTTCGGCCCAACGGCCAGCTGATGATCATCGCTGCCGACCACGAACCGGTGCCGGTCCCCCCGGACCTGCTGGTCTTCGGCCGACGCCGGGTCGTCGGCTGGTACAGCGGCCACGCCAAGGACAGCGAGGACGCCATGACCTTCGCGGCCCTGCACGACATCCGGCCCATGGTGGAGCCACACCCCCTCGAAGAGGCGGAGGCCACCTTCCAGAACATGAGCCGAGCCTGCTACCGGGCTGTCCTCACCCCTTGAACACCCTCGACGGCGCAAGGAGTCACCCATGACCACCTCTGTCCCCAACACCCTGGAGAACAAGGCCGTCTTCGTGGGCGGTGCCTCACGCAACCTCGGCGCGCTCATCAGCCGGACGCTGGCCGATGCCGGTGCGCGGGTAGCCGTGCACTACAACAGCGACTCGTCGGCCGCAAAGGCCCAGGCCGTGGTGGACGAGATCACCTCGAAGGGCGGCGAGGCGTTCTCGCTCCAGGCCGACCTGACCCGGCCCGAGCAGGCCGGGCGAGCCTTCGACGAGGTCGTGGACCGCTTCGGCTCGCTGTACGCGAGCGTCAACACCGCCGGCATGGTCATCAAGAAACCGCTGGTGGAGGTGACCCCGGAAGAGTACGACCGGATGTTCGCGGTGAACTCCAAGGCCGCCTTCTTCGTGATGAAGGAAGCGGCGAAGCGGATCGAGGACGGCGGCAAGATCCTCACCATCATCACCTCGCTGCTCGCCGGCTACACCGGCCTGTACTCGGTCTACGCCGGCAGCAAGGCACCCGTGGAGGACTTCAACCGCGCGCTGTCGAAGGAGCTGTTCGGACGGAACATCTCGGTCAACGCCATCGCGCCGGGCCCGATGGACACCGGGTTCTTCTACCCGGCCGAGACCGACGACTCCGTGGCCTACCTGAAGGCCCAGGCCATGAACGGCGACCTGACCAAGATCGAGTACATCGTGCCGTGGGTGAAGTTCCTGCTCACCGACGGCTGGTGGGCCAACGGACAGGTCTTTTTCGTCAACGGAGGCTTCACCACGCGCTGAGCGTCCCCTCGTCCGGTTCCATCCGGCTCAGGGCGGCACAGGCCCGAGCCGGACCCGGCATGCCGTCACATCTGCACGTCCCGCCTCCTGGAGAGAAATGACTTCCACCACGCCCGCCCTGCACTGGATCGACGGCGAGTGGGTCGACTCGGGCACGTACCACGACAGCATCAACCCTGCCACGGGCGAGGTCATCGGCCGTTACGCCGACGGCGGACCGGAGATCGCGGCACAGGCCGTGGCCGCGGCCAAGCGGGCCTTCGAGAACACTGAGTGGAAGGACGACCGGCATCTGCGCGCCCGTGCCCTGCACGAGATGGCCGACGCCTTCGCCGACCGCACCGACGACCTTGTCGAGGCCCTCGCCCTGGAGAACGGCAAGCTCAAACAGCACGCCCGGTTCGAAGCCGAGATGGTGCCCTCAAAGCTGCGCTTCGCCGCCTCCGTCGTACGGACCGACTACGGCCGCGCCCTGGAAGTGGCCCCGGGTGTGTTCTCGATGGTGCTCCGCCAGGCCCGCGGCGTGGCCGGCATCATCGTCCCCTGGAACTCGCCGGTCGTCCTCCTGATCCGCTCCCTGGCCGCCGGCACGACGACCGTGGTGAAGATGCCCGGGCAGACCGCCCAGGTCAACTCGCTGGTGTACCGGATCGTCTCCGAGGTGGACTCGTTGCCACGCGGCGTGGTCAACGCGTTCACCGAGCAGCACGGGAGCGGAGCCCGCCACGTTGTGGCCTCGCCGGACGTTGTGCCTGCCGAAAATCCATCCGCGCTGGTGAGGGCTCTTCCGTCGCGCTCGGCTCGGCCACCCTCTCAGGCGGGGTGCCACCTGTCCGCTGCGTTGCTACAATGTGTGAGTGGTGGGCGATCTTCCCACATAATCCACATTGAAGGGAGTGGTCATCGTGAGCGTGACCAACGTCGACCTGGACGACCAGACCCTCGCCGAGGCCGCCGCACTCCTTGGCACCACCACCAAGAAGGACACGATCAACGCTGCCCTCGCCGAGGTCGTCAAGCGCTACAAGCGCCGCCAGGCGGCCGAGCGACTGGCCGAACGCGGAGCACGCGGCGATTTCGAAACCACCCGGCGCCTGTGGGAGGCGCGTAAGGCCGCGCAGCGCGCCGAGGCCGCCGCAAGCGGCGCCGACGAGGCGGCCAGGTGATCGCGTACCTGATCGACACCAGCGCCTACGTCCACCTGGCCACCGATCCCGCCAGCCTGCGCCGCTGGGACGCCGAGATGGAAACCGGGGCCATCGGCATGTGCGAGGCCACACAGGCAGAGATCCTGTTCAGCGCCACCGGACCGGCCGACCGCGACGCGATAGAGGCCGACCTGAACGACCTGTTCGGCACGGTGCACGTACCCAAGGACGTATGGCGCTGGGTGGACCGCGCACAGTACAAGCTGACCCAGGGCGGAGAGCATCGCGCGGCCGGAGTAATCGACCTCGTACTCTGCGCGACCGCCGCGCACCACGGCCTGACCGTCCTGCACCGTGACAACGACTTCGCCACCGTCGCCCGCGTCCTGGGCGAGGTGGACCAGCACGACGTACGACGCTGACACCAACGACGCGGCCTCGTCCGGGCAAGGTCACGCGGCAGCGTGCTGGTACTCGTGGGGGATGCCGCCGAGGCGGTCGCGTCTACGTATGTCGAGGCGGGCCATCTGGACCGGATCCGTGATCGGCTCCGGCAGCGGTTGCAGTGGGCGGGCGTTGCTGATGCCCTGATGGGGTCTGTGCCCGTTGTAGAACCGCTCGAACTCGCGCAAGGCGTGCAGGAGATGGCGCTGGTCCCAGATCAAGGTCCGGTCCAGCAGTTCTCGCCTGCAGGTCTGCACCCACCTTTCCACGACCGAGTTCATGCGGGGCATCCGGACACCGCTGAGCAGGACCTCGATCCCCGCGTCCTGGAGCACGGCATCGAACAGGGCGGGGAACTTCCCGTCCCGGTCCCGGATCAGGAATCTCGCCCGGCAGCCGGTGTCCTCCAGGTCCATGACGAGGTTCTTCGCGGCCTGGGTGACCCAGGAGGCGGTGGGGTGGGCGGTGGCGCCCAGGATGCGGATCCGCCGGGTGGCGTGCTCGATGACGGCGGACACGTACATCCGCGCCCCGGACAGCGCGACGGTCTCGAAGAAGTCGCACGCCAGCAGCGCGTTGGCCTGGGACCGCAGGAAGTCCGCCGAGGAGGTGGCAGATCGTTCGGGTGCCGGGTCGATGCCGGCCTCCTTCAAGACCTCCCAGACCGTGGACGCCGCCACCTTTACCCCGAGCTCGAGCAACTCGCCGTGCAGGCGCCGATAGCCCCAGCCTGGGTTTTCCCTGGCCAGGTGCAGTACCAGCGCCCGGATCGAGTACACGGTGCGCGGCCGCCCTCCGCGCTTGGGCCGGGACTGGGCGGCGTGCCGGCGGGCGATGCGGATACGGTGCCACCGCAGCACCGTATCCGGCCGTACCAGCAGCCGCATCCCGCCCAGCACTTCCCGGGGCAGGCCGTGGAGCAGCGCCGCCAGGAACGCCCGGCCGGCCGCGTCGAACGGGACCCGCTGCCCGTTCAGCTGCCGCTGCAGAACCTCGATCTGATGGCGCAGGGCCAGGATCTCGACATCTTTCCCGGGAGCACTCACCGGGAGCAGCCGCAGCATCGCGAACGCGTTCGTCACGCCCAGGTACGCCAGTCTCAGCAGCACGGCCGATCATCATGCCGCGACCACCGCCGATCACGCGAGAGCACCGACTCAGCCACCCGCGACTGCCACCGAAACCCACTTCCACCTGCATGGATGAGGTAATCGGCAAGGGCAACACTGACCGCGATCTTCGCGATCACGCTGCTTGTGGCGCTGCTGATGGTGGGCAAGCTCTCCGACCACGTCGGCGGTCCACGATCCATGGCCGAGTGCTCACACCTCACGAACGGCCGAATCAGCACACCGGCCACGCCCGACCAGGACACCTCAACAAGATCGTGTTACGAGCTCGTAGCTTTGTGAATATCGGGTCTAGCAGGGCATCGTGGCGGGGCGGTCGACCAGGTGCCGCTGGAGGAATTCCAGTTGGTGCCCCAGTAGCCGGGCGAACGTGTCGTTGGTCGGTGCGGCATGTGTCATCCCGCTTAGCGGCAGCACCTCGTGCGGCTTCCCCGCGGCCAGCAGAGCGTTGGAGAGTTGCAGCGTACTGGCCACGAAGACGTTGTCGTCTGCCAGTCCGTGCATCAGCAGCAGCGGGCGGCTGAGCTTTGGAGCGTCGGCAAGAAGCGAAGACAGCTCATAGTGCTCCGGGTATTGGTCGGGCAGACCGAGGAAGCGCTCTTTCCAGCAGGCATCGTAGAGATGCTGGTCGGCGAGCGGAGCGCCGGCCACTGCGGCGTGGAAGGTGTCGGGCCGGCGCAGCACCGCGGCGGCGGCCAGCATCCCGCCGAACGACCAGCCGCGGATGCCGACCCGGTCGAGGTCCAGCTCCGGGTGGCGCTCGGCGGTCGCGTGCAGGGCGGCAACCTGGTCGTCCAGGGTCGGGCCGATCGGGTCACCGAAGATCTCCTTCTCCCAGCGCGGCCCGCGTCCGGGTGTGCCGGCGCCGTCCGTCACCAGCACCGCGAAGCCCTGTTCGGCGAACCACTGCGAGACGAGGGTGTGAGAGGTCTGTTCGGCCATCACCTTCTGCATGGCGGGGCCGCCGTAGGGATCGACCAGTACCGGCAGCTGGGCATCACCGGCCTTGTGCCACGACGGCAGGAAGAGGTGTGTGCGCAGTTCACGCGGCCCTACGGCGGCGGATTCGACACGCAGTTGCAGTAGCGGGCGTTGGGCGTGCGAGCTGATTTCGACGGGCGCGGGGCCATCCCGTTCCGGTCGGCCGTCCTCGGTCAGGCGGTGCACAGCGGTGTGCGAGCCCGGCAGATCCAGCGTGCGCGTGGTGTGTACCAACGTGCCGCCGCCAAATGCGCCGGAGTGCACGCCCGGCTGCTCGGTCAACTGGTGTATGCCCTGGCCCGGACGGTACCTCCACACATGGCGTTCGGTGGGTTCTGCGGCCGCCGTGAAAAGCACCGTCTCGCCGTCCACCGCAAGCACCTCGTGCAGCTGCAGGCCGTCCGGCGTGACCGGCGTGCCGTCGATGCTCAGGTGCCGGGTCTCGTTCCGGTCGAGGTAGTCGACGAGCAGGCCGGTGGCTGTCCGCGCGGGCACTCCGGGCACCAGCAGCTCCACCCAGTGCTCATCGTGCCGCTCGGCCAGGAGGCTGGTCGTACCGTCTGCCGGGTCGACGGCCAGTGCCTGGAGCGTGCGCTGGTCGCGGCTGAGTACGGCGGCGAACGGACCGTGCCCGTCCCAGCCGGCCGCGGGCAGGTACTCGAAGCCGGTCCGGTCCCAGCGGACCTCGGTGCGGTTGCCCGCCAGATCGGCGACCCAGAGCGTGACCTCGGCGTTGGCAGTACCGACCTGCGGGTAGCGCATCGTGCGCGGCGGCTTGGCGGGGTCGGCCGGATCGGTGATGTACCACAGCCTGACCTCGCGGTTGTCCACCCGGGTGGTCAGTATCCGCTCCCCGTCCGGTGCCCACCAGTACGCCCGGTAGCGGCCCATCGACTCGCTCGCCACATGCTCCGGCAGGCCGAAGAAGACGTCCGGACCTTCCGCCGGCTCGGGCGCGGCCACCGCTCGGTCGCCACTGCCGTCGGCGCCGATCACCCGGAGCGCGCCGCCGGAGACGTAGGCGATGTTCCGGCCGTCCGGGGACGGGCGCGGGTCCACCACCGGCTGCCGGGCGGGCAGTTGCCCGACGGCGCCGGAGCCGGTATCCACCACCCACAGCTGCCCAGAGAGGGCGAACGCAGCCACCTGAGCGGCCGTGTCGGTGGCGTAGTCGGTGATCCCAGCGGCCTGCTGCCGAGCGCGTTCGCGCCGGATGCGCTCCTCCTCCGGCACCCCATCGGTCGCGTCGCCGAGCAGCCCGGCGGGGTCAGCCAGCAACCGCTCCGCGCCGGTTGCCAGGTCGATCCTCCACAGGCACCCGATCGGATCGTCCCCGGCCCGGCTCCGCAGGAACAGGACACGGGTACCGTCCGGCGCCACGGTGAAACGGGCGGGCGCACCGAGGGTGAAGCGGCGGGTGCGGGCGAGCTGTCGCAGAAGTGGGGATGTCACCATGCCTGGCACTGTGTCATTCGTTCGGTATAGCAGCATGGGAATATCGAGATCGTTCACCGTGGACGTCATAATGCCGACTCGCTCGTGACCGGCTCAGACAGCCGTGCCGAAACCGGTGGCAGCCCGGCACCAGGCGTGTTGAATCAACCGGGGATCTGAGCAGACTGTCAAAAACCATCCGCAGGACAGCGAAGCTCGCTGTCGGGGGTACATCGTCTTGTCATGTGCGCGATCAACCGGGTGGGCGAGTCCATTGCGAGTCCAAGCCTTGTCCCGTAAATGATCTACGGCGTGCTGGCCGACCCTGCTCGTCTTCTCGGTCACCCGGCGAGGGCGAGGTTGTGCAGGCGGACGATGCCGAGCATGGCGTGGTGGACACCGTCGCCCTTGGGGCGGCAGTCGCGCAGGATCTTCCACGTCTTCATGCGGGCGAAGGCGTGCTCGACGCGGGCGCGGACTTTGCGGTGGGAGGCGTTGTGTTCCTCCTTCCAGGCCGGGAGTTCGCTCTGGCCTTTCTCTCGGCGGTGTGGGATGACCAGGCCGGTGCCGCGGTAGCCGCCGTCCGCGATGACGGTGGTCTTGCCGACGGCGGCTTTCGCCCCGGACAGCTCCCATGTCTTGCAGTCGTTGCGGTTGCCGGGCAGCGGTCGGCCGACGGCGACAACCAGTCGGGTGTCTGCGTCAATGACGACCTGGTGGTTGGCGGAGTACCGGTAGTTTTTCGACTGCTCGGCGATGCTGTGGTCCCGGGTGGGGACCAGGGTTCCGTCGACGATCAGGACGGTGTCCTTGCGGAACCGTTTGCGCTGCTGGAGCGCGAGCGAGGGGCCGAGGTGGTCGATGATGCGGTCGGCGGCCGACTTCGATACCCCGAACAGCGGTGCCAGCTGCCGCAGCGTGAGGTTGGTGCGCCAGTACGCGGCGACCAGCAGGACCCGGTCCTCCAGCGGAAGGCTCCACGGCCGGCCCTTGCGAACGGGATCTGCACCCTCGCGTCGTAACGCCGTGATCAGCTTGCCGAACTGTCGCGGGCTCAGTCCGCTGAACGGGGCTGTCCAGGCAGGCTCCGACGCCGTGATCACACCAGTCACTGCATGATCATTCCACCGCTTCAGGAGCTCCCTGCTCAAACGCGAGGCGGCAGCGTTCGACCTGCTCGGCCACCTGCTCCATGAACCAGCGCATGATCTCGTAGGGGATGACGTGCTCGTCGTGGCTGTGGATGTGGACGGCCGGCACCAAGTTCGGGTCCTCGTCGGGTATCACCGCCACCATGAAGGCAGCTCCGGGCAGGTGGGTCTGTGCGTTGGGAATCTCAGCCCACGCAGCTGGCGCAGGCACGGCCTCGCTCAGCTCCACACGCCAGGCGTCGTCCGGCAACGCGTAGTGGAACTGGACGGCGTAGTGGCGGCCTGCATGAACGCGCAGCTCTGGCATGCCCGCAGGCTGCCACAGCTGCCACGCCGGAGTCTCGCGAGTATCCGCTCAGCACCTGGTGCCGCCGCCCCGCCAACTATGTGCGGGACAGCTCTTAGGGTTGGCAACGCATCGTGTGGAGTGCCGAGTTGCACACAGTGAAGAGGGGGTTCCGTGCCGCAGTGCACAGCGAGCCGGGAAAGCGCAGGCAGGACCCGTGATCCCGGCCGCGGTGTTGCTGCGCGTTGCGCACCTCGGGCGCCACGGGAGCACACCCGCAGCGTGAGCCACGCCGTCATCGGGTCAAACCGGGACTGCCGAGCGTCACTCCACCTCCGGCCAAACCTCCGGCCCGCCACTCCGCCACTCGATCAGCGGCGAGTTCACCAAGTCCACCACGTCCAACCTCTCCAGGCCGGCACGCTCCAGGAACACCGACAGGTCGCGCAGGCTGTACCCGGTGCCCAGTGTCTCACTGTCGACACGGACGCAACGGCCGCCGCCCTCGCCGGGTGGATCCACGATCACGCGACCCTCGGCCCGGCCATCCGACCGTGGCGGGGCAAGGCGGGCTGCTTGATGTCGGCGGTCATGTCGTGCTCTCCGATCAGGCGGTCGGCACACCCCCCTCTGATCGTCAGCTGACCAGGAAAGGGTGAAGGCCGAACTACTTGCCGACAAGGTTGCGAACTGGACAACAGGTGCCAGGCCACCGCCCGCGGGGTGAGGATTCGTCCTGTGTACGGGCGTACTGGCCGGCACGGCCGTCGTCTCACACATTTCTCACAGACCTTGTGTGAGACGACAGCCGAAAGACATCTGACCTGGCCTTTTCCCGCCCTCCCTAGAACTGATGGACGTCACGGGCGACCCGTAAACTAGGGTCATGGCCTACGAGATTCCGGTGACGCAAGCCAGGGCTGAGCTCGCCGACCTGATCAACCGGGTGGTGTACGGCGGTGAGCGCGTCGTCGTGACACGGCATGGGAAGCCGCTGGTCGCGCTGGTCTCGGCCGGTGACCTGGAGCGGCTGGACGCGCTCGACGAGCCGGCCGCGGAGGAGCAGGTGATCAGCTCCGTGTCGGGGCTGCACGAGGCCGGTTCCGCTCCGCGCGAACGGCAGCAGCGGTTCGGGCTCGCCGCCGAGCACCGGGGGCCCGGCATGGCCGCCGAGCACCGGCGGCCCGGTGTGTCCTGACCCGTGCGGATGAACGGGTAAGTCGCTTACCATCCTGCGGTCATCGGGCGATCAAGGTCTGGTTAACGTCGTTGAAACTCCGACGAACTAACCTGCCGATCCATGCCACCAGCGGTTTTTCTGCCCGGATTGCCGTCAATCCTGGTATTTGTCGGTGTGTTAGACCTGTCTCCGTCGTGGTGGCTGCGGCAACCGGACCCCGTACGGTCCGGAGCGAGGACTGTGAGGTGGGACGTGCAACTGACCCCGCACGAGCAAGAGAGGCTGCTCATCCACGTGGCGGCCGACGTGGCCGAGAAGCGCCGGGCCCGCGGGCTCAGGCTCAACCACCCCGAGGCCGTCGCCCTCATCACCTCGCACATCCTTGAGGGCGCCCGGGACGGCCGTACGGTCGCCGAGCTGATGTCCTCCGGCCGCAAGATCCTCACCAGGGACGACGTCATGGAGGGCATCGCCGAGATGATCCACGACGTCCAGGTGGAGGCCACCTTCCCGGACGGCACCAAGCTCGTCACCGTGCACGAGCCGATCATCTGAGGGCGCCGTGATGATTCCCGGAGAGGTTCTGTTCGCGCACGGCCCGATTGCCTACAACGAGGGCCGCGAGGCCACCCGTGTGACCGTCCTCAACGCCGCCGACCGGCCCGTCCAGGTCGGCTCCCACTACCACTTCGCCGAGGCCAACCCCGGCCTTCAGTTCGACCGCGCCGCCGCCCGCGGCAAGCGGCTGAACATCGCCGCCGGCACCGCCGTGCGCTTCGAGCCCGGCATCCCCGTCGACGTCGAACTCGTCCCCCTCGCCGGCGCCCGGATCGTGCCGGGGCTGCGCGGGGAGACCGGAGGCTCCCTCGATGCCTGAGATCTCCCGCGGCGCCTACGCCGACCTCTTCGGCCCCACCACCGGTGACCGCATCCGGCTCGCCGACACCGATCTGCTGATCGAGATCGAGGAGGACCGCTCCGGCGGCCCGGGCGCCTCCGGGGACGAGGCGGTCTTCGGCGGTGGCAAGGTCATCCGCGAGTCCATGGGCCAGTCCCGGGCCACCCGCGCCGACGGCACCCCCGACACCGTGATCACCGGCGTGGTCGTCATCGACCACTGGGGCGTCGTCAAGGCCGACGTCGGCATCCGCGACGGCCGGATCACCGCGCTCGGCAAGGCCGGAAACCCCGACACCATGGACGGCGTCCACCCCGACCTGGTCATCGGCCCCGAGACCGAGATCATCGCGGGCAACGGGCGGATCCTGACCGCCGGTGCGATCGACGCGCACGTCCACTTCATCTGCCCGCAGATCGCCGACGAGGCGCTCGCCTCCGGCATCACCACCCTGGTCGGCGGCGGCACCGGCCCGGCCGAGGGCTCCAAGGCGACCACCGTGACGCCCGGACCCTGGCATCTGGCCCGGATGCTGGAGGCGATGGAGGCCTACCCCGTCAACGTGGGCTTCCTCGGCAAGGGCAACACCGTCAGCCACGAGGCGATGCTGTCCCAGATCCGCGGCGGCGCCGCCGGCCTGAAGCTGCACGAGGACTGGGGCTCCACCCCGGCCGTCATCGACGCCGCGCTCACCGTGGCCGACCGGACGGGCATTCAGGTCGCCATCCACACCGACACGTTGAACGAGGCCGGGTTCGTCGGCGACACCCTCGCCGCCATCGCGGGCCGGGGCATCCACTCGTACCACACCGAGGGCGCCGGCGGCGGGCACGCGCCGGACATCATGACCGTCGTCTCGCAGGCCAACGTGCTGCCCAGCTCCACCAACCCGACCAGGCCGTACACCGTCAACACCGCCGAAGAACACCTCGACATGCTGATGGTGTGCCACCACCTGAACCCGGCGGTCCCCGAGGACCTGGCGTTCGCCGAGTCCCGGATCCGGCCGTCCACCATCGGCGCGGAGGACGTGCTGCACGACCTCGGCGCGATCTCGATCATCTCCTCCGACTCCCAGGCGATGGGCCGGGTCGGCGAGGTGATCCTGCGGACCTGGCAGACGGCGCACGTCATGAAGCGCCGGCGGGGCGCCCTGCCCGGCGACGGCCGCGCGGACAACCACCGGGTACGGCGCTACGTCGCCAAGTACACGATCAACCCGGCGCTCGCCCAGGGCCTCGCCGCCGAGATCGGCTCCGTCGAGACCGGCAAACTCGCCGACCTCGTCCTGTGGGAGCCCGCGTTCTTCGGGGTCAAGCCGCTCCTCGTGCTCAAGGGCGGGCAGATCGCGTACGCGCAGATGGGCGACGCCAACGCCTCCATCCCCACCCCGCAGCCGATCCTGCCCCGCCCGATGTACGGCGCGATCGGCCGCGCCCCGGCCGCCAACTCGGTGAATTTCGTGGCCCCGTTGGCGATCGAGGACGGGCTGCCGGAGCGGCTCCAGCTCGGCAAGCGGTTCGTGGCGATCGAGTCCACCCGGCAGGTCACCAAGGCCGACATGCGCGAGAACGACGCCCGGCCCGACGTGCGGATCGACCCCGACAGCTTCGCCGTGCACATCGACGGCGAACTGGTCGAGGCGACACCTGCGGCCGAACTGCCCATGGCCCAGCGCTACTTCCTCTTCTGATGAGCAGGGCTGCGCTGCTGGTCCTCGCCGACGGCCGCTTTCCCGCCGGAGGGCACGCGCACTCCGGCGGGGCGGAGGCCGCCGTCAAGGCGGGCCGGATCACCGGTGCCGGGCACCTGGAGGACTTCTGCCGGGGCCGGCTGCACACCGCGGGGCTGGTCGCGGGCGCGCTCGCGGCGGCCGCCGTACTCGGCGTGGACGTGCGGGAACTGGACGCGGCGGCGGACGCCCGCACCCCCTCCCCGGCGCTGCGCGCCGCCGCGCGCCGGCTCGGACGCCAGCTGCTGCGGGCCGCCCGGGCGAGCTGGCCCGCACCCGAACTCGACGCGCTGGCCCGGGAGTTCCCCAAGGGTGCCCACCAGCCGGTGGTGCTCGGACTGGCCGCACGGATGGCCGGACTGGGCCCGGACGACGCGGCGTACTGCGCGGCGTACGAGAGCGTGAGCGGGCCGGCGACGGCGACCGTGCGCCTGCTGAGCCTGGACCCGTTCGACGCGACCGGCGTGCTGGCGCGACTGGCACCGGAGGTGGACCGCGTGGCGGACAGGGCGGTGGAGGCGGCACGGCGAGCCGCCGCCGAAGGCGTCGACGCGCTGCCCGCGGCGTCCGGCCCCCTGCTGGAGGTCGGCGCGGAGTGGCACGCGGCCTGGCCGGTCCGCCTGTTCGCGTCATGACCTGGCCCAACCACCCGACCGGCGCGGCCGGTTGACGAGCGACAGCCCGGGGACGCCGCCCCCCATCGAACCAACCTCCCGGTCCCTAGGAGCCGTACCCATGCACCTCGATCACACCCATTCCGGCCCCGCCGCCGTCAGCGCGGACGCGCACCGGCCCGACGGCACGCACCGTGCGCTGCGCATCGGGCTCGGCGGACCCGTCGGGTCCGGGAAGACCGCGACCGTCGCCGCGCTGTGCCGGGCGCTGCGCGACGAGCTGTCCCTCGCCGTGGTCACCAACGACATCTACACCCGTGAGGACGCCGAGTTCCTGCTCCGGGAGGCCGTGCTGCCGCCCGAGCGGATCACCGCCGTGGAGACCGGAGCCTGCCCGCACACGGCGATCCGCGACGACATCTCCGCCAACCTCGAAGCCGTGGAGGACCTGGAGGACGAGGTCGGCCCGCTGGACCTGATCCTCGTCGAGTCCGGCGGTGACAACCTCACCGCGACCTTCTCCAAGGGGCTCGTGGACGCGCAGATCTTCGTGATCGACGTGGCCGGCGGCGACGACATCCCGCGCAAGGGCGGCCCGGGTGTCACCACCGCCGACCTGCTCGTCGTCAACAAGACGGACCTCGCCCCGTACGTCGGCTCCGACCTCACCCGGATGGCCGCCGACGCCAAGGCCCAGCGGGCCGAACTCCCCGTCGTCTTCCAGTCGTTGCGCGCCGGGGACGGGGTCGCGGACGTCGCCGCCTGGGTCCGGGAACGGCTCGTCGCGTGGACGGTGTGACCGCCGCCGGCGTCCGGGCCCACGCGCGCATCGCCGCCCGTGCCGACGGCCGCGGCGCTACGGTGCTGCCCGTGCTCGACGGTGCGGGCCCGCTGGCCCTGCGCCGCGTCCGGTCCACCGGCGCCGAGGCCAGGGTCATGGTCGTCGGCGCGATGAGCGGTCCGCTCGGCGGCGACCGCCTGGCGCTCTCGGCGTCCGTCGCCGAGGGCGCCCGACTGCACGTCGGGTCGGCCGCCGCCACCATCGCGCTGCCGGGCCAGAGCAAGGGCGAGGCCTGCTACGACGTCCGGCTCGACGTGGCCGAGGGCGCCGAACTGCACTGGCTGCCCGAGCAGTTGATCTCGGCCGGCGGCAGCGACCTGCACGTCACCACCCGCGCCGAACTCGCCGCCGGAGCACGCCTCGTGCTGCGCGAGGAGCAGGTCCTCGGCCGGGCCGGAGAGGAGCCCGGCCGGCTCACCAGCCGGCTGACCGTACGCGTCGCGGGCCGGACCGTGCTGGACCAGGAACTGTCCTGCGGCCCCGGGGCCCCGGGCGGCTGGGACGGCCCGGCGGTCCTGGCAGGACACCGCAGTGTCGGCCAACTCGTCGTCGTACGGCCGGAGTTCGCCGAGCGGCCGGTCCGGGCGCAGGCCCTGGGGGAATGCGCCGCGTTGATACCGCTGGCGGGACCCGCGGCCCTGGTCAGCGCCGTCGCGCCGGACGCGCTGCGGCTGCGGGGGCTGCTGGAGGAAGCGCGGTCGCTGCTCGCCGTGTGAGGTGCCTACCGGTCACCGCGGGACGTACGTACCGGTCAACGGGACATGATCGTCCGGTTATCGGATTGGTAAAGATGGCAGATGCCCCCTGTTCACAGTCGGCTCACAGCCGAGAGGATCCCCGTTTGACGACTCGCAGCGATGCATATGTAGGGGGAGGGGCCCACTTGAGGGACAACAGACCGAAGAGCCGCCTGCTGGCGCTCGGTTCCGCCGGAGCACTCGTCACCGCCACCCTGATCGCCGGCGCCGTGTCGGCACCCGCGGCCAGCGCCGCCGGCGCCACCGGCCGGCCCGGCCAGGACCGCGCGGCCAAGGGCGCCGAGATCGCCGCCGCCCGCGCCGCCAGGGCGGGCATCAACTGGCAGGACTGTCCTGCCGCTTGGGGTCTGGCCAAGCCGATCCAGTGCGGCTGGGTCAGCGTGCCCGTCGACTACACGCACCCGTACGGAAAGCAGATCAAGCTCGCCGTCGACCGCATCGGCAACACCGGTACCAAGGCCGAGCGCCAGGGCGCGCTCGTCTACAACCCGGGCGGCCCCGGCGGTTCCGGCATGCGCTTCCCGACGCGGGTCACCAACAAGAACCCCGTCTGGGCGAACGTCGCCAAGGCCTACGACTTCGTCGGCTTCGACCCGCGCGGCGTCGGCCACTCGGCACCCATCTCCTGCGAGGACCCGCAGGAGTTCGTCAAGGCGCCGAAGATGGACCCGGTGCCCGGCTCCGAGGCGGACAAGCTGGCCCAGCGCAAGCTGGCCCGCCAGTACGCGGACGGCTGCCTGGACCGCACCGGCCGCGCGATGCTCCAGCAGATGACCACGCCCAACACCGCCCGCGACCTGGACGTCATCCGCGCGGCGCTCGGCGAGAAGAAGCTCAACTACCTCGGTGTCTCCTACGGCACCTACCTCGGCGCCGTCTACGGCACCCTCTTCCCGGGCCACCTGCGCCGCATGATCGTGGACAGCGTGGTCAACCCGGCCCGCGAGAACATCTGGTACCAGGCCAACCTGAACCAGGACGTCGCCTTCGAGGGCCGCTGGAAGGACTGGGAGGACTGGGTCGCGAAGAACGACGCCTCCTTCCACCTCGGCACCACCCGTGCGGCCGTCCAGGCCAAGTGGCTCGAACTGCGCGCCACCGCCAAGAAGAACCCCATCGGTGGGGTCGTCGGCCCGGCCGAGCTGATCTCCTTCTTCCAGAACGCCCCGTACTACGACTCCTCGTGGGTGCCGACCGCCACGGTGTTCAGCAAGTACGTCGCCGGTGACACCAAGGCACTGGTCGACGCGGCGGCCCCCGACCTGTCCAACACGGCCGGCAACATCTCCGCGGAGAACGGCAACGCCGTCTACACGGCCGTCGAGTGCACCGACGCCAAGTGGCCCACCAGCTGGCGGAAGTGGGACCGGGACAACACCCGGCTCAACAAGGACTATCCGTTCATGACCTGGGCCAACGCCTGGATGAACCTGCCGTGCGCCACCTGGCCGGTCACGCAGCAGAACCCGGTCCACGTCACGACCCACACGGGCCTGCCGCAGGTGCTGATCGTGCAGTCCACCCGCGACGCCGCCACCCCGTACGAGGGCGCCGTCACGCTGCACCAGCGCTTCGCGGGCTCCCGTCTGATCACCGAGAAGGACGCGGGCTCCCACGGTGTGACGGGCCTGGTGAACCCCTGCATCAACCAGCGCGTCGACGCCTACCTGGTCGACGGCAAGCTGGACGGCGCGGACGTGACCTGCGGCCCGCACGCCACGCCCAAGCCGTGACCGGGACCGTACGGTGACGAGGGGCGGCCGGAGCACCACCGTCCGGCCGCCCCTCACTCATGCAGCTCATGCCGCTCGATTCGCGAACCAGGCGTCCTCGGCCGCGTAGTCGAAGAGGTCCGGGTACGCGTTGGCGAGCAACGGGAAGGCCTCCCGCCAGTCCCGCGCGGCGAGCGTGTCCGTCAGCCACGCCACCGTCTCCGGCAGGCTCTCGGCGTACGTCACCACCGGCCGGTACCCCAACTCCCGCTCCGCTGCGGACATGTCGCAGACGACCGGCAGCGGGACCGACCACGGCGTGCTGCCGACGGAGCCCTCGGGCGGTCCGTCGAGGAACGCCGTCCGCGTCGTCGTGCCCATCACCGCGTCGATGGCCGCGCCGATCTCGGCCGGCGTCGGCGTCTCACCGTCACAGGCGTTCAGCACCCGGGTACCGGGCCGCGCCGCCGCCAGCCGCACCAGTTCGGCGATGTTGCGGGCGCTCGACGGATGGAACAGGCTCTCGCCCCGGTACGCCACCATGCGCTCGCGCCTGCCGTCGAGGTTCCGCTTCACGAAGTACAGCTCACGCGGCAGCGGACTGTACGGCCCGTGCACCGCGGCGGGCCGCAGCACGGTGACGGGGAACTCCGCGGCGGTGGCGAGGAGTTCTCGTTCCAGCGCCGCCTTCCTGGTGCTGTACGACGTGTCGCCCGCGGCGATCGTCCGCTGGCCCTCGGGAACCGGCACCGGGAAGACCGGGAAGCCCTCCGGATCGCGCAGCGTGTCGAAGTTCCGTCCGGATCCGTCCTCGTACACCGACACGGTGGAGATCACCACCGCCGAGCCGACGCGGCCCGCGAGGGACGTCAACTGCCGGGCGTGCGCGGCGTCGTAGGCCACCACGTCGACCAGCAGCTCACAGCCGTCGCCGACCAGCGCGGAGAGAGCGGAAGGGGCCGTGTCGGCGGCGCGGTCCAGGCGGGCCGTCCGTACCCCCTCGTCCCACGCGGCGTCGCGGCCGCCGCTGCGCGAGACGGCCGTCACCTCCCAGCCGTCCCGCGCCAGCGCGTCCACCGTCGGACGGCCGATCTGCCCGTTCGCCCCGATCACCACAGCCTTCTTCATACGGCGAGCCTAGGTGTGCGGGCGGCGTGGGGCGCGGACGTTCTGCCGTCGGCAGAGGGGGGTGCGGCGGAGCCGGCCGGTCGCTCAACCGAGCGGCGCGCGCGGGAACCTGCGTTCCTTCCCGGCCTTCTCCGCGCTCTGCCGGGACTTGACGACGGCCGCGTACTCGTCGACGTACTCCTGCTCGGACAGGGTCAGGATCGCGTACATGATCTCGTCCGTGACGGCCCGCAGGATCGCCTTCTCCCGCTCCATGCCGGCGTAGCGCGAGAAGTCGAGGGGCTTGCCGAAGCGGATGGTGACGGGGTGGAAGTGCGGGACGACCCTGCCCGGCGGCTGGGCCTCGAACGTGCCGATCATCGCGCACGGCACGACCGGCACGCCCGCCGTCAGCGCCATCACGGCGACGCCGACCTTGCCCTTGTACAGCCGCCCGTCGTGCGAGCGCGTCCCCTCGGGATAGATCCCGAGCAACTCGCCCTTGCCCAGCACCCCGAGACCCTCCCGGATCGCCGCCTGGCCGGCCTCCTTGCCCGAGCGGTCCACCGGGATCTGCCCGGCGCTGCGGAAGAAGAACGCGGTGAGCCGGCCTTTGAGCCCCGGGCCGGTGAAGTACTCCGCCTTGGCCAGGAAGGTGATGCGGCGCTTCAGGATCGCCGGCATCAGGAAGTGGTCGGAGAAGGAGAGGTGGTTCCCGGCCACGATCGCGGGGCCCGACGCCGGCACGTTCTCCAGGCCCTCGATCCGGGGCCGGAACAGCAGCCTCAGCAGGGGGCCCAGCAGCACGTACTTCAGCAGGTGGTAGAACACGGCTCGCCCCTCATTCCGCCGGGCCCGGCGGCACCGGTGTCGTCCCGGCATGATCCCGGTGCCGGCCCGCATGCGTCTGTAGTGATACGTAAGTCATACGTAACCGCCTCGCAACCCCCTCATACCCACCGCGCCCGCCGGCCTCCCCGCCCCGGGGCGGGCGGCGTCGTCATCCGTCCGGCGGGGCCCGCGGTGCTTCGGATACCCCCTCCCCGTACGATGGCTGCGATGCACAGCACCGGACCGCACGCCCCGCGCCCGCCCCAGCGGCGGCGGCGCGTGCTGCTCGTGTTGTCCGTGCTGGTGGGGTTGTTGGGGATGCACGCGCTGGGGCCCGCCGGGGGTGCGGGGCACGCGGAGCACGGCCGGAGTGTCCATGCCGTCGCGCTCACCGCCTCTGACGCGTGTGCCGGCGATGACGGGCACTGCGGTGGCGGCCTCATGCATCACGCCGACCCCACCTGCGCCTCGGGCGCGGTGACCGGCGGGCCGCAGATGCCGGCCCTGGTCCCCGACCCCGTGGCCGCCCCTGCCGCGGATGTCCGCCCGCACTCCCGCGCGGCGGCGCGGTCGGAAGGCGCCCGCGCCCCGCCCTCCCTGGCCGAACTCCAGCTCCTGCGGATATAGGACGCCCCGTCGGCCGTGGCGCCCGCCCCTGCCTGGCGGAGCCCCCGGTCGCGCTCACCCGTGTCCCATATCCCTTGAGAACCACAGGAGTTCCCGCATGACCACCCGTATTCCCACGCGCCGCGCCGCCCAGGTCGCCGTCGCCGCGGCCGCCGCCCTCGTCCTCGCCGCCTGCGGTGGCGGCAGCGACGGCAGCGCCGCCCACGACACCTCCGCCGCCCCCGGCGCGACCGCCTCGGCCTCCGCCCACAACGCCCAGGACGTCGCCTTCGCGCAGGGCATGATCCCGCACCACCAGCAGGCCCTGGAGATGGCACGGCTGGCGGCCGGCCGGGCCTCCTCGGCGCAGGTGAAGGACCTCGCCGCCCGCATCGAGAAGGCGCAGGACCCCGAGATCCGCACGATGACCGGCTGGCTCAGGGCCTGGGGCGAGCAGGTGCCGATGGCCGGCATGGACCACTCGGGCCACTCCGGCATGCCCGGGATGACCGGGATGATGAGCGACGGTGACATGGCCGCCCTGAAGAAGAAGCGGGGCACGGACTTCGACACGTCGTTCCTGTCCATGATGGTCGAACACCACCAGGGCGCACTGGAGATGGCCGGCACCGAGAGGACCAGGGGCGCCTACGGTCCTGCCAGGACCATGGCGGACGCCATCGTCACCGGCCAGAGCGCCGAGATCAAGGAGATGAAGAAGCTCCTCGGCAAGAACTGACGCGGGCAGGCGCGCACGGTCACAGCCGCACGATGACCAGCGCCGTGTCGTCGGTGGCACCCCCGGGAGGCAGCAGTTCCAGCAGCACGTGGTCCGCGAGCCTCTCGGGGTCCTCGTCGCGGTGCCGGTCGAGGGAGTCGGCGAGGCGCGCCAGACCGGTGTCGATGTCCTCGCCACGGCGCTCCACGAGTCCGTCGGTGTACAGGACGAGCGTGGCGCCCTCCGTGTACGACGTCCAGGCCTGCGGCCGGGGGAACGGGTCGGGGCGGGCGTCGAGCGGCGGGTCGGTGGCCTGGTCGAGGAACTCCACCCCGCCTTCGGGGCGGATCAGGACGGGCGGTGGATGACCCGCGCTGCTGTAGCTGATCGTGTGGTGGTCGAAGTCGATGAACGTCGAGACGGCGGTCGCCGACTCGGCGCCGTCGACGACGTGCGCGTACAGCCCCAGGACGTTCAGGGCCTCGCCCGGCCCCACGGCGACCCGGGAGGCCGCGCTCAGCGCGCTGCGCAGCTGGCCCATGACCCCGGCGGCCTCCAGCCCGTGCCCGACCACGTCGCCCACGGCCACGGCCATGCGGTGGCCGCCCACCAGGTCGACGATGTCGTACCAGTCCCCGCACACGTTCAGCGCGCCGACCGCCGGCCGGTAGCGCACGGCGGCGTGATGGCGGCCGACCTGCCGGCGGGCGGGCAGCATCGCCTTCTGCAGGGCGAGCGCCACCTCGCGCTCGCGGGCGTGGGCCTGGCGCAGCCGCTCGTTGACCTCCTGGAGTTCACGGGCGCGCGTGTACAGCTCGGCCTCCAGGACGCGGGCCCGGCTGCCGGTGGGACCGCCGCGGGCCCGGATCAGCTCGGTGACCTCCTCGACCCGGTGCACGAGCAGCCTCACCTTCCCGTCCGCGTCGAGCACCGGCGCGTTGACCGGGCTCCAGTAGCGCTCCTCCCACTCCCCGGGCCGCTCGGGGTCCTCGACGTCGTACCGCTGGAGGGCCATGGCGTCACGCTCGCCGGTGGCGGCGACCCGGGCCAGCGAGGCGCCCAGGCTGCGCATGCCCGACGCGCCGTCGTTCTCCGGGTTGTCCGGGAAGACGTCGAAGAGGTGCCGCCCCACCACCTGCTCACGGGTACGCCCGGCCATGCGCAGGAACTCCACGTTGGCGTCCACGTAGACCAGCTCGGGCGTCAGCAGCGCCACCATGCCCGGCAGCGCCTGGAACACCGCCGCGTAGTCGATGGCCGTGTCGTCCATGGCTGCCGCCCATCCGCCGGATCGCACCCGTTCCCGTCGAGTACTTCGCCCGTCCGTGTCCCTCTGTCTCCGTGTCCCTCTGTCATACGACGGACACGGGCGCCGCGCACGTCAGGCCGGTGGCTCCGTCAGGTTCTGCTCGGCCCAGATGACCTTCCCGTCGGGCACGAAGCGGGTTCCCCAGCGCTCGGTGACCTGGGAGACCAGCAGCAGCCCGCGGCCCCCCTCGTCCGTGGTGCGCGGATGGCGCAGATGGGGTGCGGTGGCACCGCCGTCGGAGACCTCGCAGATCAGCGACCGGTTCCTGATCAGCCGCAGCTGGATCGGGCCCTGTGCGTGCCGCATGGCGTTGGTGACCAGCTCGCTCACGATCAGTTCGGTGGTGAAGGCGAGCTCCTCCAGCCCCCACTCGTCCAACTGCCGGGCGGCCTCCTTGCGGGCGTCGGCGACCATGGCCGGATCGGCGGGCAGGTCCCAGTCGGCGACCCGGTCGGCGCCGAGCAGCCTGGTCCGGGCCATCAGCAGGACCACGTCGTCGCGGGGCCGGTCCGGCACCAGGGCGTCGACCACGTCCCGACAGCGCAGCTCCAGCGAGGACGCGGGCCGGGCCAGGGCGGTGCGCAGCCGGTCGCGGTCCGTGTCGTCGTCCGTCCCGCCGCCGTCCCGGTGGGCCAGCAGTCCGTCGGTGTGCAGGGCCAGCGTGCTGCCCTCGGCCAGGGCCAGCTCGACCGACTCGAAGGGCGGGCCGCCCACCCCGAGCGGTGGGCCCTGCGGGACGTCGACGCGGACGACGGTCGAGTCGGGCAGGACGACGACGGGCGCGGGATGGTCCGCGGCGGCCATCGTGCACTGTCCGTCGACGGGGTCGTAGACGACGTACACGCACCCCGGCCCCACCGCCTGGGCGCCGACGTCCTGCGCGGCCGAGGAGCGCTGCCCCTCCTCGCGGACCGTGCGCGCGACGACGTCGTCGAGGTGCGCGAGGACCTCCTCGGGCGGCAGGTCCAGCGCGGCGAGGGTGCGTACGGCGGTGCGCAGCCGGCCCATGTCCGCGGCGGCGTCGATCCCGTGCCCCGGAACCTCGCCCACGACCAGGGCCACGCGCGCGCCGGACAGCTGGATCAGGTCGTACCAGTCGCCGCCCAGGCCGGTCAGCTCGTCGGCCGGCCGGTAGCAGGCGGCCACCTCCACGGCGTCCTGCTCGGGCAGCCGGCGCGGCAGCAGACTGCGCTGGAGGACCAGCGCGGCGTCCCGCTCGCGGGTGTAGCGCCGGGCGTTGTCCACGCAGACCGCCGCCCGGGACACCAGGTCCTCGGCGAGGCTGAGGTCGTCCGCGTCGAAGGGCTCCTGACGCCGGCGCCGGAAGAACGACGTGACGCCCAGCGTGACACCGCGCGCGCGGACCGGCACGATCATCACGCTGTGCAGGCCTCGCTCCAGGAAGGTCGCCCGGCGGCCGCCCGGGATGTCCGCGGCCCACTCCTCGCCCAGCGGGTCGAGCCGCTCCTCGCGCCAGGAGGAGCCCGTGGTCAGACAGTGGACCGGCGGTGATCCCCCGAGGTAGGCGGCCACCTGGCCGATCCCGACGACGGCCTCCGGCACCCCCGGGTTCACCGACTGGTGCCCGGCCCGCCGCAGCGGCACCTCGCCGGTGCCGTACAGCGGCCCCGGCTCCGGCTCCGCGCCGCGCAGCACGGAGTCCAGCAGGTCCACGCAGACGAAGTCGGCGAAGTCCTGCACGGCCACGTTGGCCAGTTCCTGCGCGGTCCGCACGATGTCCAGGGTGCGGCCGATCTGCTCGCCGGCCCGGTCGAGCAGGGCCAGGCGCTGCCGGGCACGGTGCCGCTCGGTGATGTCGACGACCGTGTAGTACACGCCCATCGGATGACCCCGGTCGTCCTCCAGACGGGTGAACGACATCATGTACGCCGTCTCCCGCAGGGGCGTGGAGCGCACCCGGCCCAGGTGCTCGTACCCGACCACCGGCCGCCCGGTCGCCAGCACGTACCGCATCTGCGTCTCGATGCTCGCGGCGTCGATGCCCGGCTGGATCTGCGCCAGGCGCCGCCCGAGCCGCTCCCGCGGCGGGCCGCCGCCGAACTGCTCCAGGGCCGCGTTCGACCAGACGCACCGCAGATCGGTGTCCACGATCGCTATGCCGACGGGGGAGTCGGTCACCATCTGCTCCAGCACCGCACGGCTCATGTCCCAGCCGCGCGCCCCGGACATGTCGCAGAGCAGGACCAGCCAGTGCGCCGCGCCGCCGGGCTCCATCGCCGGGGTGATCCGGACCATCACGCGGACCGGCCGTCCGTCCTTGCGCCGTGCGGTCAGCAGCCCCGCCCAGCCGCCGTTCCTGCGGCACTGCTCGCCCAGCTCGGGCACCCGCGCCGCGTCCTCGGCGGACAGGAGGCCGGTCACCGTGGTGCCCACCACCTCGGCGGCCGTGTACGCCAGCAGCCGCTCGGCATCGCGGGTCCAGCTCGTCACCACGCCCTGTGCGTCGAGCAGGAGGGGCGCGGCGTCGGCCACGTCGAACCACGGTCGGGCGACGTCCTGCTTCTCGTGCATGCCCACGGCCGACCTCTCTGTCGCTGAGAGTGGTCTACCCGTCCACGACTCAATCTTCACTCTTCGGGCATCGGACACGGCACGCGAACGAGCGGGGGCGGCCGCGAACGGCCGCCCCCCCACGACGTCACTCCGACGTCACGAAGCCAGGACCCGCTTCAGCGCCGCCAGCGCGGAGCGCAGCTCCTGCGCCGTGATGGTCAGCGGGGGCGCCAGCCGGATGGTGGAGCCGTGGGTGTCCTTCACCAGGATCCCCTCCCGCATCAGCCGTTCGCTGATCTCGCGGCCGGTGCCGATCGCCGGGTCGATGTCGACGCCCGCCCACAGCCCGCGCGCCCGGAAGCCGACCACGCCGTTGCCCGCCAGCTCGGCCAGTCCGTCCCGCAGGACCACGCCCAGCTCGGCGGCCCGGCGCTGGAACTCGCCGGTCTTCAGCAGGTCGATCACGGCCGTGCCGACCGCCGCCGCGAGCGGGTTGCCGCCGAACGTCGAGCCGTGCTCGCCCGGGTGCAGCACCCCCAGCACCTCGCGCCGGGCCACCACGGCCGACACCGGCACGATGCCGCCGCCGAGCGCCTTGCCGAGCAGCAGCATGTCCGGCACGACGTCCTCGTGCTCGACGGCGAAGGTGCGGCCGGTGCGGCCGAGGCCCGACTGGATCTCGTCCGCGATGAACAGACAGCCCTCGCGCCGGGTCAGCTCGCGCACCCCGGCGAGATAGCCCGGGGAGGGGATGACGACCCCGGCCTCGCCCTGGATGGGCTCGATCAGCACCGCCGCCGTCGTCTCGTCGACGGCCTCCTCCAGCGCGGCCAGGTCGTCGTACGGCACGATCCGGAAGCCGGGCGTGAACGGGCCGAAGCCGCTGCGGGCCGTCTCGTCGGTGGAGAAGCTGACGATGGTCGTCGTACGGCCGTGGAAGTTCTCCGCCGCGACGACGATCGTCGCCTGCCCGTCCGGGACGCCCTTGACGTCGTAGGCCCACTTGCGGGCCACCTTGACGGCGCTCTCCACGGCCTCCGCGCCGGTGTTCATCGGCAGCACCATGTCGAGGCCGGTCAGCTCCGCGAGCCGCTCGGCGAACCCGGCGAGCCGGTCGTTGTGGAAGGCGCGGGAGGTCAGGGTGAGCTGGTCGAGCTGGCGGTGCGCGGCCTCGATCAGCGCCGGGTGGCGGTGGCCGAAGTTCAGGGCCGAGTAGCCGGCGAGCATGTCGAGATAGCGCCGTCCCTCGACGTCCTCGACCCAGGTGCCCTCGGCCCGGGCGACGACCACGGGCAGCGGGTGGTAGTTGTGCGCGACGACCGGCTCCTCCGCACGGATCAGGTCGGCGGCCGTACGCGTCGGCGCGGATACACGGGTGGGCGCGGTCATCAGCGGATCTCCTGGGTGCAGCACTTGATGCCACCGCCGGCCTTGTGGAACTCCGACAGGTCGACGGGGACGGGGACATAGCCGTGGCCGGCGAGGTTCTCGGCCAGGGCCTCGGCCTGGGGGGCGATGAAGACGTTGCGGCCGTCGGACACGGAGTTCAGGCCGAACGCGAGGGCGTCGTCGCGGGTGGCCAGCACCGCGTCCGGGTACAGCCGCCGCAGCACCTCGCGGCTGCCCGCCGAGAACGCCTCGGGGTAGTAGCAGATGTTGTCGTCGTCGAGGACGAACAGCGCGGTGTCCAGGTGGTAGAAGTACGGGTCCACCAGGGTCAGGCCGATCACCGGGTGGCCGAGGAACTCCTGGGCCTCCCGGTGCGCCTCGCGGGTGGTGCGGAACCCGGTGCCGGCCAGCACGTACCGGCCCGTCCACACCAGGTCGCCCTCTCCCTCGGTCACGGCCTCGGGGCGGTAGACGTCGTAGCCGGCCGCCTTGAACCAGGTGTCGTAGTGCGCGGACTCGGGGCGCCGCTCGGGCGCGTGGAACAGGGAGCCGAAGACGCGGCCCCCGACCACGCACGCCGCGTTGGCGGCGAAGACCATGTCCGGCAGGCCGGGCACCGGCTCGACCGCGTCGACGGTGTGACCGAGGCTGCGGTAGGCGCGGATCAGCTCCTGCCACTGCTCCTGGGCGAGGTCCACGTCGACGGGCCGGTCGGGATGCATCCACGGATTGATCGCGTACTGGACGGCGAAGTGTCTGGGTTCGCAGACGAGGAAGCGCCGGGAGCGCGGCACACGGCTTTCGGGCACAGAGGGTCTCCTCCGGTTCCTGTGTGTCACTGAGGGGTGTCACAACGGTAGAAACGGAGATCCACGGTCGACAAGTGCGAAGAGCTGCGCGCATACGCAGCATCGATGCGTTCTCGTCGGTATTCACGCACGAGTGCTGCGCATAATCCTGGTCACTCCGGTCCGTCCGGAGCCGCCTGGGTGGCGCCCGCCTCCGGGCTCTCCGGGAGGAGGTGGGACAGCACCATCACGCTGATCGTCTTCCGGATGAACGGCTCGGTGCGGATCCGCTCCAGCACCTCCTCGAAGTGCTCCACGTCCCGCGCCCGGACATGCAGCAGCGCGTCCGCGGCGCCGGTCACCGTCATGGCCGCGGTGATCTCCGGATAGGCCCGGACGACCTCCGCCAGCCGCCGGGGCGGCGCCGCGCCCTCGCAGTACACCTCGACGTACGCCTCGGTGCGCCAGCCCAGCGCGGACGGCTGCACGGTGGCCGTGAACCCGGTGATCACCCCGGTCTCCCGCAGCCGGTCCACGCGCCGCTTGACCGCGGTGGCCGACAGCCCCACGTCCGCGCCGATCTCGGCGAAGCTGGTCCGGGCGTTCGCCATCAGCGCGGTGATGATCTTGCGGTCGAGGTCGTCGAAGGAGGCGGTCCTGCTGTTCATGCGGGCACTGTAATCAGCCGCGCCGCACGGAGCCGGCCTAGGACTGCGTGACGACCATGGCGAGCGTCAGCAGGCCCAGCACGACCCAGCCGAACCACAGCCAGCCGTTGCTGCCGAGCGCGACCGTGTACGCGGTCACGACGACGAGCCCGCCGACCGTGAGAGCCCCCATCGCCTTGGTGGAACCGTTCATGGAACCGGGCATCGCGACACCCTTCTCTTGGTCCGTCCTCGACCATGGTGCCTCGAAACCCGGTTCGACGGGACCGGACAGGCGCTAGCTCTTGCGGGTGTTCAGCGAGGCCAGGTAGGCGTTGTACGCCGCCAGTTCCTTGTCGCCGTCGCGGTCCGCGAGGCGGTCCATGCGCTTGGCCTGGCGCTGTTCCGAGCGGTACCACTGGAAGAGCAGCGCGATCAGCACCAGCACCGACGGGATCTCGCTGAACGCCCAGGCGATGCCGCCGGCCGCGTTCTGGTCGGAGAGCGCGTCGACGCCGAGCGAGGCGGCCGGGTGCTCGAAGGTGCTCACCATCGGCTGCGACGCCATCATCAACGCGATGCCGAAGAACGCGTGGAACGGCATCCCCGCGAACAGCTCCAGCATCCGCATCACGTAACCCGGCCGGTGCGGACCCGGGTCCACGCCCATGATCGGCCAGAAGAACACCATGCCCACGGCGAAGAAGTGCACCATCATCCCGATGTGACCGGCCTTCGACCCCATCAGGGTGTCGAAGAGCGGGGTGAAGTACAGCACGTACAGGCTCGCGATGAACATCGGGATCGTGAACGCCGGATGCGTGACGATCCGCATGTAGCGGCTGTGCAGCAGCATCAGCAGCAGCTCGCGCGGCCCCTTGCGGCCCTTGCCGGCCACGGGCAGCGCGCGCAGCGCCAGCGTGACCGGGGCGCCGAGCAGGATCAGGATCGGCGACAGCATGCTGATGATCATGTGCTGCACCATGTGCACGCTGAACATGACCATGCCGTAGTCGTTCAGCTTGGTGCACATCACCAGCACGACCGTCAGCACACCGACGACGTACGCCGCCGTACGGCCGGCGGACCACTGGTCCCCGCGCCGGCGCAGCCGTACGACACCCCAGCCGTACAGGCCGAGCCCGAGCAGGCAGGCGACGAGGAAGAACGGGTCCGCGGACCACTGAAGCCCCCGTCCCAGCGTGAACGGCGGCAGATCCATCATCATGCCGTGCCCGCTGTGGTCCATCCTGCGGCTCCTGATTCGTGGGGGTTGTACGAGTTGTCCGCCCCAAGACTAGAACCGCCCCCGGTCACGGCTGTGACCGGGGGCGCCTCGTTCTCGGGTGAACTACGGAACGCGGCTGGGCTACAGGACGCACTCCGCCTCGTCGTACCGCGCCACCGGCACGGTCTTCAGCGTCTCCACGGCCTCCGCCAGCGACACCATCACGATGTCGGTCCCGCGCAGGGCCGTCATCCGGCCGAACTCGCCCCGGTGCACGGCCTCCACCGCATGCCAGCCGAAGCGCGTGGCGAGCACCCGGTCGTACGCCGTCGGCGTGCCGCCGCGCTGGACGTGCCCGAGGATGACCGGCCGGGCCTCCTTGCCGAGCCGGTGCTCCAGCTCGACCGACAGCTGCCGGGCGATGCCGGCGAAGCGCTCGTGGCCGTAGATGTCCTTGCCGCCCTCGTCGAACTCCATCGAGCCGGCCCGGGGCTTGGCGCCCTCCGCCGCGACGACGATGGCGAACCGCTTGCCCGCCTCGAACCGCGCGCCGACCTTCCGCGTCAACTCGTCGATGTCGAAGGGCCGTTCCGGAACGACGACGGCGTGGGCGCCGGCCGCCATGCCGGAGTGCAGCGCGATCCAGCCGGTGTGCCGGCCCATGACCTCCACGATCAGCACGCGCTGGTGCGACTCGGCGGTGGTCTTCAGCCGGTCCAGCGCCTCGGTGGCCACGGTGACGGCCGTGTCGAAGCCGAAGGTGACGTCCGTGACGGCGATGTCGTTGTCGATCGTCTTGGGCACGCCCACGATCGGCAGTCCGCTGTCCGACAGCAGCCGGGCCGCCTTCAGCGTGCCCTCACCGCCGATCGGGATGATCGCGTCCAGGCCGAGCTCCTCGACATGGCCCTTCGCCCGCTCCACGCCGTCGCGCAGATGCTCGGGGCGGACCCGGGAGGAGCCGAGGATCGTGCCGCCGAGGGCGAGGATGCCGCCCACGGCGTCGAGGTCGAGCTTCGTGTAGTCGCACTCCAGGAGGCCCTTCCAGCCGTCCCGGAAACCGATGACCTCGTCGCCGTGGTCGGCGACGGCACGGTGCACGACGGACCGGATGACGGCGTTCAGGCCGGGGCAGTCGCCGCCTGACGTGAGGACACCAATGCGCATAGCCCGAAATACCTTCTCCACGTGGGCCGGGAAACCGGACCACGTCGTCCGGCGGATTCCCGGCCAGCCTACCGGCGTGCGGGGGTCGCTCCGTAGCGGGCGTCCGCCTGCTGGACGCGCCCGCGCATATGAGCGGACGGTCCGTCAGGCGGGCCCGTCACGGAGTCTGCCGGACCACGCTGAAGGCGTGCTGACGTGTGGCTTACGCCGGCTGCTGAGCGGCCTCGATGCGCTCGCCCCGGAGCGCCTCGTACCAGCGGTCGTCGATCGGCGGCAGGGCGTTGACGTCGAGCGCCAGCTTCAGCAGCAGGTCGGCGATCTGCGGGTTGCGGGCGAGGACGGGGCCGTGCATGTACGTCCCGAAGACGGTCCCGTTGTACGCGCCCTCCGTGCCGTCCCCGGTGCCGTTGCCCTTGCCGATCTGCACCCGGGCGAACGGGCGGGCGTTCGGGCCGACGTGGGTGACGCCCTGGTGGTTCTCGAAGCCGGTCAGCTGGGGCAGGCCGAGCTGCGGGTCGATGTCGCCGAGCACGTCGCCGACGCACCGCTCGCCCTCGCCGCGCACCGAGACCACGTCGAGCAGGCCGAGGCCGGGCTCGCGCTGGCCGAGGTCGTTGATGAACTCGTGCCCGAGGATCTGGTAGCCGGCGCAGACGGAGAACACGATCGCGCCGTTCTGCACCGCCCGCTGCAGATGACCGTCGCGGCGCAGCCGCTCGGCCGCGAGCCGCTGCGGACGGTCCTCGCCGCCGCCGATCAGGTAGATGTCCCCGGAGGTCGGGATCGGCTGGTCGCTGCGCACGTCGAGACGGGCCACGTCCAGGCCGCGTTGCCGGGCCCGGCGCTCCACGACGAGGGCGTTGCCCTGGTCGCCGTAGGTGCTCAGCAGGTCCGGGTAGATCCACACCAGCCGCAGTTGGTTGTCGCTCATGAGGTGATCGCCCTTCGCGGATCAGAGGATCGGAGGATCAGTTGCCGACGCGGCGGCGCAGGTCCTGGAACGCGGTGTAGTTCGCGATGACCTCGATCCGGCCGGGCGGGCACGCCTGTACGGCCTGGTCGAGGGTGTCGCAGACCTGGAAGTGCTGGTTCGCGACCTCCAGACGGACGGCGAGGTCCAGCTTCCGGTCGCCGATCACGAAGATCGGGTGGCCGGTGAGCCGGGTGTAGTCCACGTCCCAGAGCCAGGAGGTGTCGGTGCCGTCGGCGCCGCGGGCGTTCACGGAGAGGATCACCGGCGTGGGCGGCGGGTCGATCAGGGAGAACGTCTCCAGCCAGCCGGCCGGGTTCTTGGCCAGCAGCAGCCGCAGATCACGGTTCAGGAACTGGACGACGTCGTACCGCCCGGCCACGGCCTGCACCTGGTACATCCGCTCCAGGGCGACCTGCGGCGGCACCCCGAAGACGGCGGCCACGGCGGCGGAGCTGGCCGCGTTCGCCTTGTTGGCGCGGCCCGGCAGCTGGAGGTGGATCGGCCAGGCGGACCCGTGCGGGTCCAGCACGTGGTCGCCGGAGAGCGCCCAGGACGGCTGGGGCCGGCGGAAGCCGCACTCGTTGCAGTACCAGTCCTCGCCCGGGCGCTGCATCACGCCACCGCAGGACGGGCAGGACCATGCGTCGTCCTTCCACATCTGCCCGGCGGCGACCCAGACCACGTTCGGCGAGGACGAGGCGGCCCACACCACCAGCGGGTCGTCGCAGTTGGCGACGACGACGGCCTTGGAGCCGGACAGACCCTCGCGCCAGTTCTCGGCGAGCATCCGCGTCTCGGCGGCGCGGTCGAGCTGGTCACGGGAGAGGTTGAGCAGCGCGATGCACTTCGGGCTGGTGTCCCGGGCCACACCGGCCAGGTACTTCTCGTCGACCTCGATGACGCCGAACTTGGCCTCCGAGCCGCCCGCGAGGGCGGAGGTGATGCCGGCCGGCATGTTGGCGCCGAGCGCGTTCGAGACGACCGGGCCCGCGGCGCGCAGCGCCTCGGCGATCAGCCGGGTCGTCGTGGTCTTGCCGTTGGTCGCCGACACCAGGACGACGTCCAGGTTCTGTGCGAGCCGGGCGAGCAGGTCGGGGTCGAGTTTCAGCGCGACCCGGCCACCGATCACCGACCCGCTGCCGCGTCCTGCGGCTCGCGATGCCGCAGCGACCGCCTTTCCCGCGGTCACGGCCAGCTTGGCCCGCGGCGTGAGCGGGTCCGAGTTGCCTGCCATCAGTTCTCGATCCTCCTTGCGTACGCGCCGCGCCTGGGGCCATCCGGCAACGTGGTGTGGACCTCAGCCTATCGAGATCCGTTCGCACACCCGAATCCTGCCCATCCCTGCGCGACGGGCGTGGGTCGAACGAACCGTACCCTTGCGGCCATGCGACACGGTTCCATTGCGGGCGCCCACGGGCGAGTCCGGCCCCTCACCCTGCTCGGCGACGCGGATTTGCGCGAGCCCTGCCAGGACGTCACGGAGTTCGGCCCGGAACTGGCCGACCTCGTGGAGGACTTGTTCGCCACGATGTACGCGGCGCAGGGAGTGGGTCTGGCCGCGAATCAGATCGGGGTGCCTTTGCGGGTGTTCGTCTATGACTGTCCGGATGATGACGATGTGCGGCATCTCGGGCATGTGGTGAACCCCCGCCTGGTGGCGGCGGACGGCATCGTGCTCCGGGGGCCCGAGGGCTGCCTGTCCCTGCCGGGCCTGGAGGCGGGCACCGAGCGGTACGACCACGCCGTGGTCGAGGGCCGCACGGCCCAGGGCGAGCCGGTCACGATCCACGGCACGGGCTTCTTCGCCCGGTGCCTGCAGCACGAGTGCGACCACCTGGAGGGCCGGGTGTACGCGGACCGCGTCGAGGGCTGGCGCAGGCGAAGACTGCTGAGACAGATCTCCCGGGCGCCCTGGAGCCGCTAGACACCGCCTAGAACCCGGGACCGCCGATCCGGTCCCCCGCCGCCGCGAGCCGGCCCCACAGCAGGTCGGCCAGCGAGCGGACCAACTCGGCGCGGGAACACGGTCGTTCCCCGAGCCACCAGTCCCCGGCCGCGTGCATCATCCCGACGATCCCGTGCCCCCACACCCGTGCGAGCTGCTGGCTCCCGGGGCCCAGATCGACCCGCTCCTCGATGACCTGCGCCAGCTCCTCGCCCATCCTGCGCAGCAGCGGCGCGCTGTGCTTGCCGACGTCGAAGCCCTGGTCGCCCCCGGTGCTGCCCTCGGCCGGGTGCATCAGGAACCGGTACACCTGGGGGCGTGCCTCGATCGCGGCGAGGTAGGTGTCCAGCGTGGACTCGACCCGCTCGCGCCGGTCCGCGGGGGCGTCCAGCGCCGCCCGCAGGGAGGCGAGCAGCGCGTCCGTGTGCCGCTTGGCGAGCGCCGCGTAGAGCCCGCCCTTGTCGCCGAAGTGGCGGTAAAGGATCGGCTTCGTGATGCCGGCCTCCGCCGCGATCGCGTTCATCGACGCCTGCGGGCCGTCGCGGAGCACCACCCGGTCCGCGGCCTCCAGCAGCTCACGCCGTCTGCGGTCGGCGGACCGCTGCTGCTCGGTCCGCTGTGTGGTGTCCATGTGCTCTCCCCACCCGTGCTGATTCGGTGACGCCTGCGCAAACTAACACTGACTGTGCTCCTGACATCGAACGGGATGCCGAGGAGCCGTCGACGGTTGACTTTTCCTACCCGTCGGTAACAGACTCGGGTTACCGCAAGTAACATCGCACTGCCGCCGCTGGAGGGGACATGGCCGAGTTCACCATGGAGCTGAACGACGAACAGAAGGAAGTCCGGGACTGGCTCCATGGCTTCGCCGCCGACGTGATCCGCCCCGCCGCCGCCGAGTGGGACGAGCGCGAGGAGACTCCCTGGCCGGTGATCCAGGAGGCGGCGAAGGTCGGCATCTACTCCCTCGACTTCTACGCGCAGCAGTACTTCGACTCCACCGGGCTCGGTATCCCGATGGCGATGGAGGAGCTGTTCTGGGGCGACGCGGGCATCGCCCTCTCCATTGTGGGCACCGGCCTCGCCGCCGTGGGCGTTCTCGCCAACGGAACCGAGGAACAGATCGGCACCTGGATCCCGCAGATGTACGGCGACCAGAACGACGTCAAGGTGGCCGCGTTCTGCTCCTCAGAGCCCGACGCCGGCTCCGACGTGGCCTCCATGCGCACGCGTGCCGTGTACGACGAGGCGAAGGACGAGTGGGTGATCAACGGCACGAAGACCTGGGCGACCAACGGCGGCATCGCCAACGTCCACGTCGTCGTCGCCAGCGTCGACCCGGAGCTGGGCTCCAAGGGCCACGCCTCCTTCATCGTCCCGCCCGGCACGGAGGGCCTCTCCCAGGGCCAGAAGTTCAAGAAGCACGGCATCCGCGCCTCGCACACCGCCGAGGTCGTCCTCGACGCCGTCCGTGTCCCCGGCTCCTGTCTGCTGGGCGGCAAGGAGAAGCTCGACGAGCGCCTCGCCCGGGCCCGCGAGAAGGCGAAGGCGGGCGGCGGGGAGCGCGTGAAGAACGCGGCGATGGCGACGTTCGAGGCGTCCCGGCCCGCCGTGGGAGCCATGGCGGTCGGCACGGCCCGTGCCGCGTACGAGGTCGCTCTCGACTACGCCAAGACCCGCCAGCAGTTCGGGCGGCCGATCATCGACAACCAGGGCGTCGCCTTCCAGCTGGCGGACATGCGGACGCAGATCGACGCCGCCCGGCTGCTGGTGTGGCGGGCGTCGTGGATGGCGGTCAACGGCAAGCCGTTCACCGCCGCCGAGGGGTCCATGTCGAAGCTGTTCGCCAGCGAGACGGCCAAGAAGGTCACGGCCCAGGCGATCCAGATCCTCGGCGGCAACGGCTACACCAGGGAGTACCCCGTCGAGCGCATGCACAGGGACTCCGCCATCTACACCATCTTCGAGGGGACGAGCGAGATCCAGCGACTGGTGATCTCCCGCACCCTCGCGGGCATGCCCATCCGCTAACGGTGCCGGAGCGGCGTCAGCTGTTCGATGTCGTACTTGGCCCGCAGTGCCTCGATCGCCTCCTGGTCCGGCGGGCCGCCGTTGCCCAGGATCTCCAGCAGCTCCTCGAAGTAGCGCTCGTGATCCGGCGGGGGACTCGCCTGGAAGAACATCTTCGCCGGGGTGTCCGTCGGGTTCGCGAACGCGTGCGGGCACCCCGGTGGCACGACGATCACCGTGCCCGGGGTCGCCCGTACCACCCGGCTGCCCGAACTCGACTCCCACTTCTTCCAGTTGTCGGGGGTGCGGATGCGGGGCTCGAAGGCGAGGACGTCGAGTTCGCCCTCCAGGACGTAGAACAGCTCCTCGCTGCGGGTGTGCACATGCGCACCCACGTCGAAGCCCGGCGGGACCTCCACCTCGAAGGTGGAGGCCATCCGCGAATGCGTGCCGGTGACCTTGAACGTGACACGCTGGGCCGGTGTCTCGACGACACGGCCGTGGCCCGGCGGCACGTACAGTCCCTCAGCCCAGGTCATCCGGCCCTCACCAGGTCACCGGAACGGCCTCGGGACCCCGGATCAGCGCACCCTTCTTGAAGGGCACCTGGTCCGGCGGTACGGCGAGGCGCAGGCCGGGCACCCGGTCCAGCAGGGTGTCCACCAGCAGTTCCTCCTCCAGCCGGGCCAGCTGGCCGCCCGGGCAGTAGTGCGGGCCGAAGCCGAAGGAGACATGCGGGTTGGGGCTGCGCGAGAAGTCGATGGTCTCCGGGTCGGGGAAGACCTCCGGGTCGCGGTTCGCGGCCAGGTAGGAGACGTACACCGGGTCGCCCGCGCGGATCCGCACGCCCCGGATCTCCACGTCCACCATGGCGATGCGGGACAGGCCGACCGCGTTGCGGTGCGGGATGTAGCGCAGGAGCTCGTCGATCGCCCGCGGGCGGATCTCCGGGCGTTCGCGCAGCAGGTGCACCAGGTCGGGGCGGGTCAGCAGCAGGTAGAACATCTGCCCGCTGTTGTTGGTGACCGCCTCGCCGCCGATCTGGAGCAGCACGGCGAGCCCGACGGCCTCGCCCAGCGTCACCTCGCGCCGGCCCACCGCGGCGCCGAGCAGCGAGGTGACGTCCTCGGCCGTGCTGTTCTCGCGCAGCCCGATCAGGTCGGAGAAGTACGCGGCCATCTCCCGCTTGGCCTTCTCGCTGACCTCCTTGCCGTGCGAGGAGGACAGGATGAGCTGCGTCCAGGTGTGCATGACGTGCCGGTCGGCGGCCGGGACGCCCATCATCTCGCAGATCACCCCGATCGGGAACGGGCTGAGGATCCTGGCCGTCAGATCCGCGGGCGGGCCGTCCTGGAGGAGTTCGTCGACCAGCTCGTCCAGCATGGTCTGCGCCTGCTCCCGGACCCGTTCCACGCCCTTCGCGGTGAACGCGGCCGCCACCGAGCGGCGCAGCCGGGTGTGGTCGGGCGGGTCGAGGAAGCCGACCGCGCCCGGGTCCGGGATGAAGTGCGGGGCGAGCCGGGTGACCGGCTGGTCCATGACCGCCTCGCGGCTGAAGCGGGCGTCGTTGGTCACCATGCGCACGTCGTCGTACCGGGTGACCAGCCAGGCCCAGCCCTCGCCGTTGGGCAGTTGGATGCGGGTGACCGGCCCCTCGCGCATCAGCTCTCTGAGCACCGGGTCGAAGTCCGTCCCGGTCAGATCGAGCGCCGGCCAGTGCCGGATCGGGGGCAGGGTCTCGGTGAGCGTTTCTTCCGTCATGCCGTACTCATGCCGTTTCTCGGTCGGAGCCGCGCCAGCGGCCCAGCGCCATTTCCGCGGTGATGCCGGGCCCGAACCCGGCCAGCAGCCCGCGCGCCCGGTGCTCGGTGCCGCCCTCGTCGAACATCCGGCGCAGCGCGTCCAGCACGACGGCGGAGGCGATGTTGCCGTACTCGGTGAGCGTGGACCGGCTGAACCGGAACGCGTGCGGGTCGACCTGGAGGAACTTGCTCAGGTCGTCGAGGATGCGCGGCCCCCCGGCATGGACGATGTAGAAGTCCAGGTCGGACGCGTCCCAGCCGTGCAGGCCCGCGAGGTCCTGGAGCGCCGGGGCGAGCGGCTCCATGGTGGCCGGCACCCGCTTGTCGAGCAGGAAGTGGAATCCGGTCGCGCGGACGTCGTACATGATCCATTCTTCGGTCTTCGGGATCAGGTACGAGCCGTTGCGTTCCAGCTCGATGCCGGTACCACCCCTGCCGCGCACCACGGCGGCGGCTATGCCGTCACCGAACAGGCCGTTGGAGAGGAGCGAGCCGACGCCGAGGTCGGTGGGCTGGTAGCACAGCGAGCAGAACTCGCAGGCCACGATCAGGGCGTTGGCCTTGGGGTAGGCCGAGCAGAAGTCGTGGGCCCGGTTGATCGCCGCACCACCGGCCGCGCAGCCCAGCTGGGCTATGGGGAGCTGCCGCGTCGTGGGGTCGAAGTCCATCTCGTTGATCAGCCACGCCGTGAGCGAGGGCATCATGAAGCCCGTGCACGAGACGTAGATGATCACGTCGATGTCGCTGGTGAGGAGTTCCGCGTCGTCGAGCGCCCGCTGGATCACCGCGGGGACCCTGGCCTTGGCCTCGGCCTCGTAGAGCTTGTTGCGCTCCTCGAAGCCGGGGTGCTTCAGGGTCTCCTCGATGGGCTGCACGATGTGCCGGGTCTTGACGCCCGTGTTCTCGATCAGCCGCAGGGCGAGCGGGAGTTGTGGGTGGTCCGCGTGACGGGAGCGCGCCAGCTCCAGCGTCTCCTCCATCGTGATCACGTGTTCCGGAACCGACACTGCCGGTCTGCACAAAGTCGCCATGAACCGCGCCTGCTTTCAGCCTTCCGGAAGGCCTTCGCCCGCCGGTCAGAAGGTGGTTCACCTCAGGAGGTGGTCCATCCACGATCACCCGTGGGGGCGGCGATCTCGCGCCGGACTACTCCAGACCGGGGACACCGTGTCAGGGTCTGAGACGAAGCCGCACGTCGCGCGAGGGAGGAAACACCATGACGGACCCGGCCGCAGAGCTGCTCCGGACGACCACCCGGGCACTGGCCCCGGACCCGGCGGCCAACCGCTTCGTCCCGCTCGTGGAGCGCGGCACGGCGCCCCCTGAGGCACTGGCCCGCCTCGCCCTGGAACAGCGATGGGTGATCCCGGCCGACCGCCGCGCCTTCCAGCACCTGGCGAAGCGCGCGGACCCGGCGGCCGCGGCCTACTTCACCACCCTCGCGACGGGCGAGGAACTGGCCGCGGAGCATCTGACGGCCTTCGCCCGGGCCTGCGGCGTGACGGAGGAGCGTGCACGCGCGTACATCCCGCTGCCGGGCTGCCAGGCCTACCCCGCCTACGTCTCCTGGCTCGCCCTCAACGCGTCCCCCACGGACACGGTCCTGGCCCTGACGGCCAACTTCTCGGCCTGGGGCGGCTACTGCGCCCGCATCGCCGACGGTCTGCGCACGCGCTACGGCTTCACGGACGACGCCTGCGCCTTCTTCGACTTCTTCGCGGCACCGGCGCCGGACCTGGACGCACAGGCGAGGGCCGCGGTGCAGGGCGGCCTGGACGAGGGCACGTTGAGCACGGCCGACGCGAACACGTACGGAACGCTGCTGCAAACGTACGAGAGCATGTTCTGGGAATCGCTCGGGCAACCCGCCTGAGCATCCCTACGGCGCCCCGCTGCTGTGCGCGATGCACGCCACGTCGATGCGGTCCGCGAGTTTCGCCAGCTCGATGGTCAGCGCCGCGACCGTGTCCTCGTCCAGCCGCTCCCCGGCCTCCACCAGCCGCAGCCAGCGCCCGCCCACGGTCCGCAACAGCTTGCTCACGTCGGCGGCAGCCACCTGCAGGGTCCCGCGGTCGTCGACGATCAGGGGCAGAGTCACTTCGCGGTTCACAAACGGGATGGTAGCCCCGCGGCCGTCACGCCCCCTGCCAAACCGTGGTGATGTTGCAGAACTCCCGGATTCCGTGCCCGGACAGCTCACGACCGTACCCCGAGCGTTTCTCCCCGCCGAACGGGAACGCGGGGTGAGAGGCGGTCATCCCGTTGACGAACACGGAACCGGCCTCCAGATCGCGGGCGAACCGCTCCACCTCGTCCGCGTCCCGCGTCCACACGTTGGAACTCAGCCCGAACGGCGAGTCGTTGGCGATGAGCAGCGCCTCGTCCAGGTCACCGGCCCGGTACAGCGTGGCCACCGGGCCGAACGCCTCCTCGCGGTGGATGCGCATGTCCCGGTGGATGCCGGCGAGCACGGTCGGCGGGTAGTACCAGCCCGGCCCGTCCGGCCGCTGCCCGCCGCACAGCACCTCGGCGCCGCTGCGCCTCGCGTCGTCGACCAGCTCCTCCAGATCGGCGCGACCCTGCTCGGTGGCGAGGGGGCCGACGTCGGTGTCCTCCGCCAGCGGGTCGCCGATCCTGAGTGCCTCCATGCCCGCGACGAACTTCCCGGCGAAGGCGTCGTAGACGTCGCCGTGCACGATGAACCGCTTGGCGGCGATGCAGGACTGCCCGTTGTTCTGCACGCGCGCGGTCACCGCGACCTCGGCCGCGCGGTCGAGGTCGGCGGACGGCAGCACCACGTACGGGTCGCTGCCGCCCAGTTCCAGCACCGTCTTCTTGACCATCGCGCCGGCGGTGGCGGCGACGGCCCGGCCCGCCGGCTCGCTGCCCGTCAGCGTGGCCGCCTTCACGCGCTCGTCGCGCAGGACGCCGTCCACCGCGCCCGCCCCGATCAGCAGCGTCTGGAAGCAGCCCTCCTTGAACCCCGCCCGGTGGAACAGGTCCTCCAGGTACAGCGCCGTCTGGGGAACGTTGGAGGCGTGCTTGAGCAGGCCCACGTTGCCGGCCATCAGCGCGGGCGCGGCGAACCGGACCACCTGCCACAGGGGGAAGTTCCACGGCATGACCGCGAGCACCGGGCCGAGCGGCCGGTAGCGCACCCGTACCCGGGACGCCCCCGAGTCCGTCACGTCCGACGCGGCGGGCTCCTCGTCGGCCAGCAGCGCCTCGGCGCGCTCGGCGTACCAGCGCATCGCCTTCGCGCACTTGGCGGCCTCCGCGCGTGCCTGCTTGAGGGGTTTGCCCATCTCCAGGGTCATGACCCGGCCGATCTCGGGCTGGTCCTCGTCCAGCAGGTCGGCGGCCTGGTGCATGAGGCGGGCGCGCTCGGCGAACGTGGTCGTCCGGTAGGTGCGGAACGTGGCCTCGGCGAGCTGGAGCCGGCGTTCCAGCTCCTCCTCGCCCATGGGCTCGTACGTCTTGAGCGTCTCGCCGTTCGCCGGGTTCACCGTCGCGATGGGCATGGCTGACCTCCCTGGGAGCGGGCTTGTCTCGACCTTCGCGCGCGGGCGCGGCGTCCGCAACGCGTGCGGCGCCGTTCAGCCCGTGTGTTCGGCCAGCCGGTCGAGAAACGCGGCCTGCGCGGCGATAATCACCGCACGGGCCCGGTCGAGGCCGACCCACTCCACCCGGTCCAGCTCGGGAAACTCCTGCACCCGGCCGGACCTCGGCGGCCACTCCATGGCGAAGCTGCCGGGGCTGAACTCCGACAGATCCGGGTCCGCCGCCACCGCCCACGCCGTGACGATCTTGCCGTTCCTCTGCACCACCTCGCCCAGCGGTACGGCCTCCCCGTCGGGCGGCGCGATCCCCAGCTCCTCCCGGAACTCGCGGCGGGCCGCCTCCCACGCGGGCTCGTCGGCTTCGTACTCGCCCTTGGGGACGGTCCACGCGCCCGCGTCCTTCTTCGCCCACAGGGGGCCACCCATATGGCCTAGCAACACCTGAAGTCCGTCACCGGTGTGCCGGAACAACAGCAGTCCCGCGCTCCGCCTCGTCGCACGCACCGTCATGGTGTGACCTCCGGGTGGGCCGCCAGCAGGGCCTCCACCGTATCGGCCTCCTCGGGGCGTTTGTCCTCGCGGTAGCGGACCACGCGCGCGAAGCGCAGGGTGACGCCGGCCGGGTAGCGGGAGGAGCGCTGGAGGCCGTCGTAGGCGATCTCCACGACGAGTCCGGGGCGGACCCGGACCACCCGGCCGTCGTCGGCGTCGTCGACCGCCAGTTCGCGCAGCCGCTTCGTCTGCCAGGCGAGCATCACGTCCGTCATGCCCTTGAACGTCTTGCCCAGCATCGCGAAGCCGCCGTCGGCGGTGCGCGCGCCCAGGTGCAGGTTCGAGAGCTTGCCGGTGCGACGGCCGTGGCCCCACTCGGCGGCCAGCACCACCAGGTCGAGGGTGTGCACGGGCTTGACCTTCAGCCACGCGGCGCCGCGCCGGCCCGCGCTGTAGGGCGCGTCCAGCGCCTTCACCACCACGCCCTCGTGTCCCCGGGCCAGGGTCTCGGCGAGGAACCGCTCCGCCTCGGCGATGTCCTCGATCCCGGCGGCGACGGTACGGCGCACCCGCATCGGCTCGGGCACCAGCCGCGCCAGCTCCGCGTGCCGCTCGGCGAACGGCAGGTCGAGCAGATCGCGGCCGTCGACCGACAGGACGTCGAAGAAGACGGGCGAGACCGGGACCGCCCCGGCCGCCTTCGCCACGTCGGTCCGGGAGCCGACGCGCCCCGCGGTCTCCTGGAACGAACGAGGGCGGCCGTCGCCGCCGAAGGAGATCACCTCGCCGTCCAGGACGAACCGCTCACCCGCCAACTCCCGTGCGGCCGACGTCACTTCGGGCAACCGGTCGGTGATGTCGTCCAGGGTGCGGGTGTGCACGCGGACCGTGTCGCCGTCCCGGTGGACCTGCACCCGGATGCCGTCCAGCTTCTCCTCCACCGCGCAGGCGCCGAGCTCGCGCACCGCCTCGGCGACCGAGGACGCGCTGCGCGCCAGCATCGGCAGCACCGGTCGGCCGACGGTGAGCCGGAACCGCTCCAGCGCCCCCGGCCCCTCCGCGAGCAGCACCTGGGCGACCGCCTGCACGGACCCCGCCAGCATCACCGCCCGCCGTACGCCGGCCGGATCCGCGCCGGTCGCCCGGGCGAGCCCCTCCACCGCGACCGCGTCCAGTGCGCCCTGCCGGACCTCGCCGGTGAGCAGTCCGCGCAGGAATCCCTGCTCGTCCGCCGTGGCCGCGCCCATCAGCGCGCCGACGATCCGGGCCCGCTCCGCCTGCGCACCCGGCCCGGAGACCGCGCCCAGCTCGGTGAGCCGGGCGTCGGTCTCGCGGACCGTGAGCGTGGGACCGGCGACGGGCGGCACCGGGTGGCTCAGCACCTTCCAGCCGACGCCGAGCCGGCCCTGCGGCAGGCGTCCGGCCAGATACGGGATCACGATCGGCACGTCGTCCGCCGCCGTCTCCCGGAACAGCTCCGCGAGCAGCTCCGTCTTGCGGGACCGCGCCGTCGTCGCGGCGACGTCCCGGGACACCTGGGCGAGCCGGGCCAGCAGCATGCAGCCATGGTGACGCAGAGACCGGCCGACTACACCCGCACCGTCGCGTCGACTACACCTGCACCCTCGCGTCCAGGTCCGCCATCAGCAGCTCCCCGTTGATCGCGGCGCCCGCCCGGTACCCCCGGCTCGCCGCGTTGATCACCTGCTCGGCGAAGCCGCTCGCGTTGCCCGCCGCCCAGAGCCCGGGGACGGTGGTCAGGCCGCGTTCGTCGATCACGGGGTAGCTGCCGAACGGGGTCTCGCGCAGTTCGGCGCCCAGTTCGATCAGCAGGTCGTTGCGGGGGACGGCGCGCGGGGCGGCGTAGAGCACCTCGCGCTCGTGGACCGTACGGTCCGCCAGCCGGACCCCGGTGAGCCGGTCGTCGGCGACGACCAGCCCGGTCACCCTGCCGGGGACGACCGCCACCCGGGCGGCGGCCAGCCGGCGCAGGTCGACGTCGGTCAGCTCCGACTCGGCCACCTCGTGCAGGAAGAGCCGCACGTCGTCGGACCACTGGGTGACCATCAGCGCCTGGTGCACGCTCAGCGGCGAGGTCGCGAGCACCCCGGTCGGCCGGTCGCGGACCTCCCAGCCGTGGCAGTACGGGCAGTGCACGACGTCCCGGCCGAACCGCTCCGCCAGCCCCGGCACCCCGGGCAGTTCGTCCTTCAGGCCGGTGGCGATCACCACATGCCGGGCGTGTGCCGTCCGGCCCTGCGCGAGCCGGACGGTGAAGCCCTCGCCGTCCCTGGCGGCATCCGTCACCCGGTCCCGGACCAGCTCCACGCCGTACCGGGCGATCTCCTCGCGCCCGACCGCCAGGAATTCGGCCGGGGACATGCCGTCGCGGGACAGATAGCCCTGCATGTGTGCGCTCGGCGCGTTGCGCGGTTCGCCCGCGTCCACGACCAGCGTGCGGCGCCGGGCCCGGCCGAGGACGAGCGCGGCGGACAGCCCGGCGGCCCCGCCTCCGACGACGACCACTTCGTACCTGCTGTTCTCGGTCATGGCACGACCGTGGCCCGGGTCCTGCCGTATTGACAAATGTCTTTGCCGATTCTGCAATACGAGCATGAGTACCGACGACGTTCTCTCCGAGGTGGGCCCCCGGCTGCGGCGCCTGCGCAAGGAGCGCGAGGTGACCCTGGCCGGGCTGTCGGAGGCGACCGGGATCTCCGTGAGCACCCTGTCCCGGCTGGAGTCCGGCCTGCGCAGGCCCAGCCTGGAGCTGCTGCTGCCGATCGCCCAGGCACACCAGGTGCCGCTGGACGAACTGGTCGGCGCGCCCCCGGTGGGGGATCCGCGGGTGCGGGCCGAGCCGATCGTCCGGGGCGGGCGTACCCACTGGCCGCTGACCCGCCAGCCGGGCGGGCTCCAGGCCTTCAAGGTGCTCGAACCGAAGCGCGAGCAGCAGCCGGATCCGCGCACCCACGAGGGGTACGAGTGGCTGTACGTGCTGTCGGGCCGGCTCCGGCTGGTCCTCGGCGAGCACGACGTGGTGCTGTCGGCGGGGGAGGCCGCCGAGTTCGACACCCGGGTGCCGCACTGGTTCGGCTCGACGGGGGAGGGGCCGGTGGAGTTCCTGAGCCTGTTCGGGCCGCAGGGGGAGCGGATGCATGTGCGGGCGCGGCCGACGCGGAAGTGATCCGGTCGACGCGGTAGCAACCCGGTCGACGCGGACGTGACGCGGCTTCCTGACGGCCGGCTGTTCCCTGATGGGCAAGCGACCGCTTAGTATGCCGTCGGACCCGGTCAGACGAAGCAGTCCCGTGGAGGCCCCGCATGCAGGCATGGCAAGTGCACGAGAACGGCGAGCCGAGCGAGGTGATGCGCCTCGCGGAGGTGGAGCCGCCCACGCCCGGCGACGGCCAGGTGCTGCTGCGGGTGCGCGCCGCCAACATCAACTTCCCGGACGCCCTGCTGTGCCGGGGCCAGTACCAGGTGCGGCCGCCGCTGCCGTTCACGCCCGGCGTGGAGATCTGCGCCGAGACCGAGGACGGCCGCCGGGTGATCGCCAACCCCACGCTGCCGTACGGCGGTTTCGCCGAGTACGCCGTCGCCGACGCCCGCGCGCTGCTGCCCGCCCCCGACTCGCTGGACGACGCCGAGGCCGCCGCGCTGCACATCGGCTACCAGACGGGCTGGTTCGGCCTGCACCGCCGGGCCCACCTGGAGGCGGGCGAGACCCTGCTCGTGCACGCCGCCGCCGGCGGTGTCGGCAGTGCCGCCGTCCAGCTCGGCAAGGCGGCCGGCGCCACCGTGATCGGTGTCGTCGGCGGTGCCGAGAAGGCCGCCGTCGCCCGGGAGCTGGGCTGCGACGTGGTGGTCGACCGGCGCGGCGACGACGTCGTCGCCGCCGTGAAGGAGGCCACCGGCGGCCGGGGCGCCGACGTGATCTACGACCCGGTCGGCGGCGAGGCCTACGCCCAGTCCGCCAAGCTGGTCGCCTTCGAGGGCCGGATCGTCGTCGTCGGCTTCGCGAGCGGCGGCATCCCGAGCCCGGCGCTCAACCACGCCCTGGTGAAGAACTACTCGATCCTCGGCCTGCACTGGGGGCTGTACGCCACCAAGAACCCCAAGCTCATCGGGCACTGCCACGAGGAACTGACCGGGCTGGCCGCCCGGGGCGCGATCAAGCCGCTGGTGAGCGAGCGGGTGCCGCTCGGCGAGGCCGCCACCGCCGTGCAGAAGGTGGCGGACGGCCGCTCCACCGGCCGGATCGCCGTGGTGATGGAGGGAGCAGCATGACCGACGCCGACGAACTGGTCCGCCGCACACGGGAGTTGCTGGACCGCCACCCGGTCGCGAGCACCGACCGGCTGGAGTTCCTGCGGGCCCGCTTCGACGCAGGCCTCGCCTGGGTGCACTACCCCGAGGGCCTCGGCGGACTGGACGCGCCCCGCCACCTCCAGGCCGCCGTGGACGCCGAGCTGGAGGCCGCCGGCGCCCCCGACAACGACGCGCGCCGCAACGGCATCGGGCTCGGCATGGCCGCGCCGACCATCCTCAAGTACGGCACGCAGGAGCAGAAGCAGCGCTATCTGCGGCCGCTGTGGACCGGCGAGGAGGTGTGGTGCCAGCTGTTCAGCGAGCCCGGCGCCGGCTCCGACCTCGCCGCGCTCGGCACCCGGGCCGTCCGGGAGGGCGAGGACTGGGTGGTCAACGGGCAGAAGGTGTGGACGTCCGGCGCGCACAACGCCCGCTGGGCCATCCTCATCGCCCGCACCGACCCGGACGTGCCCAAGCACGCGGGCATCACCTACTTCCTGTGCGACATGACCGACCCGGGTGTCGACGTCCGGCCGCTGCGCCAGATCACCGGCGAGGCCGAGTTCAACGAGGTCTTCCTCACCGACGTCCGCATCCCCGACTCCCGCCGCCTCGGCGAGACCGGCGACGGCTGGCGGGTCGCGCAGACCACCCTCAACAACGAGCGCGTGGCCATCGGCGGCATGCGGCTGCCCCGCGAGGGCGGCATGATCGGGCCGGTCGCCACGACCTGGCGCGAACGCCCCGAACTGCGCACCCACGACCTCCACCAGCGGCTGCTGAAGCTGTGGGTCGAGGCCGAGGTCTCCCGCCTCACCGCCGAGCGGCTGCGCCAGCAGCTCGTCGCCGGCCAGCCCGGCCCCGAGGGCGCCGGCATGAAGCTCGCCTTCGCCCGCCTCAACCAGGAGATCAGCGGACTGGAGGTCGAACTCCGAGGCGAAGAGGGCCTGTTGTACGACGACTGGACCCTGCGCCGCCCCGAGCTCGTCGACTTCACGGGCCGTGACGCCGGCTACCGCTATCTGCGCGCCAAGGGCAACAGCATCGAGGGCGGGACCAGCGAGGTCCTGCTGAACATCGTCGCCGAGCGCGTCCTCGGCCTGCCCGCCGAGCCGCGCACCGACAAGGACGTCGCGTGGAAGGACCTGGCCCGATGACCACACAGCGCACACAGCGGGATCTCCTCTACTCCGAGGAGGAAGAGGCGCTGCGGGCCGCCGTACGGGACCTGCTCACCGACCACTGCGCCCCGGCCGACGTCATCGCCCGCACCGAGTCGGACGCCCCGCACGACCTCGCCCTGTGGAAGCTGCTCGCCGACGGCATGGGCCTGGCCGGCCTCCTGGTGCCCGAGGCACAGGGCGGCCAGGGTGCCTCGCACCGCGAAGTCGCCGTCGTGCTGGAGGAGTTGGGCCGGGCCGTGGCGCCCGTGCCGTACCTCACCAGCGCGGTCGTGGCCACCGAGGCCCTGCTCGCCTGCGGCGACGGGGAGCTGCTGGAGCGACTGGCCTCCGGCCGCACCATCGGCGCCCTCGCGGTCGCCCTGCACACGGCACCGGGCGCCACCGCCACGGCCGTACGCGTCGAGAACGGCACCCTGCACGGCGAGTTGACCGGCATCGCCGACGCGGTCGCGGCCGATGTGCTGCTGGTCCCGGCCGACGACGGCGGCCTGTACGCCGTGACCGCCGACGCCGTGACCGTCACCCCGCAGGTCGCCCTGGACCTGACCCGGCCGCTCGCCACGGTGACCCTCGACGCCGCCCCCGGCCGCCGTGTCGGCGACGCGGAACCCGCCGTACGGCGTGCCCTGCGCGCCGCCGCCGGACTCCTCTCCTCCGAGCAACTGGGCCTCACCGACTGGGTGTTGACCGAGACGGTCCGCTATCTCAAGGAGCGCAAGCAGTTCAACCGGCCGGTCGGCGGCTTCCAGGCGCTCAAGCACCGGCTCGCCCAGCTGTGGCTGGAGACGGTCAACCTCCGGGCGGCCGCCCGTGCCGCCGCCGACGCGCTGGCCTCCGGCGAGGACACGGAGATCTCGGTCGCGGTCGCGCAGGCGTACGCCGCCCCCGTCGCCGTCCACGCCGCCGAGGAGGCGCTCCAACTGCACGCCGGGATCGGGATGACCTGGGAGCACCCGATCCACCTGTACCTCAAGCGGGCCAAGGCGGACTCGATCGCGTACGGCACGGCGGGCGCGCATCGCTCGGCGCTGGCCGGGCTGGTCGACCTCCAGGCACCCTGACGTCAGCCGCGTGAAGCCCGCCCCACCTCGGCGGGCTTCACCCGGGCGGCTGCTCCGCAGACGTGAATATCGCGCCAACTCCCCGCCGGGCCAGGGTCGTTGGGCGATGAGGGCACGCATACTCTCCCCGGTCCCGTCCGGCACCTCAAGGGAGGCAGCGCATGGCCCTCACCACCCGACGCAGAGCCCTCACCACCCTCGGCGCCGCCCTCGCCGGCGCGGTCGCCCTGCCCGCGGTACCGGCCCGGGCGGCCGCCGCGCACCGGGGCCCGCACCCGCTGTGGAACGCGCACGCCCACAACGACTACGAGCACCCGCACCCCCTGTTCGACGCGCTCGGCCACCGGTTCAACAGCGTCGAGGCCGACATCTTCCTCGTCGGCGACCAGCTCCTCATCGGTCACGACAGCTCTGAGCTGGACCCGACCCGCACCCTCGAATCCCTCTACCTCGACCCCCTCGCCGCGCGCGTGCGGGCCGAGCACGGCTCGGTGTACCGGGGGTGGCGCCGACCGCTCCAACTGCTGATCGACATCAAGACCGAGGGCTCCTCGACGTACCTCGAACTCGACCGCCGTCTGCGCCGCTACCCGCACCTGTTCAGCCGCTGCGCGCACGGGCGTATCCACCCCGGACCGGTCACCGCCGTCGTCTCCGGCGACCGCGCCGCCCGCATCCCCATGGCGGCGCAGACCGAGCGGCGCGCCTTCTACGACGGCCGGCTCACCGACCTCGGCAGCACCGCCCCCGCCTCCTTCATCCCGCTGATCAGCGACAACTGGACGACGAACTTCACCTGGACCGGGGAGGGCACGTTCCCGGGCGCCGAGCGGCAGAAGCTGCGGGGCATCACCGAAGCCGCCCACGCGCACGGGCAGCTGGTGAGGTTCTGGGCCACACCGGACGCCGCGGGCCCCGCCCGCGACGCCCTGTGGACGGAACTGCTCGCCGCTGGCGTCGACTACCTCAACACCGACGACCTCGCCGGCCTGGAGGCCTTCCTCGACGCCCGCCCCACGGCGTGACACCACTCGATCGGGGGACATGTCAGCCGCCCGGACCAACCCTCCGCTACGCCACACTTGCGGCCGAAACGCCGCTCAAGGGGCGTGGCGGAGGAGGTTCCCGATGGCCGTTTCCATCTCTGTGGTGCTGTTGCTCATGATTCTGGCCGTGATCTTCATGCGTAACGGCGGGCTGAAGGTCTCGCATGCCCTGGTCTGCATGGTGCTGGGCTTCTTCATGGCCGGCTCCAGCATGGGGCCCACCATCAACACCGGGCTCACCGCGACCGCCGAACTGGTCAGCAGCCTGCACCCCTGAGGCGCGGGCCGCTCAGGGGCCCGCGAAGACGCCGATGCCGTTCGCGACGGGCCGCTCGGCGCCGCCGCTCGGATGGTTGCGGACCGTCACCGTACGGGCGCCGGCGTCCCGGGTGACCATCTCCGTCGAACCGCCGCCGTCGAGGTTGAACGCGTCGGAGGCGCCCAGCGCACGCATGGTGGCCGCCTCCTCGGCGACCGTCATCCCGGTCCGGTAGGCGGCGGCACCGTCCAGCGCCATGATCAGCATCCGCCGTCCGCCGTCCGCGAAGCCCACGACCGTGCGCACCGCCGAGGCGACGTCGTTCAGCCCGGACAGCTCCCGGCCGTCCCGCAGCACCGGGAATCCGCCGATCGCGAACGCGTACGGCACCCCGGACGACGCCGCCACCAGGGTGTGCGTCACGGTCACCCGCTCGCCGACGGAGAGCTTGCGCAGCTGCCGCGCGCCCTCCTCGCGGCCGACCAGGACCGTGGTGTCCGCCGGGATCGCGCCGCTGCCCGGGGTGTCGGAGGCGGAGACGACCCGGCCGGACCGGATCCGCACCTCGTGGGTGTCGGTGCTGCACGGCGCCGAGCGCTCGGTGTCCGTGCCGCAGACCGCGCGCTCGCGCGAGGCGCTGCCCCAGCGCGAGGTGAAGGCGCCGACGGAGTTCTCCGGGAGGGCGTACTGGTTCAGGCCCCGCAGCGGGAACCGGCCCTCCGGGGAGCGGACGGCGCCGGTCAAAGAGAGCCGGTCCATCCGGGCCCGCCGGTCGACACCGACACCGAAGACGTCCCGGGTGTTCGTGCCCGGCGGCAGCGCGGGCCCGAACCGCTGGCCGTCCGGCACCGCGGCCTTGAGCACGAGCCCGTGGGCGATCGCCGGGCCGACACTCGCGCCGGTGGCGGGCACGCCCGGGTGCTGGGTCTCGGTGATGTTGAAGAAGTCACCGTTGACCCCCGCGACCGCCCCGGCCGCGTCCGCCATCCCGGAGACGGTGGCTCGCGCCGCCACCTTGCCCGGGTACAGCAGGTCCACGCGGACGTGCGGATCGCCCAGGTCGACGGTGAGCAGATGGACGTGCGTCGGACCCGCGGCCGCCCGGACGTCGAACTGCCGGTAGGTGACCCCGGGCGCGATCCGCGTGCCCGCCGGTACGGCAGCGGCCGGCGCCGCCCCCGTCAGGGCCGCACCGGCCAGCACACCGAACGCGGTGACCACCGTGAGAACCGCTCTCGCCGTTGTCGTACGCCTGCTTCGTCTTGCCACCATGCCCCCTGATGCCTCGTCAACTTTCCTTCTGGTTCCCCGTGTTCCAAGGGATTCAGGGGCAGTTGAGCAGAAGCGGGGGGACGGCGGGCCGACTAGGCCTCGACTACGCGAGAACGAGTGAGAAAACGCACCCCCTCGGGTGCCTCCAGCGAGAAGCCGCTGCCCCGTCCGGGCACGACGTCGACGATCAGCCGGGTGTGGCTCCACGCCTGGTACTGGCTGCGGGACATCCAGAAGGTGACGGGCTCCGCCACGCCGTCCACCGACAGCTCCGCCAGCAGCACGTCCGAGTCGCCGGTGCGGAACTCGCCGTCCGGGTAGCACATGGGCGCGCTGCCGTCGCAGCAGCCTCCGGACTGATGGAACATCAGCGGACCGTGTGCGGCGCGCAGTTGCCGCACCAGCTCCTCGGCCCGCCGGGTGAGTTCGACGCGGGGGACTTCCTCTTCCATGGTCACCGTCCTGAAGAGCGGGGCGCCGGGGCGCCGTACACGGCCCAGTCTCACGGCTCGTCACAGAGGCGTCCAGAAGGCCGCGTTCGCCGCCTCGAACGGGTTCGATCCGGCCGGTCGCCCGTCTGGGAGGATGCGCGTATGTCTGCTTCCTTCCGGCCGGCCGAGCCGCGCCAGGTGCCCGTCGGCCAGTACCCGCTGTGGGACGAGGCGCTGGCCGCCGTCAACCGGGATCTGGCGGCGACGGCCCCCGAGCAGCGTCCGCTGCGGCTGACGGTCTACCCGGAGATGGCGGACCTGGTCGAGCAGGTCTACGTGGCCCTCTCCAACGGCGAGGCGCACGGCAACCCCCTGATGCCGTACGAGTCGGCCGCCGAGGCCCTGACGGCCGTCGCCGACGCCGCCCAGGAGACGGTGAGCGAGCGGCTGTGGCGGGTGTGGCCGGTCTGCACCGTCCACGACCTGGGCATGCACCCGAGGGACGTCGACGGGCGGCCGTCCTGGTGGTGCGCGGGAGGCTCCCGCAAGGGCGACCCGGCCCATGTCCGCGCCGCGATCGGGGAGCTGGCCGCCGTCCACCGCCCCCACCGCCCGAACCGCAAGCGCCGCAAGGGCGGCACCCCGCGCTGACGCGGCCTGCGAACTCGTCGAGGCCGTCGCGCTCCGGCCCACCGAGGCCGAGGTGCGCGCCCGGACCGCCGAGGAGCTGCACGCCATGGCCGCGTCCGGGCTCACCGGCGGCCACGCGATGGACGCGAACGGGGACAGCCTCGCGGTCTACGCGGCGCTGGAGGCCGAGGACGCCCTGCCCCTGCGGCTGCGGATCGCACCGTGGTGCCGGCCGGAGACGGACGACGACGCCGTCGCCGGCCTCGTCCGGCTCCAGGGCACCGGCGGCGCCCTGTGGCGGGTGGCCGGCGTGAAGCTCTTCATGGACGGCACGATCGACAACGGCACCGCCTGGCTGGAGACACCCGACTGCCACGGCGAGTCGGCCACGCCCACTGGCCCGACGCGCGGCGCTACACCCAGGTCGTCACGGCCCTGCACCGCGCCGGCGTGCCGACGGCCACGCACGCGATCGGCGACGCGGCGGTGCGCCATGTCCTCGACTCCGTGGCGAAGGCGCAGGCGGAGGGGCAGGCGCAGGGGCGAGTGGAGGGGCCGGATGCCGCGCGGCCGGTGCGCCACCGCGTCGAGCACGTCGAGACCGTCCCGGACGGCACCGTACGGCGGTTCGCGCCGCTCGGCGTGGCCGCGTCGATGCAGCCCACGCACTGCTGCGAGTTCACGCGTGCCGACCACACCGACACCTGGTCGCGCCGGCTCTACGAGGAGCGTGCCGGGCGGGCGTTCCGCTGCCGTGACCTGTGGGAGGCCGGGGCGCGGATCGTGCTCGGCTCCGACTGGCCCGTCGCGCCGCTCCAGGCGCTCGGGGCATGACGGTCAACGCGGCCTGGGCGGCGGGGGAGGAGACGCGGGCGGGGGCGATCTCCGTGGGACACCGCGCCGACCTCACGGTCCTGGCCGACGATCCGCTGGCGGTGCCCGACACGGATCTGGCGGATCTGCCGGTCGTGCTGACGGTGGTCGGGGGCCGGGTCACGTACCGGGGTACGGACGTCCGAGACGCCCCGAAGGGGCGCGCGGGGGGCCGCGCCCGATCAACGGCTCCGGCGCGAGGCCCGGTCCGGTCGGCCCTCGCGCCGTCGGCGGTACGCCTCGATCAGCAACGGCACCATCGACGCGACGACGACCACGGCGACGAGCGGCAGCAGGTAGTCGTCGATGTGCGGGACCGACGCCCCCAGGCTGTAACCGGCGAGGACCAGCGTCTGTGACCACAGCACGCCGCCCACGGTCTGCCACCGCGTGAAGGTGCGGACAGGCACGCCGAGCGCACCGGCCACGGGGTGCAGGACCGTCCGCAGCAGCGGCACGAACCGGCCGATGACCAGCGCCTTCCCATAGCCGTAGCGCGCGAGCAGCTCCTCGGCGCGGGCGGCCGTCGCCTTCACCCGGCGGCTGGAGGTACGGGCCAGGAGCGCCTGCCCGCCACGGCGGCCGATCAGATAGCCGACCTGCCCGCCGGCCACCGCCCCGACGGCGGCGCACACCAGCACCTGCCACAGCGCGAGGCGGGGCGGCTGGTGCGCGCTGCCGGCGCACAGCACCCCGGCCGGGAACAGCAGCGTGTCACCGGGCAGGAAGAAGCCGACGACCAGCAGTCCGGACTCGGCGAAGAGCACCACCAGGACGCCCAGCGCGCCGAAGGCGGCCAGTACCGAGGCGCTGTTCAACGGGTTGACGGCGATCACCGGGGCGCGCCTCCTGGCCTCCTCGCAGCACTGCTTCCGCGCAGCACCGCTCGCTCACCAGGATCGCCCGTCCGGCGCGAAACCGCCCGCGTCACGACCCCAGGGCCGGAGGCCGGTGACCGGCTTGGGCCACACAGACCATGAGGTCGTCCTGCACGCCGTACGTCCGCCGCGCCCACGGCAGCGCAGCCGATACGACGGCGGGTCCGGCGGCCCGACGCGCGTCGGGCCCGGCGGTCGCAAACGCCCTCGGTTCAGCGGTGTGCGAGGCCGTCGATCAGCACGCCGAGGGTGAAGTCGAACCGGTCGTGGCCCTCGCCGGCGGTGAGCTCGGCGGCGTGGCGGGTGGTGTGGGGGAAGGTCTCGACGGGCAGGGCGGTGAACCGGCGCACGAGCTCGTCGCGGTCGAGGACCCAGGCGGTGTCGTCGTCCGCCGCTCGCCGGCGCGCGACGGACACTTCGAGGCAGTAGGCGGCCACGTACAGCAGGAGGGCGTCGATCGCCCAGGCCGCGGACTGCGGGGGGACGCCGCCGGCGAGCAGGATGGCCAGCATGCCCTCGGTGACGCGCATGGTCTGGAGGTCGGTGGGGGCCATGGCGAGTGCGGCGCGGGAGATCCCGGGGTACTTCAGGTACTGGTCGCGCATCTGGGCACACACACCGCGGATCTGCTCCCGCCAGGTGGCGGGGTCGGGGGCGGGCAGGACGAGCCCGGCGCACAGCCGCCCGATGAGCAGCTCGTCGAGGTCGGCCTTGTTGACCACGTGGGCGTAGAGCGAGGCAGGTCCGGTGTCGAGCGCGCCGGCCAGCCGGCGCATGGTCAGCGCCTCGTAGCCCTCTGTGGCGACGACGCCCAGCGCGGTGTCGACGACCTGTTCCACGGTGATCGGGACCTTGCGGCGCCGTGGTCTGGCGTCGGTCGCGGCCTCGGGGTTCGGCGGCTGATGGCGCGCCGCGCGTCGCTCTCTCGGGTTCACCCGGCCATCATAACTTGACACGAACGACGTTCGTTTGTAGAACACCGTTCGTGACAGTGGCTGTGAACCGAGTGGACGTGAACCAGGACATGGACGTGGGCGTGGATGTGGACGTGACCGTGGTCGGCGCCGGGCCGGTGGGCCTCGTGCTCGCCGCCGAACTGGCGCTCTCCGGGGCGAGGGTGCAGGTACTCGAACGACGGGCCGAGCCGGACCGGGCGATGAAGGCCGGAGCCATCAACGTGCCGACGGCCGAGGCCCTCGACCGCCGCGGTCTGCTGCCCGCCGCCGAACAGGTGCAGCGGGAGATGCTGGACCGGATGGGCTCGTTCGCTCCCGCGACCGGCGACCGGCCGTCCGGTGACCGCCCGCGGGCCCACGAGACGCGGTTCACCGGGCACTTCGCCGGAATGGTCCTCGACGCCGGCCTCGTGGACTGGTCCGATGCCGACCTCGCCGCGCACGCCGCGGTCGGCGGCGCGCAGATGGTGCCGCAGCGCGAGCTGGAGGGCTTGCTGACCGAGCATGCGACGCGCCTCGGCGTACCGGTGCGCCGCGGGGTGGAGGTCACCGCGTTCGAGGACACCGGCGACGGCGTACTCGTCGGCACCACCGCCGGCCCGGTGCGCACCGGGTGGCTGGTCGGGTGCGACGGCGGGCACAGCACCGTACGCCGCCTCGCGGGCATCGACTTCCCCGGCACCGACCCGGAACTCACCGGGCGCCTGGCGGTCGTCGACATCGCCGATCCCGAGAAGCTCGCGCCCGGATGGGTGTGGTCGACCCGGGGCGCGTACCGCTGCGGGCCTCAGCCCGGGCGGGTGGTCACCGTGGAGTTCGACGGCGCACCCGCCCCCCTCGCCCACGCTCGGCCTCGCTCGCGCGGGGGAACGCCCATGGTGCCGGTCACCCTCGAAGAGGTGCAGGCCAGTCTGCGCCGGGTCTCGGGCACCGATGTCACGCTGACCGCGCTGCGTGGCGCCGCGACCCGCTGGAGCGACAACGCCCGCCAGGCCGCGGCCTACCGGTCGGGGCGGGTGCTGCTGGCCGGTGACGCCGCGCACGTGCACTCGCCGTTCGGCGGGCAGGGGCTCAATCTCGGGGTCGGCGACGCGATGAACCTCGGTTGGAAGCTCGGTGCCGTGGTCGCCGGGTGGGCCCCCGACGGGCTGCTCGACACCTATGACGCCGAGCGCCGTCCCCTCGGCGCCTGGGTGCTGGACTGGACGCGGGCCCAGACCGGGGTGATGCGCGGGGACCCGAAGTCGGCCGCGCTCCGTGAGGTCGTCGCCGATCTGCTGAGCACACGGGCCGGCGCGACCCATGCGGTCAAGAAGATCTCCGGCGTCACACAGCGCGTCGACCTGCCCGGCGATCATCCGCTGGTCGGGCGGTACGCCCCCGACCTGTGGCTGAGGGACGGCTCCCGTCTGGTCGACCACGGTCACGGTGGCGGATTCCTGCTGCTCGACCGCACTCCGGACGGCGCCTTCGCCCGCCTCGCCGCGGCCTGGGCCGGGCGGGTGACCAGCGTGACCGACGACCACGCGACGACGCCGGCCGGGCTGCTCGTACGCCCGGACGGGGTGGTCGTCTGGGCCTGCGACACCACCGACACCGCTGCCGTCACCGGTCTCGAAACCGCCCTGCAGCAGTGGGCGGGTGATGCGGCACACCGCGCCGGGCCGGCACAGCGGTGAAGGGCGAGGCCGCGACGCTGCGGGCTGTCTCGGACGTGACCGAAGGGCGTCGAGGGTTCAGAGCCGGACGGCCCGGTCCCCCGGTACGCGGCCGGTCGTGTCGAAGAGGAGGCGGGCCGTGCCGGCGAGTTCGGTGAGGTCGTACGTGCGACGACCCTGGACGAGAATCGTCAGGTCGGCGCAGCGGGCGGCGTTCAGCGGGTCCGGCCGGCGGGGCAGGGGGCACGTCGGCCAGGGAGAAGTCGTGGGTGTAGGGGGCGTGGTAGCTCACCTGCGCGCCGAGCGCGGCGAGTTCCTGCGCGATGTGGGTCGCCGGTGAGTGCCGGTGGTCGTACTCGGCGATGGCGGCCCGGCGCTCCAGCCGTGCGGCCAGCCCCGGAAGCCGGTGCAGCCGGAACACGGCGAGCACCTCGTCTAAGCGGTTGTCGTACCCGATGCGGTCGTAGACGAACCGCCGGCCGCCCCGGCCGTGGTGCGCAGCGACCGTACGAGGCGGCCCAGCGCGGCGTCGTCGGCGACGACGGCCCCGCCTTCGCCCGCCGTGCCGAACGTCTTGACCTGGACGAACGAGAAGAGTCCCGCATCGCCCCGGCTCCCGGCGGCACGTCCGTCCAGGACGGCGCCCTGCGCCACCGCGGAGTCCTCCACCAGCCGGACCTCGTGCTGCCGCGCCGGGCGCCGCAGCGCCGGCATGTCGGCCATCACCGAGAACATGTGCGCGGGGACGACGGCCTTGGTACGGCCGGTGATCGCGCGCTCGACCTGCTCGGGGTCGACCACCATCGTCCAGGGCTGGATGTCGGCGAAGACGGGCGTGGCTGCGAGACCGACGACGGTGTTCGCCGACGGGGCACATCCGTAGGCCGGTACGACGACCTCGTCGTCCGGGTCCACGCCCATCGCGTGGAGAACGAGCGTCAGCGCCGAGGTGCCGCTGCAGCAGGCGATGACGTCCGCGACGCCCAACTCGTCGCGCAGCGCCTGCTCGACCGTGGCGATCGGCTGCGCCTTCGCCGCCGCCAGGCTCACCGGCTGCGCCCAGCGCGGTGCCGGAGGCTGTACGAGCTCGTTCTTCAGGAGGTGGCCTGCCGGGCGATCGGGCTGGCGGACAACTGCGGCCGCATGCGCTCGAAATACGCGCGGACACCGTCACGGTCGGGCGGGATGTCGTTCGGGGAGCACGTCTGCTGTTCTGCTGTGACGGTACATGCCTGCCAGTACTCCCGCTCCTTGGCGGCGGTGAGTTTCCCGGGGCCGTACTTCTCGTACGCGTACAGGACCGAGTGCCAGCCGGTGAGCTGGATCCACAGCTACGAGGCGGGATCGTTGGCATCGTAGGTCCCGCCCCCGTAGGGCAGATGGCCGATCGCCCTGGAACGGACCTTGACCAGGACGCCCGCGGCCTTGCACACGTGCCGCGAACCGGCGAACGCCACCGTGGCGAAGTAGCGAAGGATCCGGTCGCAGCGCCTGCAGGAGCGCCGGTAGATGCCCTGGGCGGCGTGGACCGCGGCCACCAGCGGCGGGTCCAGCTCCTCCACCACCACGGCCCGCTGGAAACCCACCGTCGGCGCCACCGGATAGCCCCAGACCTTCCACACCACCGAGCCCGGCCCGAAGAAGCCGTGGTCCTCCTGGGGTTCGACCTCGCTGCGCTTCAGCCTCGACATGCGGCCGCTCCCTATGCACCCAGCTCTGCCTCGCGGTCCTGGTCGGGGGATTCCTTCCATGGCTTGGTGCGCTGGAAGGTGACACCACGGCGGGCGAGCAGGCCGCGTAACGCCTCGCGGCCGTTGCGGATCACCCGGCTGTGGACTTTCCGCAGGTAGGCGACGAGTTTGCGCAGCGACCAACGGGTGAAAAGCTGGCCGAGCTTGATCGGGCGGGTGGCCGTCGTGACGACGAAATCCTCGTCGTCACGACTGAGCAGGCGAGGACGGCCTCCCGCCCACCGAGAGTCCAGACATGCCAGGCTGCAGCTTCTGCCCCTCCCGGTCGGTCAGTCTGCGCACACGGACAGGCTCGGCCACCTCGCCTCCAGCGGTCGGATCGGACGTCACCGCACATCCAACCGCCACGACCACCGACCCGGCGAACCTGATGCGGTCAGAGCACTAGAAGAAGCCGAGCTTCTTCGGCGAGTACGAGACGAGGAGGTTCTTGGTCTGCTGGTAGTGCTCCAGCATCATCTTGTGCGTCTCGCGGCCGATTCCCGACTGCTTGTATCCGCCGAAGGCGGCGTGCGCCGGGTAGGCGTGGTAGCAGTTGGTCCACACCCTGCCCGCCTGGATCGCGCGGCCCGCCCGGTACGCGGTGTTGGCGTCCCGCGTCCACACGCCCGCGCCCAGCCCGTACAGCGTGTCGTTCGCGATCTTGATCGCGTCGTCGAAGTCGTCGAACGAGGCCACCGAGACGACCGGGCCGAAGATCTCCTCCTGGAAGATCCGCATGCGGTTGTCGCCCTCGAAGATGGTCGGCTGGACGTAGTATCCGCCCTTCAGCTCGCCGTCGTACTCGATGCGCTCACCACCCGTCAGGACCTTCGCGCCTTCCTGGCGGCCGATGTCGAGGTAGGAGAGGATCTTCTCCAGTTGGTCGTTGGACGCCTGCGCGCCGATCATCGTGTCGGTGTCGAGCGGGTGACCGTGCTTGATCTGCTTCGTCCGTTCGACCGCCGCCTGGAGGAAGTCGGCGTAGTGGCCACGCTGGATCAGCGCACGGGACGGGCACGTGCACACCTCACCCTGGTTGAGCGCGAACATGGTGAAGCCTTCGAGCGCCTTGTCACGGAAGTCGTCGTCCTGCGCCCACACGTCGTCGAAGAAGATGTTCGGCGACTTGCCGCCGAGTTCGAGCGTGACCGGCTTGATGTTCTCGGAGGCGTACTGCATGATCAGCCGCCCCGTCGTGGTCTCCCCGGTGAACGCCACCTTCGCCACCCGCGGGCTGGACGCCAGCGGCTTTCCCGCCTCGACGCCGAAGCCGTTGACGATGTTCAGCACGCCCGGCGGCAGCAGATCCGCGATCAGGCTGACCCAGTAGTGGATGGACGCGGGGGTCTGCTCAGCCGGCTTGAGGACGACCGCGTTGCCCGCGGCGAGCGCCGGCGCCAGCTTCCAGGTCGCCATCAGGATCGGGAAGTTCCACGGGATGATCTGCGCGACGACCCCGAGCGGTTCGTGGAAGTGGTACGCCACCGTGTCGTCGTCGATCTCGCCGAGCGACCCCTCCTGTGCCCGGATCGCCCCCGCGAAGTACCGGAAGTGATCGATCGCCAGCGGGATGTCCGCCGCCAGCGTCTCCCGTACCGGCTTGCCGTTCTCCCAGCTCTCCGCCACCGCCAGTGGCTCCAGGTGCGCCGCCATGCGGTCGGCGATCTTCAGGAGGATGTCGCTGCGCTCCGCCGCCGGCGTACGGCCCCACGCGGGCGCGGCCTCGTGCGCCGCGTCCAGTGCCCGCTCCACGTCCTCCGCGGTACCGCGCGCGATCTCGGTGAACGGCTGCCCGTTGACCGGCGACGGATTCTCGAAGTACTGCCCGCGTACCGGCGGCACGTACTCTCCGCCGATGAAGTGGTCGTAGCGCGCCTGGTAGGAGACGATCGCGCCTTCGGTGCCCGGCGCCGCGTAACGAGTCATGCTGGTCTGCCTCCTGGTGCAGCGCTGCCCGCCGTTGGGCAGCTGTCGGCGCGAGGCTAGGCGGGCGGACGTTGCAAGTACGTTGCGCCGCCGGTCCGCCCCGGTGCCGGACCGGCCGGAGCCGTCAGCTCGGCCTCCAGCGCGGCGAGCCGGGCCCGCACCGGGGCCGTGGGCCGCACCGCGGCGAGCGCCCGCCACACCACCAGGTCGTCCTCCCCCCAGGGCGCGTGCGCCCAGTCCGCCAACAGGTCCGGGTCGCCGTGCGCGATCAGTGCCGTGCGCAGCCCGTCGGATATCCGCTCTCGCAGCCGTACGATCGCGGGCGCCTGCGAACCGGGCAGCAGCGGGCCGCAGTACGCCTCCGCCGCCGCCGTGACCGCCCCCGCCTCCAGCCGCCGTTCCACCACGGTGACGTCCGACTCGACGGCCGCCGTGAACCGGTACGGCCGCGAGGCGAGCAGCCCTGGCCCCAACAGCCTGCGCAGTCGGGCGAGTTCGGCCCGCAGCGTCACCGGTGGCACCGACTCGTCGGCGTAGAGCGCGCACAGCAGCTCGTCACCGCTCAGCCCCTCCGGATGCCGGGCCAGCAGCACGACTATCTCGCTGTGCCGACGGCTGAGCCGCGTCCGGCGGCCGTCCAGGACGAGTTCGGCCTCGTCCCGGCCCAGGGCGCTGAGCATCGGGATGTCCGCGGCTCTCAACGGTGGCGTGAGCAGCGCGAGCTGAGCCTCCGCCGCGCGCGCCACCGCCTGCACGAACCCGAGGCTGTGCGGATGTGCGAGCCCGTCACCACCGGTGATGTCCACGGCGCCCAGCACCCGGCCGGTGCGCGGGTCGTGCACCGGGGCGGCTGCGCACGTCCACGGCTGGACCCGGCGTATGAAGTGCTCCGCGGCGAACACCTGCACCGGGCGGTCCACGGCGACGGCGGTGCCCGGCGCGTTGGTACCGACCGCCGTCTCCGACCAGCGCGCCCCCGGCACGAAGTTCATCCCGTCCGCCCTGCGCCGGGTCGCCCGGTGCCCCTCCACCCACAGCAGTCTGCCGTGCGCGTCGCACACCGCCAGCAGATGCTCGCCGTCCGCGGCGAAGGTGCCCATCAGCTCCCGGAACAGGGGCATCACCCGGGCCAACGGGTGTTCCGCACGATAGGCGCCGAGGTCGCCGTCGGTCAGCTCCACGCTGGCGGCACCGTCCGGCCCGACCCCGGCCCGGGCGCTGCGCCGCCACGACTCGGCGACCACCGACCGCACCGGGCGGGGCACCGTACCCGCCGTGGTGAACGTCTCGTGCGCCCGGCGCAGCACACGGACCCGCTCGGCGGGGTCGGCCCCCGGCTCCAGGGCCACCCACGGATCGCTCAACTCGGCCTCCCCGGACGGTGAAAGCGCGTAGATGCGGCTGGGACCATCGTCACTCGCAGTGTTCGTGCGGACAACCTGTTCGACCTCGGTTCGACTCGGCTTCGTCGCTGACCGTGTCTGCCCTGCGGCTCCTCACTGTGGTGGGCTGTGGCGCGGGGCGCTCCGTCCCGGCCCGGTGGGCGACTAGGCGAAATTGACGAGGCGGATGTAGCGGACCCAGTCCCAGTAGGGCCCCGGGTCGGTGTGATCGGTGCCCGGCACCTCGTAGTGGCCGATGATGTGGTCCCGGTCCTTGAGGATGCCGTGCTTGTCACAGACCGCCGCGGTGAGCTTGGCCGACTCCTGGTAGAGAGAGTCGGTGAAATAGGAGGGCTGGTCCACCCATCCTTCGTGCTCGATGCCGATGCTGCGGGTGTTGTAGTCCCAGTTGCCCGCGTGCCAGGCGATGTCGGCCTCGTGCACGCACTGTGCGATGTGCCCGTCCGCCGAGCGGACCAGATAGTGCGCGGACACCTTCTTCTGCGGGTTGGCGAAGATCCCCAGTGTGTTGGTGTACGTCTCCTGCGTGACGTGGATGATCACACGGTCGATCGCGTAGCTGCCGGGGCGGTCGGACGCCGTGTAGTTGGAGCTGCTCGCCGGCTGCCACTCGGCGGGTGGATAGTCGACGGCCTCGGTCTGCGCGCCGGCCCGTGGGTCCGGGAGCAGTGCGTAGGGCACGGCGGCCAGCGCGGCGCCCTTCAGAATCCGCCGCCTCGTGAGGGGCGAGGGGGCCGGGCGCGCAGAGGGTGCCGATCCGGCTGGTTCTTCCGGCTGCACCGAACCGGGCGGGTCCATGTCCATGAGCGGGTGCCTTTCGAGCGTCGTGGAGAGTGGGGGGAGGACGGGGCGGCGGAGGGGGCGGGATCGGGACGACGGGGCCGACGCCTGGAGGGCCGGCGCCGGTGTCAGCCGCGCAGTGTCCGCGCGGTCTCACGCAGCCGCGCGTGCACACCCCGGTACGTCTCGCGCGCGGGCAGCCACTCCTTACGGAGCTTGGCCACGCACGTGTAGTTCGTGTCGCATACGTTGGCCAACGGTGATTCGACCGCCTGGGTTGCGAATTGATACGCGTCCGGCTCACTGAACCCGTAGTCGCGTGCCAGCCACTGCACCAGGTCGAGCTGCGATATCCGGAACGCGTCCTCCAGCGGGCGGGCCGAGCCCGTTGAGATGATGTGAGTGTCCGACTCCAGCCGGGGCCACGGCGTGGCGACGTCCTTTAGAAGGTCCACGATCACCACCGTGTTCATCGCGCACTCCACGGCCACCCCGCAGGTCTCGCCCTCACCCTGGCGTGCATGCCCGTCGCCGAGGCTCAGCAGCGCGCCCTCGACGTTGACCCCCAGGTAGCAGGTGACGCCCGCCCGCATCTCGGGCGTGTCCATGTTCCCGCCGTGCGCGTCCGGGACGAGGGCCGAGCGCACTTCGAGATGGGCGGGGGCGACGCCCACCGTGCCGTGCATCGGGTCCATGGGCAGTTCCACCCGGATGTCACTGTCGCGCGCCTGGAACAGGGCGGTGCGCCGCGTGCGGTCCAGGTGCCAGATCCAGACCCGCTCCTCCAGCGGGGGCTGAAGCGTGGCCGTGGTGTGCGTGGAGGTGAGGGCGCCGAACAGCGGGACCGTCGTCGAGGCGGCCCAGTCGCGAGCCGGTTCGATCGACACGAAGTGCACGGCCACGGTGTCGCCGGGCTCGGCGCCCTCGATGTGGAAGGGACCGGTCTGCGGATTGAGGTAGGGGAACTCGCAGACCTCGGAGACGAGGTCCTTCTCGGAGCGGACCCGGCCGGCGAAGCAGTCCTCGGTGTACAGGTCGAGCACGGTGCCGGGCGCGATCCGCGCCACGGGCGCCGCGCCGCCGAACGTCCAGGCGTACTGATCCGGTTCCGGGCGCACGGTGAGGATCCGGGGGTCGGTCATCGTGAAGGGGTCCCTTCTGGCAGGGGCGGTCGGGGAACGGAGGCCTTTGGGGGGGCGGCGTCGGTCCGCGCGGCTGCCGAGCGGGCCGGTGGTGGTCAGCCGGACACGGTGCCGTCCTGCCGGTGGCCTTCCGGGGCGTACTGGTCGAGGTGCACCCGCGCGGTCTCGGTTATCCGCTCGGGGTGCCGTCGTATCAGCAGGAGCAGCACCACCACGCCCGCCGCCATCCAGACGCCGACGATCGGGCCGGCGTAGGACACCGGGGCCTTGAGCGGGGTCACGAAGTCGAACACCGGGAGACCGGCGGCCGTCAGCAGGGCCGGGACGAACGCCACGATGCCCAGCACCGGGAACAGCAGATGCCGCACCGGTTTGAGCAGGGCTCGGCCGGCCCGCAGGAAGTAACCGGCGCAGGCGAGGTTCACGACGATGTAGACGCCGACGACTACCGTGACGATCACCGTGGCGAGGAGCAGGAACGCGGTCACCGGGTCGTACGCGAAGCCGAGCCCCAGCACGGCCCCGACCGCCACGACGGTCTGCACCGTGATGCCGGCCACGGGGGAGCGGTGCCGGGGATGCAGCGTGGCGAGCAGCCCGGGCAGGACCCGGATACGGGCCAGGGCGAAGGCCGTGCGGGTCGAGACGTTGGCGCACGCGTTGGCGTTGGCGATCGTGGAGTTGATCACCGCCAGGAACACCAGCACCCAGAAGAGGCCGAAGGAGGCCCGGGCGACACCGTCCCAGGACGCTTCGCCCGAGGCGCCGAACTTCGTGAAGCGGTCCGGGCCGTAGTAGACCGTCATCGCATAGGTCGTGATCACGTAGAACAGACCGATCCCCAGAGCCGCCCCGAGCACCGCGCGGTGCATCGTCCGTCGGGGGTCACGCGTCTCCTCGGCGAGCGGCGCCGCCGCCTCGAACCCGGAGAAGGCCAGCACCGTGTAGACGGATCCGGCGAACACGCCGCTGAACCCGGCGTACCCGTCGGCGGTGTGCGAAGTCCCGAACACCGACAGGGTGTTGGCGCTGCCCGCCTTGCCGATGAGCAGGACCGCGAACACGAGGAAGACGAGGATCTCGAAGACACCGAGGACCGTCCCGAAGCGGGCCGAGGCCCGGACGCCGAGGTATCCGGCGACGGCGATCACGGCCGCACCGGCCAGCGACCACGGCCACCAGAGGTCGGCCGGACACGAGGCCCATTCCTCATGCAGCGTGCCGGCCGCCGTGAAGCCCAGCTGCAGAAGCAGCAGGGGCGGGACCAGCGCCTCCACGAAGACGTAACCCCAGCCGACGAGGAAGCCGACGGCCGGATGCAGCCCCCGCGCCGCATAGGTGGCCACCGAGCCCGCCGCCGGTAACTCCCGGGCCAGCTCGGCCACGCACGATGCCGTGAACAGGCAGGCCACAAGCGCGATCAGCACCGCCAGTGGCAGACTGCCACCCGCGAAGGCGGCGCCGGACGGAATCGACGCGGCCACCGCGGCGGCCGGCGCCATCGCCGTGACGCTCTGGAACAGCACCTCGCGCAACCCGATGGCGTCGCGCCGCAGAGCCTCGGTCCCCTCCCCGTGCATGCGTGTCCCCCGATGCGTGTCAGCCCGCTGCCACCCGACGTGTGTGAAGTGCCGTCATCTCGCGTACGCACCAGATCCATGACGAATCGTCGGCAGCGTCTCGCGTGAATCACGGTACGGCGCGGACGGGGTGGGCAGAAGGGCTCGCAGCGGATCCGTGGACAGCCTGCTGCCTGTGGAAAACTCCGTCACCCGATCGGGTGAATCCTGGCTCGGAAGATCGCCGCGACGGTACTGACGCGGTGCCGATACGGTCAGGACCGCTCGGCCACCACGGCCGGATCGTCCAGCACGGAGCGGACGACCGAGTGCGCCGCACCCAGCAAGGGGCCCTCCGGCCCCAGCCGCGAGACGGTCACCGGGCAGGCCGGGCCCGCGGTACGGCCCGTCAGTTCCGCCTCCAGGGACGGCAGCAGCCAGGGGGAGAGGCCGGCCAGGGCACCGCCCAGGACCACGGTCTCGGGGTCGAGCAGGTTCACCGCTCCGGTCAGCGCGATGCCGAGCGCCGCTCCCGCGTCCCGCAGAGCCGCCCGTACGTGCTCGTCGCCGTCCTCGGCGCGCCCCGCGAGCAGGCCCACCCGGTCCTCGCCCGGCTCCAGTCCGGCCGCGCGCAGCACCGCCTCCTCGCCGGCGTACTGCTCCAGGCACCCCCGGCCGCCGCACGGGCAGGGCGGCCCGTCCGGTCGTACGGGTATATGGCCCAGCTCGCCCGCGAAGCCCCGGGTGCCGCGCAGCAGCCCGCCGTCCACGACGACCGCGGCACCGATGCCGATCTCGGCGGACACATGCAGGAAGTCGCGCGGGGTGTCCTCGCCGAGCCACAGTTCCGCGAGGGCACCGTAGTTGGCCTCGTTGTCCACGGTCAGCGGCCATGCGCCGGGCAGCAGGGCACCGATGTCGGTGTCGTGCCAGTCGAGGTTCGGGGCGCGGACGACCGTACGGCCGTCCCGGGCCACGAGTCCGGGGACGGCGACGGCGAGCCCGGCCGGCCAGAGTTCCTCGCGCTGTGCCTCCGTGACGACCCGGTGCGCCAGTTCCGCCAGCTCCGCGGCCACTGCCTCGGGCGCCCGGCCCCCGTTCGCCCCGCGTCGCACGGCCCGGGCGCGGACCGTGCCGCGCAGGTCGACCGCGCACACCGCGAGATGGTCGACGCCGATTTCGGCGCCGATCCCCGCCGGACCGCGGCCGCTCACCGCGAGCGCGGACCCGGGCCGGCCGACCCGTCCCGGCCGCTCCGGCCCCAGCTCCTCCAGCAGCCTCCAGCGGATCAGCTCGTCGACCAGCGTCGACACGGCCGCCCGCGTCAGCCCGATGCGCGAGGCCACCGCGGCCCGCGACAACGACCCCTCGGCGCTGACGGCGTGCATCACGCGGGCCAGATTGCGCCGACGCATGCCCTGCTGGGTGTCCGGCAGGGTGCGCCCGGAGCCCGGCGGGCGGGCCTCGTGCAGCGGTGCGGTCATGCCTGCGTCGATCCTCGCTGTCCGCCGCCCGGCGTCACGCCTGCGGCCCGGTGTCCGTCCCCCGCTCCAGCAGCGGGGCCGCGTCGGAGAGTACCCCGGTGATCCGTTCCAGCGTCGCCTCGTCCCGCTCCACCGCCTCCAGCACCGGACCTGCGGCCGTGTTCCAGCGGCGTGCCACGGCGCCCGGGTCCTCGCCGGTGAGCAGCCCGGCGGCCTGTGCGGCGGCCCCGAGGGCGACCAGTTCCCGCGCCTCGGGCACCTGGACCGGCCGCCCCGACAGTCGCAGTACCGTCTGCTGCCAGGCCGTCCCGCGAGCTCCGCCGCCGATCAGCAGCAACGGGGTGCTGCGGTCCGCGTCCGGGTCCAGGACCAGGTCGAGGGCGCCGAGCAGCGCGTGCACGGCGCCGTCGTACGCGGCCTGGAGCAGCTGCCCCCCGGTCGTGTCGTGGCGCAGTCCGTGCAGCAGCCCGGAGGCGTGCGGCAGGCTCGGGGTGCGCTCGCCGTCCAGATACGGCAGCAGCGTCGCGGTGCCGCCGGGCTCGACGGCGTCCCGGTCCAGGCCCAGCAGGGCCGCGACACGGTCCACGGCGAGCGTGCAGTTCAGGGTGCACGCCAGTGGCAGCCAGTCCCCGTGCGCGTCCGCGAAGCCCGCCACTGTGCCGGTCGGGTCGGCCGGGCGGCGCCGGGAGACGGCGTAGACCGTGCCGGACGTGCCGAGGCTGAGCACCGGGGCGCCCGGCCGCAGACCGAGACCCAGCGCAGCCGCCGCGTTGTCGCCGGTGCCCGGGGCGACCAGCGTGCCCTTGGAGAACGGCAGGTCATGGCTGTCGCGCACGGTGCCGGCCACCTCGCCCGGCCGCACCACGCGGGGCAGCAGCGCCGGGTCGAGCCCGATGTGCACGAGGGTCTCCTCGTCGTAGCCTTCCGTCCCGGACGCCCACCAGCCGGTGCCCGAGGCGTCGCCGCGGTCCGTCGTGCCCTGTCCCGTCAGGCGCTCGGTGAGGTAGTCGTGGGGAAGCCGTACCGCGCGCGTGGCGCGCACCGCCTGCGGCTCGTGCTCGGCGAGCCACGCCCATTTGGTGACCGTGAACGACGCGCCGGGCACGCTGCCGGTGCGCTCCGCCCAGGCCTTCGGCCCACCCAGTTCCTCCACCAGCCGGCGGGCCTGCGGCGCCGAGCGGACGTCGTTCCACAGCAGCGCGGGACGCACCGGCTCGCCGCGCTCGTCCAGGGTGACCAGGCCGTGCTGCTGGCCGCCGATCGACACCGCCGCCGCCTCGTGCGCCGCGTCACCGCACTGGCGCAACGCCTCGCACAGCGCGCCCCACCACTGACGCGGATCACTCTCGCGGCCCGCGCCCGAGGACACGGTGTGCGGTGCCTGGCCGCTCGCCACCACCTGCCCGGTCGACGCGTCGACGACCAGTGCCTTCGTGGACTGGGTGGATGTGTCCACGCCGACGACGAGCGGACCTTCGGATGCTGACATCGGGCTCTCCTCTTCCGCGGCTCTGCGGTATCTGCATCTTGTCTCTTCCCAGAGGTGCGTGCGCATACTAATTTGTAAACCGCCATGACGAAATAGTCGTCACGCAGCAAGAACGCAGCAAGGGAGCCGCGGCATGAGCTACCAGCCCACCCCCGAGGACAGGTTCACCTTCGGCCTGTGGACCGTCGGCTGGCAGGGAAGGGATCCGTTCGGCGACGCCACCCGCCGTGCCCTCGACCCGGTCGAGACGGTCCAGCGCCTGGCCGAGCTGGGCGCCCACGGGGTGACCTTCCACGACGACGACCTGATCCCCTTCGGCGCCTCGGACACCGAGCGCGAGTCGCACGTCAAGCGGTTCCGCCAGGCTCTGGACGCCACCGGTATGACGGTCCCGATGGCCACCACGAACCTCTTCACGCATCCCGTGTTCAAGGACGGCGCGTTCACCGCCAACGACCGCGACGTGCGCCGCTACGCACTGCGCAAGACCATCCGCAACATCGACCTCGCGGTCGAACTGGGCGCGAAGACCTACGTCGCCTGGGGCGGGCGCGAGGGCGCCGAGTCGGGCGCCGCCAAGGACGTGCGCGCCGCCCTGGACCGTATGAAGGAGGCCTTCGACCTGCTGGGCGAGTACGTCACCGCGCAGGGCTACGACCTCCGCTTCGCCATCGAGCCCAAGCCGAACGAGCCCCGCGGCGACATCCTGCTGCCGACCGTCGGCCACGCCTTGGCCTTCATCGAGCGCCTGGAGCGCCCCGAGCTGTACGGCGTCAACCCCGAGGTCGGCCACGAGCAGATGGCCGGCCTGAACTTCCCGCACGGCATCGCGCAGGCTCTGTGGGCGGGCAAGCTGTTCCACATCGACCTCAACGGACAGTCCGGCATCAAGTACGACCAGGACCTGCGGTTCGGCGCCGGTGACCTGCGGTCGGCGTTCTGGCTGGTCGACCTGCTGGAGAGTGCCGGTTACGAGGGACCGCGCCACTTCGACTTCAAGCCGCCGCGGACCGAGGATCTGGACGGTGTGTGGGCGTCGGCTGCGGGCTGCATGCGCAACTACCTGATCCTGAAGGAGCGTGCGGCGGCCTTCCGGGCCGACCCGGAGGTCCGGGAAGCGCTGCGCGCTTCGCGCCTGGACCAGCTGGCCCAGCCGACCGCGGCCGACGGCCTTCAGGCCCTGCTCACCGACCGTACGGCCTTCGAGGACTTCGACGTGGAGGCGGCGGCCACCCGCGGGATGGCCTTCGAGCGCCTCGACCAGCTGGCGATGGACCACCTGCTCGGAGCGCGCGGCTGACCGTTCGCACGCGCGCGTGCCCTTGCCGGGGCATGAGAAAGGGCTGGGAGCGCAGCCGCATCACACGCTGTTCTCCCCAGCCCTCGCCCATCGCCAACATGGTCCGACCGGCCACGAGGTCGATGCCGGAATCGGGAGCTCGCCGGATCGTGGCGATGTCGTGGTGACGGTGCCTCAAAACTCCTTGCTGTCCAGGGACTTCACCTCGGCATGCTCCACGCGCGGCGTGGCCTCCGTGCCCGTGTCGAGGCGAGCCACGGTCAGAGCCGCAGCCGGATCGCGGTCGGGCCCGCCCGCCGGGATCCAACGGCCGCCGCCGTCGCGGTACGGCCACCAGCGGCCGTCGGGGCCGAGACGCAGCTGAACTCCTTCGCCGGGCACGGTCCATCGGTTGCCGTTCCGGTCGAACGACGGCTGCTCGTCCGCCTCCCAGGCCGCTTCCAGCGCCACACGCGCGCGTGCGAGCGCCGCATCCCGCACCGGCCACGCGTCGTCCAGCACGGCCAGGGCCGCCGCGCCCCCGGCGTGCCAGGCCCGGACGGCGGTCAGCAATCCCTCGCGGCCGCGGCCGGCCCCCTCGGCGAGCCGGTCGGTGACCGAGCCCGCAGGCGCCGCGCAGGCGAGGCGTACGGCGTCCTGTGCCGCTGTCAGGGCGCTGCCGTCCCGCACGTCGCCGCGAAGGGCCTCCGCCAGCAGCCGGTACGCCTCCACAGCGGTGCGGTCCGCCAGGTGCTCCAGTGCCACAGGATCGATCCCGGGCGCCGCGGCCGCCCCGGTGCCGAGACATGGTGGGGTACCGGGTACCGCGGGAAGCCCGGGCAGCTCGGGGAGCGGGGGCAGGATGTCACCGGCCGCCCATGACTCCGCCGCGTCCACACCCTCGGCCGCGCGCGCGTCGGTTTCCGACAGGGACGCGGAAGCGCTACCGCGCCCTTGCAGCTCCGCGAGGAAGACCTCCCGCTCCCGCCCGCGCAGCAGCAGGAGCAGAAACGGATCTTCGTCCAGCAGGCGCGCCACCTGGTGGCACAGCGCGGCGGTGTGCCCGCAGTGGTCCCACGTTCCGCAGTCGCACGCCGGCTCCAGATCGCCGAGGCGCGGCAGCAGCTCGATTCCGCTCACCGTGGCATCCTCGATCAGATGTGGCGGCAGCTCCCGGTCGAGCAGTGCCGCCATGTGCCCGGCCTGCTCCACGGCCACGTCCAGGAACCGGGCCCACTCCTCCTCGGACAGCTCCGGCAGCAGCACGTCGGCCCGGTGGGCCGCGCCGCCGGGCTCGCGTACGACGGCGGTGACCCGGCCCGGCCGTACGGTCATCGCGCCCACGCCGCCCGCGCGCGCGAGCCGGCGCCCCGCCGCGACCGCCGCGTTGTCCAACGCCCCGTCCTCCAGTGCTCGCAGCCAGGAGCGGCCCCACCAGGTCCGTGCGAACGCCTGCCCGCGCGCGGGCGGTTGCGTGGCGAACGTGCGCCCGGCCACGCGTGTGTGCTTCTCGTCGTAACGGTTCATCGCGCCTCCCCGCGCAGTTCCACCAGCGCCGCCAGTTCCGTGTCGGTCAGCTCCGTCAGTGCTGCCTCACCGGTGGTGAGCACCGCGTCCGCCAACTCCCGCTTGCGGGCGAGCATCTCGGCGATCCGGTCCTCCAGAGTGCCCTCGGCGATCAGCCGGTGGACCTGTACCGGACGGGTCTGCCCGATGCGGTACGCGCGGTCGGTGGCCTGCGCCTCGACCGCGGGATTCCACCAGCGGTCGTAGTGCACGACATGGTCGGCCCGCGTGAGGTTGAGTCCCGTCCCCGCGGCCTTCAAGGACAGCAGGAAGACGGGCACTTCACCCTCCTGGAAGCGCCGGACCATCGCCTCACGAACGGTGACCGGCGTCCCGCCGTGCAGCAGCAGCGAGGGCACGCCACGATCCGTCAGATGCCGTTCGAGCAGGCGGGCCATGCGCACGTACTGCGTGAAGACGAGCACGCCCGAACCCTCCGCGAGGATCGTGCCGAGCAGTTCGTCCAGCAGCTCCAGCTTTCCGGAGCGCCCGGTGAGCCGCGGTTCGTCCTCCTTGAGGAACTGCGCCGGGTGGTTGCAGATCTGCTTCAGGCCCGTCAGCAACTGCACGATCAGACCCCGGCGGGCCATGGCGTCGGCGACCGCGATCCGGTCCAGTGTCTCGCGGGCCAACGCCTCGTACAGTCCCGCCTGTTCGGGGGTGAGGGCCACGGGGCGATCGCTCTCGGTCTTCGGCGGCAGCTCGGGAGCGATGCCGGGATCCGACTTTCGCCGCCGCAGCAGGAACGGCCGCACGAGCTTCGAGAGCCGCCGCGCGGCGGCCGGGTCGAGACCTCCCTCCACCGGATGCGCATACCGCGCGCGGAAGGCACCGAGCCGGCCGAGCAGGCCGGGTGTCGTCCAGTCGAGGATCGCCCACAGTTCCGTGAGGTTGTTCTCCACAGGGGTGCCGGTGAGCGCCACACGCGCGCGTGTGCCGATCGAGCGCAGTGCCCGCGCGGTCGCCGCGTAGGGGTTCTTCACGTGCTGAGCCTCGTCGGCCACGACCAGACTCCAGGGCACCTTCGCGAGCCGCTCCGCGTCGAGGCGCATGGTGCCGTATGTGGTGAGCACGAACTCCCCGGACACGACGGAGCCGAGATCACGCCCGGGCCCGTGGAACCTGCGCACCGCCACACCGGGAGCGAACCGCTCGATCTCGCGCTGCCAGTTGCCGAGCAGGGAGGCCGGGCAGACCACGAGCGTCGGGCCGGCGGACGAGGCGTCCGTCTGCCGGTACAGATGCAGCGCGATCAGTGTGACGGTCTTGCCGAGGCCCATGTCGTCGGCGAGGCAGCAGCCCAGACCGAGGGAGGTCATACGGGCCAGCCAGTCGAGGCCGCGCAGCTGGTAGTCCCGCAGCGTGGCGGACAGGCCCGGCGGAGGGCCGACGGCGCGTACCGGCTCGGGGTCCGTGAGCCGCTCCCGGAGACGTTCCAGCCACCCCGTCGAGCGCACGTCGACCAGCCGGCCGTCGACCTCCGTCGACCCCGTCAGCGCGGCGGCCAGCGCCTCGACGGGAGCGACCGAGCGCTCCTGCCGGGTCCGGGCGTCGTCCGCCTGCCGCGGGTCGACCAGGGCCCATCCGTCGTGCAATCGCACCAGGGGCCGTTTGGCCTCCGCGAGCCGGTCCAGCTCCGCCCGGGACAGCTGCCGCCCGCCCAGCGTGAAACCCCAGGAGAAGCTGACGGAGGCGTCTGCGGCGAGGAATGTCGGGGGAGCCGGGGCATCCCCTGGGGCGGACGTGTCGTCGTCCGGCGGACCGACGGTCGCGTGCAGGGTCAGGTCGCGCGACAGTTCCTTCGGCCAGTGCACGTCGACGCCCGCCACGGCCAGCGCACGGCTGCCCTCGCCCAGCAGTTCGGCGATCTCGTCGTTGGCGAGGTCCACGGCGTCGGGCACGGCGGCGGTGAGCAGGGGCGTCAACGGCGGCCAGGCGCGGACCGCGCGGCGCAGCGCCAGCAGCGCGTCCGCACGCGCGCGTGTGCCGAACGACTCGTGTCCCTGGCCGGTGCCGCTCCACAGACCGGTGGCGTCCATGACGTCCGGCGCCCCGCTCGGCCCGTGTACTTGCAGCACCGCATGGAACCGGACCCGGCCGTCGTCCTGCTCAGCGGCACGGTCGAGCCCCGAGACCTCGACACGCAGCGACAGTCGTATGCCGGCGTCGTGGGCGGCGGCGATGTCGTCCGCCCAGGACCGCAGCTCGGGCAGGCGCTGCGGCTCGGGCGTCGCGTACGCCGGACCGCCGGTCACCCAGGAGGCCGCGGGAGAGCGTGGGAGCACATCGGCGACCGCGTCCAGGAACGCCCGGAGCAGCCGTTCCGGGTCGGGCAGCCGGGCTGGCTCCGTGGCGGTGAGCGGCACTGCGTGGGCCTCCGGGGGCATGCCGGCCGCGAGTTCGCGGACCAGCTCCGCGTCCCGTGCGGACAGTGGGCCCACCCGCCAGGCGTCATGATCGCCCGGAGACAGGCCCGGGAGCAGCAGTCCGCGCGCGAGGAAGTGCAGGGCCAATCCGCGGGCAGCTTCCCAGAAGCAGGCCGAGCGATGCCCCTCCGGCAGTGCACGCGCGCGCGTGAGCAGCGGGAGGGCATCTTGCACGGGGAGCAGGACCGCGGGGGTGCGGACCCGTTCGACACCGCCGTTCTCGGTGGGCAGTACGACGTCCAGCTCCGTAGTGGAGCCGCCGGGGACGGCAGGCGGAGTCTCACCGTCCCAGTGCCAGAAGGCGAAACTCCCCGCTCGCGCCGGGTCGGACGGCAGGAACACGACGCAACAGCGGGCCAGTTCGGAGAGTTCTGAGGGGGGTGCCGTGGGGATGGTCTGCACAGCTCTGCCGCACTCCTCAAATTTGACTACCATGGATGGGGTGCCCGAGGCTACAGCACGCCGTGGGCGCACCCCGCACGCCGACGTCGTGATCAAGGCCACTTCACAATCTGTTCGATCAGCGGGGTCGTTCGCGGAACACAAGCGGGGCGTGGGCCCCGGCGTCACGACGGCCGGCGGGCGCTGTGACGGGCTGGAGGGCGTGTCGGCGAGACAGTTGAAATTGCTCGTACCGGCGGCCCACACAAGGCGCGTGGCGGAGCGATACTGCGAACAGAGCCCGGACTGTGCGCAGCCCCCGGCGGGACCATTAGGGGGTGGGCTTCGGGGAAGTCTCAGGGTCGGGGTCCGGAACCGCCAAGAGCGCGGGGCCGTTTTCTGAGCAGAGAGCGGCAGTGGCCGCGAAGGAGGCGACGTTCATGTCCAAGAACGCGAAGATCGCCGCAGGAGGCGTGGCGGCCGGGCTGATCCTGCTCATATGGCTGCCCTGGTGGGTGTCATTCCTGATCGTGGTCGGGGTCCCGGTGGCCGCGTACCTGACGCTGGACCCCTCGCAGCGGCGCAGGCTCCGCAGGGTGACCCGCAAGGAACTCGGCCGCTGAGGCGGCGGACAGCCGGAGACGCCCGCCCGGGCTCCGGGCGGGCGTGGAGGCTCGAACAGGCGCCCGCGGAGGTCCGGACGGCTCCCGAGGGGCGCGCCGTCGCCGGGAGTGCGGTGTCCGGGGCCGGTACGGGCGGCTGGTTCAGGTGGCGGGTGCGGCGGCCCCGGACGAGGGCCGCCCAGCGCTAGAGGGGCCGCACGGCCATCTTGTCGAGCGCCTCCAGCAGCCCCGGCAACTCGGGGCCCCGGCCCACCGGCAGGACCTCGCCGGGTTCCTCGTCCAGCAGGACGAACGCGATGTCGTCGGTGCGGGCCACCATCGACCAGCCGGGCCCGTCGGCGCGCAGCGTACGGGCGTCTCCCGGGGCGAACGACGAGCGTACCCGGCCGAGCGGCGGCGGCGAGTCGACGTAGGCGCGCGCCTCCGCGAGCACCCGCTTGACACCACGGTGACCGCTGTGCGGCACGCTTCCGCCGTCCGGCGCGGATTCGGCGGACTCGTCGGCCTCCGCGCCGTGCGCCGAGGATTCGGTGGCCTGTGCCCGTTCGTCCGGTGTGGAGAACTTCTCGTCGTTGATCTGGTCCCGCCACGCCGCCCACTGCAGGGCGATCTCGTCGGCGCCCAGGCGGCGCTGGGCCGGTCCCCAGGCGCTGGTGTCCGGTGGGCTCAGCGGAGGCCCGTCCGCCACGTCGGGAGTGGGGTCGTGAGGTGCGGGGACGCCGGGGGCGGCCACGGCGACCGCCAGGGGCCAGCCCGGCAGTGCGGCCACGACCGCGCGCTCGTCCGGCGACAGTTCGTACTCCATGCCGCAGTCCCAGGATGCGATCGCCACGGCGACCAGCGAGACGTCGTCGATGACGACCGTCCAGCGGGCGCCGTCACCGTCCTGTCCCAGCACCAGGCCGTACCCGTCGGCAAGGGGCGCCAGCCCCAGCGCCATGCACGCCTCCGGATAGTCGTCGCCCAGCACGCTCGGAAACTGCGCCGGCGTCAGCAGCACCGCCGTCAGTACGTACAGCGCATCGTCCGCGGCGGCGGCGACGGCCGCATCGTCCGTCCCGGCCATCCCAGCCTCCCCAGTGGTTCGTCCAACGGCGCGCACCCTAGTGCGAGCGCAAGCCCCTTGTCACGACAGCCCACACCACGCGGAGCTGCTGGTTTCCACCTGGACGGGGGCGAAACGGCCACAGCGGACCAGGGGCGTCGCCATGGTCAGGGGCGGCCCGAGCGGATCACAGGCCTCCGTCGCCGCTGCCTCGAACATATTGTGTGCGGACCGCCTCCGCGCCCCGATCGGGTCGTCGCCGATAGCTCATCCTCGGTCACCCACCGTAGAGTTGGACCCTCCTCGGAAGAGCCGTAAGAAGGGGGACGGTGTGGTGAAGCGGTTCGAGCGGCTCGGTCGGATCCGTCGGCTGGATCCGGTGGCGGACGCGGTGGAGATCTACCGCCTGAGTACGGCGTTCGAGTTCCCCTGGGACTACACACGAGCCCTTGAACTGGCCCTGTACCGCACCTATGCCGTGCCGAGCATCGGCCGGCTGCTCGCCGAGACGGCGGAGCTGACCGAGCGTACGCAGAAGCGGTACGACGACACCGTGCTGCTCCTGGACACCATCGTCGAGCACGGCTTCGCCGCCGAGGAGGGTCGCACGGCGATCCGTCGCATCAACCAGATGCACCGCAGTTACGACATCAGCGACGACGACATGCGCTACGTCCTGAGCACCTTCGTCGTGGTGCCCAGACGCTGGATCGACGCCTACGGATGGCGACGGCTGTCCCGGCACGAGATCGTGGCCGCGACCGAGTACTACCGCACTCTCGGCCGGCACATGGGCATCCCCGGCATCCCCGCGACCTATGAGGAGTTCGAGGCGCTCCTCGACTCCTACGAGCGCGATCACTTCGGCTGGGACGAGCGGGCCCGGCAGGTCTCCGACGCCACCCTCTGCCTGATGGCGTCCTGGTATCCGCGCCCGATGGCGCCGGTGCTGCGCACGGCGACGCTGGCACTGCTCGACGAGCCGCTGCTGCGCACGTTCCGTTACGCGCCACCCGGCGCTGCGACGACCGCGCTGGTGCGCCGTGCGGTACGCACGCGTGGCAGGCTCGTCCGGCTGCTGCCGCCGCGCAACGCCCCCCACTTCGCCCGCCAGAACCGCGAGATCAAGGGCTACCCGAACGGCTACCGCGTCGACGGCCTGGGGACCCGTCCGACTGCCGGACTGCGTGGCTGCCCGGTGCGGCACCGGGACGTCACTGCCGCCGACGCCATCGAGTGACGCGAGCACACCGCCTGGCCAAGGGAGTTCGGCTCGGATTGCCCCTTGCACGGCGGTGAGGGTACCGGGCCGGAAGGGGGCGCGGCTGCGCCGTCACGGCACCGCGGCGGAGCAGCATTGTCGACATGCCGATCAGCTCTCGCGTGTTGCGAGGGCGAGGAACCGCGCGTCCTCGTCGACGTACGACGTCATGCGCCATCCCGAACCGGCCAGGAGCGGACCGAGGTTGGCCTCGGCACGCAGGTCGTCGGCCGTGATCTGCCGGCCCTGCCGGGCCGCCAGGGCCGCGCGCCCGACGGGATGGAACAGCGCGAGCGCGCCGCCCGGCCGTACCACGCGCGCCAGCTCCCGCAGGTTGTCCAGCGGTTGCGGCAGATGGGCGATCAGGCCGGCCGCGAACACGGCGTCGAGGGTCCGCGAGCGCAGCGGCAGCGCGGCGACGTCCGTGAGCAGCAGCCGTCCGTCCCGGTCCCTGCCCGCTCGCGCGGCCGCCTTGAGCATCGCCGGGGTCAGGTCGGCGCCCAGCACCACCCCGGAGGGGCCCACGGCGGCCCGCAGCGGTGGCAGGGCGCGCCCCGTGCCGCAGCCGGCGTCCAGCACACGGTCCCCCTTCCGCAGTCCGAGATCGGTCACAGCGGCCGTGTAGGCGGGGCCGTCGTCGGGGAACCTGCTGTCCCAGCCGGCCGCCCGGGCACCGAAGAACTCCTGCACATGTGTGTGGTCTTCGCTCATGCTCCGCATGATTCCTCACCGTCACGGGGGATATGTAGGCGCACATGTTCGGGCCGGACGCGATCGTTCCGGCGCATCCGCCTGTCATATTCCAGCACGTTTCGAAATGCGCCCCCCATGTGCGCCCGTGCCCCCTAGCGTCCCTTGGCCATGGGACACTTGGACCACGCCGCCTTCGGCTGGCTGACCCCCGTGCTGTCGTACCTGATGGCCTGTACGGGCGCCGCACTCGGACTGCGCTGCACCGTCCGCGCGCTCGCCACCACCGGCCGCTCGCGCCGCAACTGGCTCGTCACCGCCGCATCCGCGATCGGGACGGGCATCTGGACCATGCACTTCGTGGCCATGCTCGGCTTCCGCGTCAGCGGCACCGACATCCGCTACGACGTACCCCTGACCATCCTCAGTCTCCTCGTCGCGATGGTCGTCGTCTGCGCCGGCGTCTTCGCCGTCGGCTACGGTCGCGACCGCAACCGGGCGCTGCTGCTCGGCGGACTCACCACCGGGCTGGGCGTCGCCAGCATGCACTATCTGGGCATGGCGGCGGTGCGGCTGCACGGCGACGTCCGGTACGACCCCGTCCTCGTCGGACTGTCGGTACTGATCGCCGTCGTGGCGGCGACCGCGGCCCTGTGGGCCGGCCTCAACATCACGTCGCCCCGTGCGGTCACCGTCGCCTCCCTCGTCATGGGGGCGGCCGTCAGCAGCATGCACTACACCGGGATGTTCGCGGTGAGCGTGCGTGTGAACCCCTCCGGCGAGACCCTGCCCGGGGCCACGGCGATGCAGTTCATCTTCCCCCTCGCCGTCGGCCTCGGGTCCTATCTCTTCATCACCTCGGCGTTCGTCGCCCTCTCGCCCACGGCCGACGAGCGCGAGGCCTCCGCCTCCGCCCAACGGCCCGTCGAGACCGTCGCCCGCTAAGGGGAGCCAGGCCAGAGCGCCCCGACCCACGTCCCGATCGAGGAGGCCATGCGCCCGCCCCGTACCGCCCCGAAAGCCGATGCCTCGGCACACCCCCCGCGCGGCCGCCGTGCGCACGCCGGACCGCCCGCCGACGAGGCCGCCGACCGGCTCGTCAGCGCGTCTCCGGCACAGGCACGCGCGCGTGGGAGCCGCCGGTACCTGCGCCCGCGTACCGTGCGTGCAAAGGTCGTCAGCCTGCTGATGGTCCCGGTCGTCTCCCTGCTCTCCCTGTGGGCCTACGCCACCGTCAGCACCGCCCAGGACGTCGCCCGGCTGCGTCAGTCCCAGCAGGTCGACGCCGAACTGCGTACCCCGGTGGCCGCGGCCGTCGCCGCCCTGCAGGCCGAGCGCGCCGCGGCCGTGCGCCACGCCCTCTCACCCGGCGCGGCCGACGGCGGCGATCTCCAAGCTCTGGCCGGCCGCACCGACCGGGCCGTGGGCGAGCTGCGCCTCGGCGGCGACAACACCGTCGCCGACAGCGAGGAACTGCCCGCCGACGTCTCCGGGCGCCTCGCCGTCTTCGTCACCGGTGCCGAGCACCTGCGCGCGCTGCGGACGGCCGTGCTCGACCACAGGTCCGGCTGGGACACGGTGTACGCGCAGTACACGAAGACCATCGGCGAGGCCTTCGCCGTGGACGGCGCTCTCACCGGCATCCAGCAGGCCGATGTCGGCTCCGACGCGCGCGTACTGCTCGAATTCTCCCGGGCCGCCGAGGCGTTGGCCCAGGAGGACGCGCTGCTCGGCGGCGGTGCGGACGGTCTTCAGGGCGAGCGGCTGCGGCTGTTCGGCGCCGCCGTCGCCGCGCGCCGTACGTTCACCGACACAGCAGTCGCCGATCTGCCGGCCGCCCAGCACGCCGCCTGGCGGGACCTGTCCCGCAGCCGCTCCTACGCGGCCCTCGGGGCGGCCGAGGACAAGATCCTCACCGCCGGGCCGGGCAGCAGGTCTGCCGAGGTGGCATCGCAGGCTTCCTGGAGTGCCGCCCACGCACGCGTGCAGGACGGCATGCGGAGCATCGCGACGGACACGGGCCGGAATGTGGCGGGCCGCGCCGACCCGGTGACCCGCGGACTGCTCAGCCCCGCCGGTGCCGCCGTACTGCTCGGGCTGGCCGCCGTCGCCGCCTCGCTCGTCATCTCCGTGCGTATCGGACGCGGACTCGTGGTCGAACTCGTGAGCCTGCGCAACGACGCCCTGGACATCGCCCGTCGCAAACTCCCGGAAGCGATACGCAGACTGCGCGTGGGCGAGGAACTCGACATCGAGGCGGAGGCCCCCGCGGGACCGCCGGCCGAGGACGAGACGGGCCAGGTGTCGGAGGCGCTCACCACCGTCCACCGCGCAGCCCTGCACGCCGCCGTGGAGCGCGCCGAGCTCGCCAGCGGCATCTCCGGGGTCTTCGTCAACCTCGCGCGCCGCAGCCAGGTGCTGGTCCACCGCCAGCTCAGCCTCCTCGACAGCATGGAGCGCCGTTCCGACGATCCCGACGAACTGAGCGACCTGTTCCGCCTGGACCACCTCACCACCCGGATGCGGCGCCACGCCGAAAGCCTGATCATCCTCTCGGGTGCGGCACCCGGCCGCGCCTGGCGCATGCCGGTGACGCTCACGAACGTCGTACGGGCCGCCGTATCGGAAGTCGAGGACTACGCGCGCGTGGAGGTCCGCCAACTCCCCGAGGCGCACGTCATCGGTGCCGCAGTGGCCGACCTCACCCACCTGCTCGCCGAACTCGTCGAGAACGCCGCCCAGTTCTCGCCGCCGCACACACGCGTGCGGGTCACCGGCGAACCCGTCGGCAACGGCTACGCGCTGGAGATCGAGGACCGGGGACTGGGCATGGGTGCCGAGACCCTCGCGGAGGCCAACCGGCGCATCGAACAGTCCGAGGCCCTCGACCTGTTCGACAGCGACCGTCTCGGGCTCTTCGTCGTCAGCCGGCTCGCCTCGCGGCACGAGGTGAAGGTGCACCTTCGGACCTCACCGTACGGCGGCACGACCGCCGTCGTCCTGCTGCCCACCGCCCTGCTCCACGGCGCGTCGAAGGAACCCGCCGCCCCGCACCCCGAACGGGCCCGCCACGAGCAGGAACGCGCGTACGCGCGCGTGCCCGGCGCGAGCGGATTCCACGAGGCCGTCACCGCACGGCCGGACCGCCCCGCCCTCGCGGCCACCACGCTCGGTCCGCACACCGCGGCCGGCGAGCCCGGACGCCGCGACAGGGACGAGGCGCAGGGCGGGCACGGCACGACCGTCGAGAACCCGCCCCCCGGAGTCACCGCCTTGCGCCCGCACCGCCCGCCCCATGACGCCGAGCCTTCCGGTGACCTTCCACGCCGCGTGCGCCAGGCGAGCCTCGCTCCCCAACTCCGACAACAGCGCACCGAAGAAGCGGTGCCCGATCGGCGCGGTGACGACCTGCGCACCCCCGAACTGGTGCGGGACCGCATGGCGGCCTACCGCGACGGCTGGGCGCGCGGCGGCGGCAGACAGCCCGGACGCGGAGCCACCCCGGGCCCCGTAACGGCCAGTGACGACAGCAGCGAAGGAGACCCGGCATGATCCAGGACCCCCAGACGAGCGCCGGCCGGCGATCCGGCGAACTGGACTGGCTGCTCGACGACATGGTGATGCGCGTGAGGGAGGTACGGCACGCCGTCGTGCTCTCCAACGACGGGCTGGCCGTCGGCGCCTCCACCGGCCTCACGCGCGAGGACGCCGAGCATCTCGCCGCCGTCGCCTCCGGCTTCAACAGCCTTGCCAAGGGCACGGGCCGGCACTTCGGAGCGGGCGGGGTGCGCCAGACCATGGTCGAGATGGACGACGCGTTCCTGTTCGTGGCCGCGGCGGGTGACGGTTCCTGCCTCGCGGTGCTCACCGCGGTCACCGCGGACATCGGACTGGTCGCCTACGAGATGGCGCGCCTGGTCAAGCGGGTCGGCGAGCACCTCTACACGCCACCGCGCGCCACAGCACAGCCGCCCGTCGCCGGATGAGCCGGAAGGCGCCACCGATGACCGAGAACCCGATGGACGGCCCGCGGGAGCCGGGCAGCCAGTGGTACGACGGCGAGGCCGGGCCCCTGGTCCGCCCGTACGCCATGACAGGCGGACGCACCCAGGCCGGGCCCACCGGGGTGCGTTTCGACCTGATCGCCCTCGTCACCCTCGACCCCGCGACCCCGGCCCTCGACGACGACACGGCGCTCGGCCCCGAACACCGGACCCTGATCCGGCTGTGCCGCACGGAGACGCAGTCCGTTGCCGAACTCGCGGCGGACGCCGACCTTCCCGTCGGCGTGGTCAGGGTGCTCCTCGGAGACCTCCTGGAACTCGGCCGCGTGGTCATCAGCCGCCCCGTGCCCCCGGCGCACCTGCCCGACGAGCGGATTCTGCGCGAGGTCATCGCCGGATTGCGAGCGCTGTAGATGATCGCGCGGAGCGCGTCGTACGCCTCACCCCGTCCTCATCCGGGCGCGTTGCACCCCCGACCGGGTGCGAGTCGCTCACATCAGGTGCATTTCAGTCAAACCATCCACAAGACTGCCCTATTTGTCACGGTGTCGATGCCGCGCCCGGCGTGCGCGGACGCCGACCGTGACCGGTCCTCCCGAGAGAAGTGATCATGGCTGCCGAGCACTCCGACGTCACCGGCGACACCGCGCTGGCGCTGAAGATACTGGTCGCCGGAGGGTTCGGCGTGGGCAAGACCACCCTTGTCGGGGCCGTCAGCGAGATCCGGCCGCTGCGCACGGAGGAACTGCTCAGCGAGGCAGGGCAGTTGGTCGACGACACCGACGGCGTGGACCGCAAGGTCACCACCACCGTCGCCATGGATTTCGGGCGGATCACCATCCGCTCGGGGCTGTCCCTCTACCTCTTCGGCACGCCGGGACAGGACCGCTTCTGGTTCCTCTGGGACGAGTTGTCCCAGGGTGCCCTCGGCGCCGTCGTCCTCGCGGACACCCGGCGCCTGGAGGACTGCTTCCCCGCCGTCGACTACTTCGAGCACCGGAGCATCCCCTTCGTGGTGGCCGTCAACTGCTTCGCGGGAGCCCGCACCTACGGCGCCCACGACGTCTCCCGCGCCCTCGACCTCGACCACGGCACCCCCGTGGTGCTGTGCGACGCACGCGACCGGGACTCCGGCAAGGAAGTCCTGATCCGGCTCGTGGAGTATGCGGGACGGATGCACACGGCCCGGATCCTCAACTCGGTCGGGTGAGCCGCGAGATCGCGCCTTGTCGAGGTGTCCCCGCCCCGAGTCGGACGCGGTCGGTCCCCGGCCGGCGGGAGTCGGCCGGTCCTGGTGTCAGCGCTTCGTCGCCGCGAAGGGTGGCCAGGTTGGCGGTATCTGTACCGTCCGGGGCGAAGGTCCGACATTGCCCGTCGGTCATCTTCTGTGCCATGCGCCGATCCGGCTTGCCCGGACGCCGGACGTGGTGAAGGCTGGCGGGGAGTTCCTCCAGTCAGGGGGATGTCACACGGGGAGACGGAGATGGCGCAGAACCAGGGACTCGGCTGGCTCCTGGACGATCTGACCGAGCGGGTGGACCATGTGCGGCACGCGCTGGTCCTGTCGAACGACGGACTGGTCACGGGTGCGAGTACGGGCCTGCGCCGTGAGGACGCCGAGCACCTGGCTGCCGTGGCATCCGGGTTGCACAGCCTGGCCAAGGGGTCGGGGCGCCACTTCGGCGCGGGCAGTGTGCGCCAGACCATGATCGAGTACGACGACGCCGTGCTGTTCGTGACCGCGGCGGGCACCGGCAGCTGTCTGTGCCTGCTCAGCGGCGCGGAGGCCGACATCGGCCAGATCGCCTACGAGATGACCCTGCTCGTCAACCGCGTCGGCGAACACCTCGGAGTCGATGCCAGGCAACCCGAGCGAACCCCCAATCAGGACCTCTGAGCTGCACGTTCGCCTGCCCATGTGGAGTTATCCACAGGCTCGCCGCGAGTTGCGCCGAACCGGCTACGGTGTGTACACGGTTCGCGCACATGGCGTGAGCCTTCACTCCACGGGGGAGCGACGACCATGTCGGCAAACATCATCAGCCCGCCCCGGCCCGCCACATACACCCTGAGCCGTGCCGCTCGGGAACTGGGCCTCAAACGAAGCGAGTTCGACCTCGCTCTGCATCTCGGTCACATCCGCACCGTGCCCGACGAGGGAGGGGGAGGAGCCCGGCGAGTGGAGCGCGCGGAGCTCGACCGGCTCCGCCAGCGGCGCGACTTCCCGGAATCCCTGCGCGAGCGTGTCCAGGTGGTGGGCACCACCGAGGGCGCGGCGCTCATGGAGATCCCGGCCGGCCGCTTCACCCGCCTCGCCCGCCTGGGACTCCTCGTGCCCGTACGCTGGTATCTGAACCGCTACCGCGCCGTGGTCTGGCTCCATCTGGCGGACGACCTGCGGAACTTCACCCTGGCCCCGGAGAACGCGCACCTGCTCAAGGGACGCACTCCCGAGACCCTGCGCGGCCAGTTGGAGGCGGGAGTCGACCTGCGGGCCCGCAACTGGCGCGGACGCCAACTCGGCTTCCTGCTGCGGCACGCCGAGGAACCGTGGGCGCGAGCCGGAGCCGTGGCCGCCTTCCTCTCACCCGTCGAGATCGCCGACATCGTCAAGGATCCTCACGAACGCTCGTATGTGAATCGCTTCCGGCCCACGCCACTCGGCCAGGGCCTCCCGGGATCGGCCGCGGCGCAACTCGCCGAGCGGATCACGAACGCGCAGGATGCGGACGAGATCGACTGGCTGCGCGGCGAACTGGCCCGTGTGCTCGAGGAGGCCCGCAGCGCGACGCCCGCGCCGCGCCCGGCCGCCCGGCGTGTCGCGCCCTCCGTGCGAGCGGCTGCTCGCCCGATCCCGCCCCTGGCCCGAACGGTCACGCGGGACATGGAGCCGGGGGTGCCGCCGGGCATGATGATCACAGGAGCCCGGAGGCGGGACGACGAACCGGCGGTCGGGACACCCGAGTCGGTCGGTGAACCGATGGCTGAGCCGTGCGCGGTGGACAGCGCGCCTGTGGTGAGGACATCCGAGCTGCCCGATGAGCCCGCGCCGGGGAAACCCGCCCCCAAAGCCGGGCCAGCGCCCGCGACGGACGGTGAGCAGGAGCTCACGGTGGCCGAGCCGGACGCCAGGCAGCCTCTCGGGGAGTCCGAGGGGCATGCCGGTCCGGTGTTCGGGGCGCCATGGCCCGAGGACGGGGCGGCGGGCCGGGCGTTCGCATGGGATCGCGCGCCGGTGGTACGGCAGGCCGGGCCGCCGGCGCGCCGGGAGCGCCGGGCCCAGCGAGCCGCCCCGGCGCCGGCGAACCGGGGGCTGCGCGGCTGGTTGCGGCGCAGAGCTCCACGCCCTGAACGCAGCTGAGCCCGACCGGTGTCTCACGGCGGGCCGAGGGCCCGGGCGCCGCGTCGCTACAGGGACCTGAACAGGCCCTCCTGGACGACCGAGACCAGCAGTCTCCCCTGCAGGTCGTAGATACGCCCACGGGCCAGCCCGCGCCCACCGGTGGCGATCGGCGACTCCTGGTCGTACAGGAACCACTCGTCCGCGCGGAACGGCCGGTGGAACCACATGGCGTGGTCCAGCGAGGCCATGTCGAAGTTCCGCTGGCCCCACAGGGATTCGACCGGGATGCGGACCGCGTCGAGGAGCGTCATGTCACTGGCGTAGGTCAGCGCGCACGTGTGGACCAGGGGATCGTCCCCCAGCGGTCCGACCGCGCGCATCCACACGGCGCTGCGCGGCTCGGCCCCCTGGATCTCCTCGGCGTTCCAGCGCAGCCGGTCGACGTACCGGATGTCGAAGGGCTGGCGGCGCGCCATCCGCTCCAACTGCTCGGGCAGCGCACCGAGGTGCTTGCGGATCTCCTCGGTGACCGTCGGCAGCGACTCCGGGTCCGGCACCTCGCGAGCAGGCGGCAGCTGGTGCTCGAACGGTCCTTCCTCAGGCTTGTGAAAGGAGGCGGTCAGATTGAAGATGGTGCGGCCCTGCTGCACGGCCGTGACCCGGCGCGTGGTGAACGACCGGCCGTCACGGACCCGCTCCACCTGGTACACGATCGGCACTCCCGGGCGCCCGGGGCGCAGGAAGTACGCGTGCAACGAGTGCACCGGGCGGTCGCCTTCCGTGGTGCGGCCGGCGGCGACCAGCGCCTGGCCTGCCACCTGGCCGCCGAAGACCCGCTGCAAGGACTCCTGCGGGCTGAGGCCACGGAAGATGTTGACCTCTATCTGCTCCAGGTCGAGCAGGTCGACCAGTCTCTCGGCAGGGTTCGTCATCGGTGGGTCTCTCCTTGGCTCACACCTGGTCGGGCACGGCTCACAGCTGGCCGACTTCGGTGACGCGCACGATGGCACGTCCCTCGGCGTCCGAGGCCGCGAGATCGATCTCCGCGCTGATGCCCCAGTCGTGATCGTTGTTCGGGTCGTCGAAGATCTGGCGGACGCGCCAGAGGCCCTTCTCCGGCTCCTCCTTGATGACCAGCAGCTTGGGGCCACGGGCATCGGGGCCGGTGCCGAGATCCTCGTACTCGTCCCAGTACTTGTCCATCGCCTCGCCCCAGGCGTCGGCGTCCCAGCCGGAGTCGGCGTCCATCTCGCCGAGTTCCTCGACCTGATCGAGGGCGGCCAGCTCCACGCGGCGGAACATGGCGTTGCGGACCAGCACCCGGAAGGCTCGCGCGTTGGCGGTGACCGGCTTGACCTCGTCGGCCTTCTCCTGGGCCTCCTCGGCGGTCATCTCCTCCGGGTTGGCCAGCTGCTCCCACTCGTCGAGCAGACTGGAGTCCACCTGGCGCACCATCTCGCCGAGCCACTCGATCAGATCCTGAAGGTCCTCGGACTTCAGGTCGTCCGGAATGGTGTGATCGAGCGTTTTGTAGGCGCTGGCGAGATAGCGCAGCACGATGCCCTCAGTACGAGCCAGCTCGTAGAAGGACACCAACTCCGTGAAGGACAGCGCACGTTCGTACATGTCGCGGATGACGGACTTGGGCGAGAGCGGGTGGTCGCCGACCCAGGGGTGGCTCTTGCGGTAGGTGTTGTACGCGTGGAAGAGCAGTTCCTCCAGCGGCTTCGGGTACGTGATGTCCTGGAGTCGCTCCATGCGCTCCTCGTACTCGACCCCGTCCGCCTTCATCGCGGCCACGGCCTCGCCGCGCGCCTTGTTCTGCTGGGCGACGAGGATCTGCCGCGGGTCGTCCAAGGTGGACTCGACGACGGACACCATGTCGAGCGCGTAGGACGGCGACTCGGGGTCGAGGAGTTCGAACGCGGCGAGCGCGAAGGTGGACAGCGGCTGGTTGAGCGCGAAGTCCTGCTGGAGATCGACCGTGAGCCGGACGATGCGCCCCTCGGCGTCCGGCTTGTCGAGCTTCTCCACGATGCCGCCGTCGAGCAGCGAGCGGTAGATCGCGATGGCGCGGCGGATGTGCCGCAGCTGCTGCTTGCGCGGCTCGTGGTTGTCCTCCAGCAGATGACGCATCGCCTCGAAGGCGTTGCCCGGTCGGGCGATCACCGACAGCAGCATCGTGTGGGTCACCCGGAAGCGCGAGGTCAGCGGCTCGGGTTCGGAGGCGATCAGCTTCTCGAAGGTGTTCTCCGTCCAGGCGACGAAGCCCTCCGGTGCCTTTTTGCGTACGACCTTGCGCCGCTTCTTCGGGTCGTCGCCCGCCTTCGCCAGGGCCTTCTCGTTCTCGATGACGTGCTCGGGCGCCTGTGCCACGACGAGTCCGGCGGTGTCGAAGCCGGCCCGTCCGGCCCGGCCCGCGATCTGGTGGAACTCACGGGCCCGCAGAGTGCGGACGCGACTGCCGTCGTACTTGGTCAGCGCCGTGAACAGCACCGTGCGGATGGGCACGTTGACACCCACGCCGAGCGTGTCCGTGCCGCAGATGACCTTCAGCAGGCCCGCCTGGGCGAGCTTCTCCACCAGACGGCGGTACTTGGGCAGCATGCCGGCGTGGTGGACGCCGATGCCGTGCCGGACGTAGCGGGAGAGGTTGCGGCCGAACTTGGTGGTGAAGCGGAAATTGCCGATCAGTTCGGCGATCTGGTCCTTCTCCTCGCGCGAGCACATGTTGATACTCATCAGCGCCTGCGCCCGCTCCACGGCTTGCGCCTGCGTGAAGTGCACGATGTAGACGGGGGCCTGCCTGCTCCCCAGCAGATCGGTCAGCGTTTCCGTGAGCGGGGTGAGCTCGTACTCGTAGGAGAGGGGCACCGGCCGGGTCGCCGAGCGGACCACTGCCGTGGGGCGGCCCGTGCGGCGGGTGAGATCCTTCTCGAAGAAGGACATGTCGCCCAAGGTGGCGGACATCAGGATGAACTGCGCCTGGGGGAGCTCCAGCAGCGGGATCTGCCACGCCCAGCCGCGATCACCCTCGGCGTAGAAGTGGAACTCGTCCATGACGACCTGGCCGACGTCCGCGTCCTTGCCGTCGCGCAGCGCGATCGACGCCAGCACCTCGGCGGTGCAGCAGATCACGGGGGCATCGGCGTTCACGGAGGCGTCGCCGGTGAGCATGCCGACGTTCTCGGTGCCGAAGATCTTGCACAGCTCGAAGAACTTCTCGGACACCAGTGCCTTGATCGGGGCGGTGTAGAAGGTGACCTCGTCCCGGGCCAGCGCGGCGAAGTGCGCGCCCGCGGCGATCATGCTCTTGCCGGATCCGGTGGGCGTCGAAACGATCACGTTCGCCCCGGACACGACCTCGATCAGCGCCTCCTCCTGATGCGGGTAGAGGGTGAGGCCGCGCTCCTGCGCCCACGACTCGAAGGCTTCGTACAGGGCGTCGGGGTCGGCGGTCGGCGGCAGCTGATCGATGAGGGTCACGCACCCATCTTGCCTGGCCTGGCCCCCGAGAGGGGAATCGGCTGCGACGACGAAGATCACGGCAGCTACGCTGTGTCGCCGACGAATCGTCAGCGCACCGGTTCAACTGGACAGCGATACACGAGGAATGGGGCGGGAAGCGGCCATGATGGGACCAGCACACTCACTGTCGGGGGCCGCGGCCTGGCTCGGGGCCGGAGCGGCCGCCGCGGCGTACGGACACCCGATGCCCTGGCCCGTCCTTCTCGTCGGCGCGCTGATCTGCGCCGGCGCCGCGCTCGCCCCGGACCTCGACCACAAGGCGGCGACCATCTCGCGCTCCTTCGGGCCGATCTCCCACTGGGTCTGCGAGATCGTCGACAAGCTGTCCTGGGCCGTCTACAAGGCGACGCGCATGAAGGGCGACCCGCGACGCAACGGCGGCCACCGCACGCTGACGCACACCTGGCTGTGGGCGGTCCTGCTCGGAGCCGGCGCCTCGGCGTCGGCTGTCACGGGTGGCCGCTGGGCGGTGCTGGCGATCCTGTTCGTGCACATGGTGCTGGCGATCGAAGGCTTGCTGTGGCGGGCGGCCCGGGGTTCCAGCAGCGACATCCTCGTCTGGCTGCTGGCGGGGACCAGCGCGTGGATCCTCGCGGGCATCCTGGACAAGCCGGGCAACGGCTCGGACTGGTTGTTCACGGCGCCGGACCAGCAGTACCTGTGGCTGGGGCTGCCGATCGTGCTGGGTGCGCTGGTGCACGACCTCGGGGACGCGCTGACCGTGTCCGGCTGCCCGATCCTGTGGCCCATTCCGGTGGGCCGCAAGCGCTGGTACCCGGTGGGACCGCCGAAGGCGATACGGTTCCGGGCCGGCAGCTGGGTGGAGCTGAAGGTCCTCATGCCCGTGTTCATGCTGCTCGGCGGGGTGGGCTGCGCCGCCGCACTCAATGTGATCTGACGGCGGGCACGGCCCGGGCATCGGCCCGGGGCAGGCTCTGCGGTCGGTTCCGTCGCTCCGGCCCGGAGGGGCCGGGGCCCCGCTCCCGGTCAGCCTGCCTCGCCGGACTCCCCTCCGCCGTACCGGCGCTCGAAGCGGGCGATGCGGCCCTCGGCGTCGACCGTGCGGGCCTTGCCCGTGTAGAACGGGTGGCTCTCCGAGGAGATCTCCACGTCGACCACCGGGTAGCTCTCGCCGTCGTCCCACTCGATGGTCTGTTCGCTCTGCGCCGTCGACCGGGTCAGGAACGCGTATCCGGCGGCGCGGTCGCGGAAGACCACGGGGCGGTAGGCAGGGTGCTTGTCCTGCTGCATGGCGGCTCCTCGTGCGGGGCGGTCGGGCAGGGGGCCTGCGGGTCAGCCGGACAGGGAGTCCTCGTCGACGATGTGCATCGCTGCCTCTTCGGCGGAGGCGGCGGCACCGTCGATGCCGACATCGGTGGCGAGCAGGGCGGCCTCGTCGTCCTCGTGGGCACCCTCGTCGGGGGCCACCAGTCGGCCGGAGCGGAGGTCGCCGACCTCGTTGTCCAGGAGTTCCCCGTCGGTGCCGTCGCAGTCGCCGATGCCGTCGCCGTCGGGCGCGGAGAGGTCGGGCTGCTCCTCGGCGAGCCGCTGGTCCAGGGTCTCGCCCGCCTGGCGCTCGGCGGCCGTCACACCGGTGTGTTCCACCGCCCACGGCCGCTCGGGAGGGGACCAGCCACGGTCGAGCGGGTCGTCGACGCCGTCGAAGTCAAGTGTGTCCTCGACGTCGAGCACCCCCGAGTCCTCCCGGATCTCCGAGGGATCGGGCTGGTAGACGTCGTCCCCCCAGCTGTCGGCGCTGTCCACGAGTACCTCCGGGTGATGAGGACGGCCGCATGCCACCGCACGGGGCGGCGGGCCGCCGACACGTGCGGCACGGGTGCCACACGCCGCGAACCAGACGGTTCGCCGACGCTCCCCGAACCGGTGCCGCTCTCCAGCCTTCCACCCCGGCTCGGGACCGCGCAACGGCACGGCCCCCGGCGGAGGCCTGTGTGCGCATACGGGTACCCGGCAGGGCCCACCGCGACGCGGGCCGCCGAGTCCCGGTCCCCTCGTGTTTCGGCTGGGGCAGGACCCCTGGCGGGCCGGTGCACCGGAGCCCCGGCGGTCCGGGCTCCGGTTGTGGCGGCGTCCGCGTCGAGGCGGCCGGCCATGGCCCGACCGCCCCGCTGGCCGGGAACCGAAGCCACCGCGGTCCCGGAAGCCACCCCGGTCCCGGCCTGCCGGGGCAGCCGAGGCATCGTGAGCACCAGGACCGGTGCGACCGGCGGCGCGACCGGTATCGGCAGCGGATGCCTCACTCCGGTACCGATCGCCGGCCGCTCCGGCGGGTCCTCATCCGTGCCAGGAGCGCCACAGGGCCGCGTACGCGCCGTCGGCGGTGACCAGCTCGTCGTGGCTGCCCAGCTCGCTGATGCGGCCGTTCTCCACGACGGCGATCACGTCGGCGTCGTGGGCGGTGTGCAGGCGGTGGGCGATGGCGACCACCGTGCGCCCGTCCAGGACGCGGGCCAGGGAACGCTCCAGATGGCGGGCGGCACGCGGGTCGAGCAGCGAGGTCGCCTCGTCCAGGACCAGCGTGTGCGGATCGGCCAGCACCAGCCGGGCCAGCGCGATCTGCTGGGCCTGCGCCGGAGTGAGCGCCAGGCCGCCCGAGCCGACCTCGGTGTCCAGGCCGTCGTCCAGGGCTCGCGCCCAGTCGTCCGCGTCGACCGCTCCCAGTGCCGCCCACAGCTCGGCGTCGGTGGCACTGGTGCGGGCCAGCAGGAGATTGTCGCGCAGGGAGCCGACGAATACGTGGTGCTCCTGGTTGACGAGGGCGACGTGGGAGCGGACGCGTTCGGCCGGCATGCGGGACAGCTCGGCGCCGCCCAGCGTGATCGTGCCGTCCCGGGGTGCGTAGATCCCGGCCAGCAGCCTGCCCAGCGTGGACTTGCCGGCTCCCGACGGGCCGACCAGGGCCAGCCGGGTGCCCGGCGCGACCTCCAGCGAGACCTCGCGCAGCACGTCGACACCCTTGCGGTAGCCGAAGTGCACCCGGTCGGCGGACACGTCCCGCCCCTCGGGATCCAGCGAGGCGTCCCCGGCATCCGGTTCGATGTCGCGCACACCGACCAGCCGGGCCAGCGACACCTGGGCGACCTGCACCTCGTCGTACCAGCGCAGGATCAGGTTCACCGGGTCGACCAGCATCTGGGCGATCAGGGCGCCGGTGGTCAGCCGGCCCACGTCGAGCCAGCCGTGCAGCACGAAGACCCCGCCGACCATCAGGACCGAGCCGAGGACGATGACATGGACGGCGTTGATGACCGGGAACAGTACGGACCGCAGCCACAGCGTGTAGCGCTCCCAGGCCGTCCACTCCTTGATCCTCCGCTCCGACAGGGTGACACGGCGGGCGCCCAGGCGGTGCGCCTCGATGGTGTGGCCCGCGTCCACGGTCTCGGCGAGCGCGGCGGCGACGGCGGCGTACCCGGCCGCCTCGGAGCGGTAGCCGGAGGGCGCCCGCTTGAAGTACCAGCGGCATCCGGCCAGCAGCACCGGGACGGCGAGCAGCACGGCGGCGGCCAGCGGCGGAGCCGTCACGACGAGCCCGCCGAGCAGCAGCAGTGCCCACACGACACCGATCGCCAGCTGCGGCACGGCCTCGCGCATCGCGTTGGCCAGCCGGTCGATGTCGGTCGTGATACGGGAGAGCAGGTCGCCGGTGCCCGCCCGTTCCAGCACGCCCGGCGGCAGCCCGACGGAGCGGACGAGGAAGTCCTCGCGCAGGTCCGCCAGCATTCGCTCGCCGAGTACCGCACCTCGCAGCCGTACCTGGCGTACGAACACGGCCTGGACGGCCAGCGCGAGTACGAACAGTCCGATGGTCAGGCCCAGTTGGAGATCCCGGGAGCGGTCGGACACCCGCTCGACCAGGCCGCCGAGCAGGTACGGCCCCACCATGGAGGCGATCACGGCGACCGTGTTGACTGCGATGAGCAGCAGGAAGGCCCGCCGGTGCCGCCGGAACAGCTCGGTGACGTAGGCGCGCACCGTCGCGCCCGCGCCGACGGGCAGGGTGGTGGCGGTCGTCGGGGCCGCCGGGTCGTACGCCGGCGGCGCAACGCCGATCATGCGCTCTCCTCGATCTCTTCCAGCTCCTGGAGGGTGTCCAGCAGGACGTCCTCGTCGGTCGCGGCCAGTTCCTCTTCCGTCTGCCGCGTCACCACGGCGCGGTACCGCGGCTCGCTGTCGACCAGGTCGCGGTGCACGCCGACCGCCACGACCTCGCCCTCATGGACCAGGGCGACCCGGTCGGCGCGGTCGAGCAGCAGCGGCGAGGAGGTGAAGACCACGGTCGTCCGGCCCGAGCGCAGCCGGTGCAGCCCGTCCGCGATCCGGGCCTCGGTGTGCGAGTCGACCGCGGAGGTCGGCTCGTCCAGCACCAGCACCTCGGGATCGGTGACCAACGACCGGGCCAGCGCGAGCCGTTGGCGCTGGCCGCCGGAGAGGGAGCGGCCACGCTCGGTGATGCGGGCGTCCATCGGGTCGGCGGCGTCCACCGATCCCTGGACGAGCGCGTCCAGCACGTCGGCGCACTGCGCAGCGGCCAGGGCGTCTTCGGCCGGCACCGCCGCGGAGGCGGGCACGTCGAGCAGTTCGCGCAGGGTGCCTGAGAGCAGCACCGGGTCCTTGTCCTGGACGAGGACGGCGGTCCGGGCGCTGTCCAGAGGGAGTTCGTCCAGGGCGATCCCGCCGAGCAGCACCGAGCGGCCCGGTTCGGCGGGGTGGCCGCCCAGCCGTTCCGCCAGACGTCCGGCCGCGTCGGGGTCGCCGCACACGACGGCGGTGAGCCGGCCGGCGGGAGCGAGCAGCTTGGTGTCGGGGTCGTACAGATCCCCGGTCGGCACCTCGGCCGCGCGGGTGCCGTCGGTGGCCGTGGACCGCTCCAGTGCCAGCACCCGGGCCGCCCGTTTGGCCGACGGGCGGGAGAAGGAGTACGCCATGGCGATTTCCTCGAAGTGCCGCAGCGGGTAGTTGAGGACCATGACCGCGCTGTAGACGGTGACGAGTTCGCCGACGGTGATTCGGCCCTGGCGGGCCAGGTGGATGCCGTGCCAGACGACCGCGATGAGCAGCAGTCCGGGCAGCAGCACCTGGATGGCGGAGATCAGCGACCACATCCGGGCGCTGTGCACGGCGGCGTGCCGTACCTCCTGCGAGGCCCGGCGGTAGCGGTCGAGGAACAGTTCCTCGCCGCCGATGCCGCGCAGCACGCGCAGTCCGGCGACCGTGTCCGAGGCCAGCTCGGTGGCCCGGCCCGCCTTCTCGCGCTGTACATCGGCGCGGCGTGTGGCCCGGGGCAGCAGCGGCAGCACCGAGACCGCGACGATCGGCAGTCCGATCGCGACGACCACACCCAGGGCGGGCTGATAGACGAGGAGGCCGACACCGACCACGACGACCGTGAGCGCCGCGGCGGTGAACCGGGAGATCGCCTCGACGAACCAGCCGATCTTCTCGACGTCGCCGGTGGACACGGCCACCACTTCGCCGGCGGCGACCCGTCGGGTCAGGGCGGAGCCGAGCTGGGAGGCCTTGCGGGCGAGCAGTTGCTGGACCCGGGCGGCGGCCGTGATCCAGTTGGTGACCGCGGCTCGGTGCAGGAAGGTGTCGCCGAGGGCGATGCCCGTGCCGCACAGCAGCATCAGAGCGCCCGTCAGGGCGAGCCGGGTGCCGGAGCGGTCGACGACGGCCTGCACGGCCAGGCCGACACAGAAGGGCAGGGCCGAGACGGAGACGAAGTGGAGCAGGCCCCAGGCGAGTGCCTTCAGCTGTCCGCCCAGCTGGTTGCGCCAGAGCCACCACAGGAATCGGGGGCCGGAACGCGTGTCCGGGACCCCCGGATCGGAATACGGAAGGTCTTGAATCTGCATGACGTCCCAGTGGCTCGTGTCAGGGAGGGGGAGACGGAGGGGTGTGCCAACAAGCCGTGAAAGGTTCGCGTCGCAGAGTGGTGAATTTCAAACGGTTTTCCCGGCGGACCGGCCGAATCAACCGGCTTCCGGCCACGGATCCATGAGGTCACGGGCGAGGCTGGCATCCACGTCGGGAGTCCGGTCGTGGTCGGCGGCCGGGTGATCCGATTCTGTGCAGGTCACTGCTGCTGTGCTGTCAGCCAACCCGGTGAAATGGGAGGATTAGTCACATGATCGATCGTTATGTGGTGCCACCATGGTCATGTGAGGATCTACAGCGTGCGGCTCGTGGCGGCCGCGGTGACGATCGGGGCTGTCCTGGCGACCCTTTCCGGGTGCGGCAGTGACGGATCGTCGGGCCCGGTCGACACCGGCGGTGCGCAGGGTCTTCGCGCCCCGGGCGTGGCGGCGCTGCCCGCGACCGATCCGACCCGCATCCCGGCCGTCGGCGAGCGCCTCCAGCGCCGGATCCCCGCCGACACCGGCCAGGTCCTGGCGGTGTACGGCGAGGGCGAGGATTCACCCGACGCCACGGCGGTGCTCTACATGAAGGAGGGTCCGGAGTGGCGGCGGGTGGCCCGTTGGGCCGCCCACAATGGCCGGAAGGGCTGGACCCTGGAGCATTATTCGGGCGACGACCGCAGCCCTGTCGGCGTGTTCGGCCTCACCGATGCGGGTGGCGTGCTCGACGACCCCGGCAGCAGGCTGCCGTACGACCAGGACTACGTGGCCTACGCGCCGACGGTCAATGCCGTGGCGTACGACCATGTTTTCGACTATGTCATCGCGATCGACTACAACCGCCTGCCGGGTACCGTCCCGCACGACCCCACCCGCCCCCTCGGTGACGACAGGGGTGGCGGTATCTGGCTGCACCTCGATCACGGCGACGGCACGTCCGGTTGTGTCAGTCTGCCCAAGGGGGCGATGAAGTTCCTGCTGCGCACGCTCGACCCGGCCCAGCATCCGATGATGGTGATGGGGGACGAGAGGGAACTGCGCGCCTGAGGCGACGAGGCGTCATTGCGGGGCGGGGGCGACTGCCCGTAGAACACGGGCCATGAGAAGACGGATAGTCATGTCCATGCTTGCCGGAGTGACCCTCCTGACAAGCGCGCTCTTCGGCACCGGAGCCGTCACCGCCCAAGCGGCCGACGTGCCGACCGAGTTCGGCACCGACTGGCACGATCCGGTCACCGCCGCGCCGCCCGTCGACCGGCCGCACACCGCGTCATGCCAGGTCACGCTGGCCGACGCCCAGTTCCGCGACTTCACGCCCTATCGCGGCGCGTACACCCCGCCTCAGGGCTGTGGCGACCACTGGAACAAGGTCGTCCTGCGCCTCGACGGCAAGGTGAAGGGCCGTCAGTACGACCGGCTCGGCTATCTGCACGTCGGCGGGGTCGAGATCCTGCGCACCTCCACTCCGGAGCCCTCGCCCGACGGCATCGCGTGGCACGTCGAGAAGGACGTCACCCGATACAGCGACACCTTTCGCAGCCCGCAGGACGTCGAGATGCTGATCGGCAACGTGGTGGACGGCACGTACACCGGCGTCATCGACGTGCACGTCACGCTGACCTTCTACGCGGGCCGCGCCGCCGAGCGCACCCCCGACCGGGTCCTCACCCTGACGGACACGCCGCACGGCACGACGCTCACCACGCCGCGCAACAGTGAGCGCATCGTCGCCGAGGTGTACGCGACCGGTTCGGGTGGCGGCTGCGAGGAGTTCTGGTATCTGACCGTGGCCGACCCGGCCTCGTACTCCTGCAAGGCCGATCACGGTCCGTATCGCGAGGTGGAGGTCAAGGTCGACGGCCAACTCGCCGGAATCGCCGCACCGTTCCCGAACGTCTGGACGGGGGGCTGGTCCGATCCCTTCCTCTGGTACGTCATCCCGGCGCCGGGCGCCTTCGACGTGCGACCCGTCCAGTACGACCTCACGCCCTTCGCGGGCCTGCTGAACGACGGCCGTCCGCACCAGGTCGAGGTCTCGGTCGTCGGCGTGCCTGCGGGACAGTCGGGCTGGAGCACGCCGGTGAACGTACTGGTCTGGCAGGACGCGCACCGTGCCCGGGTCACCGGCGCACTCACCGCGGACACGGCGACGAACCTCGTCAACTCCTCCAGCTACACGCCGGGTTCGGAGAACCGGGTGAACACCCGGGCCGGACACCGGCTCACCGTCTCCGGATACCTCGACACCTCGCACGGCCGTGTGACGACGACCGTCAGCCGTACCCTCGCCAACACCTCCGTGCACCGCTGGACCGAGGGTGAGAACACGGACGGGCTGGACGCGACCTGGACCGACGACGAGACGGTCACCACCGGCGGACACAGCCCAGCCCGGGTGACGCACACGCAGCGCACGTACACCTTGAACGGCACGACGACCGTCGGGACGGACAACCGGCTGCGCACGGTGTTGACGCTCGGCGACCATGCGTCGGTGAGGCGGCTGCAGGACGGCCGGCGCGTCGCGTGGTCGCGGCTCGACGACACCTACAGCGGCGACGCGGCGTACACGCTCAACGTCCCGCGCGAGCAGCGGCACGCGGTCGGCACCTCCGGCGAGCGCTACCGCCGTTACGGCTCCGACGGCTGCTACGACCGTTCACTGGCCACGGCGCAGGGAATGCTGACGGAGGATCGCAAGCGGTGCTGAGCACGGCCGTGCGGGATGCGTCACGCACGGGGTGATGTACGCGGCTGTGACACGGGCGTCGCGGAAGGGATCCACGACGCCATCGGGATGATCGGCATCGGAAGCTGCCTTCTGTATCACGGAAGTCCCGTTCGGCTTCCGTGAGTCCGGCGTTCCCCGGGAAGTGCCCGTGCCACAGCCCGTGCCGTCCGTGGGCGGTGGCCTGCCGACGGGGCGGGCTCGGCCGTCAGCAGCTCTTGGCCGACTCCCCGTCGATCAGCGTGTCCAGCAGTACGCCGAGCACCGCGCGCTCCTTCTCGGTCAGCGGGGCCAGTATTTCCTCGGCCGCCGACCGGCGTGCGCCGCGCAGTTCGCGCAGGGTCGCGCGCCCCTCATCGGTCAGCTCGATCCGCGTGACGCGCCGGTTCGCCGGATCCGCCGCCCGTCGTACCTTCCCGCTCGCCTCCAGCCCGTCGACCAGCGTCGTCACCGCGCGCGGCACCACCTCCAGGCGCTCGGCCAGGTCGGCCATACGCGGTGGCGAGGGGTAGTGCGCGAGGGTGCGCAGCAGCCGGGACTGGGCCGGGGTGACGCCCAGATCGCGCCGCTCCAGATGGCGCTTCTGGATGCGGTGCACCCGTCGGGTGAGCCGCAGCAGTTGCTCGGCGAGCAGGCCGTCGGAATCGGGGGTGCTCATGCGGGAACAATATCAGGACGACATTCATTGTGAGTATAGGTAACAATGAGCTACGATCAGTCAGTCATCGTCGGCCGGTTCCTGACCGGCCCCCGTCCGTCTCCGTAGGAGCCCATGCATCCCGACCGTGAAACGTCCTGGACCCCACCTGCCGACGCCAAGGAACAGCCCCGGCAGGTGCGGCGCATCCTGAAGCTCTTCCGTCCCTACCGCGGGCGGCTCGCCGTCGTCGGCCTGCTGGTAGGTGCCGCCTCGCTGGTCTCGGTGGCCACGCCGTTCCTGTTGAAGGCGACCCTCGACGTCGCCATTCCGCAGGGTCGGACCGGCCTGCTGAGCCTGCTCGCGCTCGGCATGATCCTGAGCGCGGTCCTCTCCAGCGTCTTCGGCGTGCTCCAGACGCTGATCTCGACCACCGTCGGCCAGCGCGTCATGCACGACCTGCGCACGGCCGTCTACGGCCGGCTCCAGCGCATGTCGCTTGCCTTCTTCACCCGCACCCGCACCGGCGAGGTGCAGTCCCGCATAGCCAACGACATCGGTGGCATGCAGGCCACTGTCACCTCCACGGCCACCTCCCTGGTCTCCAACGCCACCAGCGTGGTCGCCACGATCGTCGCGATGATCGCGCTCGACTGGCGGCTCACGATCGTCTCGCTGCTCCTGCTCCCGGTGTTCGTGTGGATCAGCCGCCGCGTGGGCAACGAACGCAAGAAGATCACCACGCAGCGCCAGAAGCAGATGGCCGCCATGGCCGCCACGGTCACCGAGTCGCTCTCGGTGAGCGGCATCCTGCTCGGCCGCACCATGGGCCGGTCGGACTCGCTGACCGCGTCCTTCGCCGAGGAGTCCGAGCGCCTGGTCGACCTTGAGGTGCGGTCGAACATGGCCGGGCGCTGGCGCATGGCCGTGATCACGATCGTCATGGCCGCGATGCCGGCCGTCATCTACTGGACCGCCGGTCTGGCCCTCCAGTTCGGCGGCCCGAAGGTCTCGCTCGGCACCATCGTCGCCTTCGTCTCACTCCAGCAGGGCCTGTTCCGCCCGGCCGTGAGCCTGCTCGCGACCGGCGTCCAGATCCAGACCTCCCTCGCGCTCTTCCAGCGCATCTTCGAGTATCTCGACCTGCCGATCGACATCACCGAGCGCGAGCGGCCCGTCCACCTCGACCAGATCAAGGGCGAAGTCCGGCTGGAGAACGTCGAGTTCCGCTACGACAACGACGACAAGGTCCGCCCGGTCCTCGACGGCATCGACATCACCGTGCCCGCGGGCACCGGCCTCGCCGTGGTCGGCCCCACCGGCGCCGGCAAGTCCACGCTCGGCTATCTGGTGCCCCGGCTCTACGACGTCACCGGCGGTCGCGTCACGCTGGACGGCGTCGACGTCCGTGACCTCGACTTCGACACTCTCGCCCGCGCGGTCGGCGTCGTCTCGCAGGAGACGTACCTCTTCCACGCCACCGTCGCCGACAACCTCCGCTTCGCCAAGCCGGACGCCACCGACGAGGAACTTCACGCGGCCGCCGAGGCGGCGCAGATACACGACCACATAGCCGCGCTGCCCGACGGCTACGACACCGTCGTCGGCGAACGCGGCCACCGCTTCTCCGGCGGTGAGAAGCAGCGCCTCGCGATCGCCCGCACCATCCTGCGCGATCCGCCGGTCCTCATTCTCGACGAGGCGACCAGCGCGCTCGACACCCGTACGGAGGCCGCCGTCCAGGAGGCCATCGACGCCCTGTCCGCCGACCGGACCACGATCACCATCGCCCATCGCCTTTCCACGATCCGAGATGCCGACCAGATCGTGGTGCTGGACTCCGGCCGCGTCGCCGAACGCGGCACGCACGAAGAACTGCTGGAGCGGGACGGGCGGTACGCCGCCCTGGTGCGCCGGGACGCACAGCTGGAGCCGGCCGGCTGAACCCGGGAGGGAGGTCCGACACGGTTCTCGGCTTCCGCTACCAGGCTGCCACCGCCACCGCCACCGCCACCGCCACCGTCGCCGGCCTCGTCCAGGCCGAGGCCACGACGAGGGCGGGCAGGGGCAAGGTCGCCCGGGTCGTCCTCGACCGGCCGGACCGCGGAATGCCGTTGCAGATGGGCTGCGCCGCTTGTCCGCCGCCGTCTCACACGGCGACCGGCTGCTCCTCGGACAGCAACTGCCTGATGTCCCGTACGGCGGAGCGCCCCGCCCGGTTGGCGCCGATGGTGCTGGCCGAAGGGCCGTAGCCGACGAGGTGGACACGGGGATCGGCGACGGACCGGGTGCCCTCGACCCGGATCCCGCCGCCCGGCTCGCGCAGGCGCAGCGGGGTGAGGTGGTCCAGCGCGGCCCGGAACCCGGTGGCCCACAGAATGACGTCGGCGGCGACGCGGCGGCCGTCGCTCCACTCCACCCCGTCCGGGGTGATCCGGTCGAACATCGGCTGCCGGTCCAGAACCCCGTCCGCGAGACCCTGCCGGACGGCGTCGTTGAGGGGCAGCCCGGTGACGGAGACCACACTGCGCGGCGGCAGCCCCTGACGCACCCGCTCCTCCACCCGCGCGACCGCCTCCCGGCCCGCCTCCTGGTCGAACGGCCCCTCGCGGAACACCGGGGGCCGACGGGTGACCCAGGTGGTCGCGGCCGCGTAGGGGGCCAGCTCCAGCAGATGCTGGGTGCCCGAGGCGCCGCCACCCACGACCACGACCCGCTTCCCGGCGAACTCCTCGGGACCGGCGTACTGGGCGGTGTGCAACTGCCGTCCCCGGAAGGTCTCCTGGCCGGGATAGCGAGGCCAGAACGGCCGGTCCCACGTGCCGGTCGCGTTGATCAGCGCTCGCGTGGACCAGGTGCCCGCCGAGGTCTCCACGGACAGCCGGCCGCCGTCGCCCTCCCTGACGGCCCGTACGTCGACGGGCCGCCGCACCCGCAGGCCGAAGGCGCGCTCGTAGCGGTCGAAGTACGCGCCGATGACCTCCGCCGACGGCCGCGCGGGATCGGCGTCCGTCAGCTCCATGCCGGGCAGGGCGTGCATTCCGTGCACCTTGCCGTACGTCAGTGAGGGCCACCGGAACTGCCAGGCGCCGCCCGGCGCGGGGGAGTGGTCGAGCACCACGAAGTCACGGTCCGGCTCGAAGCCGGTGCGCCGCAGGTGATAGGCGCTGGACAGTCCGGCCTGACCGGCTCCGATGACGACAACCTCGACCTCGCGCGATTCGTTCACGATTCTACTAACTGGGGAGGGGGCGGGGATCTTCCCGGGCCTGAGCCCTGGCCGCCGTGGAGCTGGGCGACGTGTGTGTCGTCCTCGCTGCCCCAGGCACCGTCGCGTCGGCCCCAGGGCTCGCCGAGTCCCCAGGCCAGGTCGACATCTGGAACCGTCCGCTGCGCAGGTCCGGGGGGAATGTGGCGTCGGTGTAGGTCGGTGGAGTACACCGGGCGCCGTACCGGAGGTTCTGTCGTACGCCCGGCAGGCAGGGGCTTCGCTGGTCAGAAGTACCAGGAGTGGTCTGGGCAGGTGCCGCAAGGCCACTGGATCACCGCGGCACCGTCGGCCTCGCTCGCGCCGGGGATGCCGAGGCACAGGTTGGGGTCGTAGTGGCTGAGGATGCGGTAGGCGGCGAACCCCACCTACCGGGTGCTCGCCCAGCGGGCCCACTACTCGATCGCGAAGCTCTCCGCCGCCGCGGCCGGTCGTCAACTGCCCACCCTGCCCGTGGCATGAGGAGCAGTGGGCGCGAACGCGGCACGAGACGGCCACCCGCCTTGCCGCCGCGGAACCCCGTCCACCGTCGGCCTCGACCGCCTCCGGTGGATCATGGGAATCCGGCGAGGACACCGCGCGCTCGGTCGGTCTCGACCGATCCGGCCGAGCGCACCGCCTTCATCGCCGCTCTCGTCCGCTCCGCACAGGCCCCCGACAGCCGCTGCCGCGTCGTCATCGCCGTCCGCGCCGACTTCTACGCCCACTGCACCCGCCACCCCGACCTGGTCCAGGCCCTGCCCTACGCCAGCGGCAGCTCGGACAGCACGGTCCGGGTGTGGGACATCAGGGACTGCCGCCGCCCGGTCCCGTACGGTCCTGCCCTGCGCGGACACGGACAGGCCGTCTTCTCGGCGGCTTCAGCCCGGACGGACGCACTCTCGCCTCCGGCACCCCGTCCAGCTGGCCACACTCACCGGAGACACCGGAGACACCGGAGACCCCGGCGCAAGCCAGTCCGTCGCCTTCAGCGCCGACGGCACCCGGGTGATCGGCGGTGGCGCCGACCACACCGCACAGATCTGGGAGACCACCGTGCCCGCGGTCACCGCCCGGGCCTGCGCTGTGACCCGTCGCATGATCACCCCGCCGAGTGGCGGCGCCACCTGCCCGGCACCGCCTACCGGCCGGACTGCTCCGGTGGAGACACCGTGCTGATCCCCGTGCCCTTCTCGCTCCCCGGGCGGGGTCAGTTCTCGGCCGGTGTCGTCGACGGGGGCAGGCCGGTGTTGAAGCGGGTGTCCACGAAGTCGCCGAAGTCCACCTTCTTCGGAATCAGCTTCAACTCGGTGAAGGCGTCGGCGATCTGCTGCTCGGAGGCGACGAGAGGTTGGTCGACGGCGACGGCGACACGTGTGGAGTTGGTCCGCTTCACCGAGTCCAGCGCCACCTCGTACGGCAGCCCCGTGTCCTTGGCCCACACCCTGGCCCAATCCTGCTGATGGTCGTGGACCCAGGCCGTCGCTCGCCGCAGCCGGGTCAGGTAGTCCTTGACGGCGGCGGCCTTCTTCGGGTCCTTCAGCGCGGAGGGCGCGGCCACCTGGAAGGTGAGCCCGTTGGTGACGCCATCGCCCGTGGTCAGCACCCGCCCCTGCCTGGCCCGCAGGATCTGGGAGGTGTACGGGTCCCAGACCGCCCATGCGTCGACCTTGCCGGAGGTGAACGCGGCGAGTGCGTCGGCCGGTTGGAGGTACTTGACCTTGACGTCGGACAGGCTGAGCCCCGCCGCTCTGAGCGAGGCGATCAGCTGGTAGTGCGCGGACGAGCCCTGCGCCACGGCGACGGACCTGCCCTTGAGCTGCTTCGGACCGGTCAGCTTGGAGTCGCTGGGAACGAGGATCGTGTCGCCCTTGGACGTGCCGTGCCAGGCGGCCACCACGGAGATCTTCGAACCGGCACCGGCCGCGAAGACGGGCGGGGTGTTGCCGACGCCGCCGATGTCGACGGCCTGCGCGTTGACGGCCTCCAGCAGGGGCGGGCCGGAGGTGAAGGTGGACCACTTGATCTTGTAGTGCAGGTTCTTCAGCTCTCCCGCGGCGCGCAGGATGGCCTCAGAACCGCCTTTCTGGTCACCGACGTCGAGGGTGACCGAGCCCGTGCCGTCGGTGTCGGTGCTCGCGGACGAGTTCCCGCCGCAGGCGGTGAGCAGGAGTACGAGGGGGAGGAGAGCTGCGGCGGGGACGAGTCGTCGTCGCATGGCGGTTCCGTTCGTGTGCGGGGGTGTCGAGTGCGGTGGGACGCGGGTGCGCATCGAGGGATCAGGCGGCTTCGGCGGCGGTGTTGACGCCGAGCCGTTCCAGCAGCCCGGCGCGGAGTGCGGCGAACCGAGGGTCGGTGATCTCGCGCGGCCGGTCGAGGTCGATGTGCTGCTCGTGGGCGATGCGGCCGTCGTCCATCACCAGGACGCGGTCGGCGAGCAGTACGGCCTCCTCGACGTCGTGCGTGACCAGCAGCACGGCGCAGCCGCGGCGCTGCCACAACTCCCCGACCAGGCGCTGGGCCCTGATCCGGGTGAGCGCGTCCAGCGCGCCGAACGGCTCGTCGAGCAGCAGCAGATCGGGCTCGCGGACCAGGGCGCGGGCGAGGGCGGCGCGCTGGGCCTCGCCGCCGGACAGCGTCCTCGGCCAGGCGTCGACCCGGTGGCCGAGCCCGACCTCGGCCAACGCCTGCTCGGCGACGGCGCGTTCGGGCTTGCCGGGCAGACCGAGCAGGACGTTGCGCCAGACCTTCTTCCAGGGCATCAGCCGAGGCGCCTGGAAGGCGACCGCTCTGCGGCGCGGGACCAGTGCGGTGCCCCGGATGTCGCGGTCGAGCCCGGCGAGGATGCGCAGCAGTGTCGACTTGCCACAGCCACTGCGGCCGAGCAGGGCGACGAACTCGCCGGGCGCGATGTCGAGACGCAGATCGTCGATGACCGTACGGCCGTCGAAGGAGCGGGTGAGCCCCTCGACGTGCACGGCCCGGGTCGTCCGAGGGGTCACCGGCCGGTGAACGTCGGTCGCCATTGCAGCAACACCCTTTCGAGAGAACGGACGATGAAGTCGGCCAGCAGGCCGAGGAAGGCGTAGACGATCAGGCAGACCACGATCACGTCGGTCTGCAGGAAATCCCGTGCCTGCACCATCAGGAAGCCGATGCCGGAGTCGGCGTTGACCTGCTCGGCGAAGACCAGCGCGAGCCAGGCGATGCCGAGGGAGTACCGCAGCCCGGTTAGCGCGCCGGGCAGTGCACCCGGAAGTACGACGTGCCGTACCAGCCCCCGGCGGGAGAGTCCCAACGACTCGCCCGCCTCGATGAGTTGGGCGTCGACGCCGCGGATGCCGGCGTACACGTTGAGGTAGAGCGGGAAGGTCACGCCGAGCGTGATGATGGCGATCTTCGGGGCCTCGCCGATGCCGAACCAGATGATGAACAGCGGGATGAGACCGACGAACGGCACCGTCCGCAGCATCTGCACCGGCGCGTCCACCACGTCCTCGCCGATCCGGAACAGCCCGGAGACCAGGGCGAGTCCGGTGCCGGTCACGGTGCCGAAGAGCAGGCCGAGGGCGACGCGCCGTAGCGAGGTTCCCATGGCCGACGGCAGCGATCCGTCGCTGATCAGGTCCCAGCCGACCCGCGCGATCCGGCCCGGCGAGGCGAGCACGTCGGGCGTCAGGACGCCAGTGGCGCTGAGCAGTTGCCACAGGGCGAGCAGCAGGATCGGACCTGTGGTGCGGCGCAGCCAGCGGGGGAGGCGCAGGGAGCGGGAGGAGGCGGGGACGACGGGTTGGAGGTCGAGGCCGGTGGCGTCCGCCCCCGCCGCCTCGGCCGACCCAGACTTGGATATACCGGAAATATCGGGTTCAGGCGAGTTGGGCGGTGCATGGCTGATGCTCATGGAGGCTCCTCGGGGAGAGGGCGAGCGAGGTGGAGGAGAGGAAGGGGGAGGGCGGGCGGGCGGAGAGACGGGGAAGGAAGGGGGCCGTGTCCCAGGCCCGTCTCAGCAGCCGGTCATTGTTGTACGCGAGCAGCCGGACCAGGGGGACACGGGTCTGCGGAATCGACGGCGGAGTGCGCCGGAGAGCGGAAGGGTGAAGCGGAAAAGGGCGTCAGCAGCCGCGGCGACACGCGGCGGAGGCCACCCACAGCAGGTCGATGTGACCGCGCGTGGTGAGCAGGGCTGAACGCAACATGCGGCTGAACGTAGCCAGATGGGCGGTCCACGGTCAACGGTGTCTCGCCCTGTGGACCATGGATATCGGCAGCCGGTCGCGCCGCCGAGAGGGGAGCCCGGCGGATGGGTCAGGATGGGAGCATGCCAGATGCCCTCGCCACCCGAACGCTGCACGTCACCACCGGCTCGCGGGAGCGCGTCGTCGACCTCACCTCCGACTGCGACGACTTCCTGCGGGAGGCGGCGGCGGGCCGCGACGGGCTGCTCAATGTCTTCACCCCGCACGCGACCGCCGGGATCGCGGTCATCGAGACCGGCGCCGGCAGCGACGACGACCTCCTCGCCGCCCTGCACACCCTGCTCCCCGCCGACGACCGCTGGCAGCACCGCCACGGCAGCCCCGGCCACGGCCGCGACCACGTCCTGCCGGCCCTCGTCCCGCCGCACGCGACCCTCCCCGTCATCGCCGGCCGTCTGGAACTGGGCACCTGGCAGTCGGTATGTCTGGTCGATACAAATCAGGATAATCCTCAACGAAAGGTGCGTCTCACGTATCTTGCGGGGGCTTGACCTCATTCCGTGTCCTGCCTCCGTGAGCAGGCGCCCGAGGGGTCCCGTGATGCGTCGCACGAGACGGCGGGCGGCGCGGGCGGCTGCGCGCGGGGTGGGCATGCCCTGCGGCAGCGGTGCGGTGCAGGGTCGTGAGCTGAAACCGGCCGGCAGGTCTGCCGCTGACAGCTGCTGGGCCGGACTGCCACGCGGCCACTGGGCGGCACCGGCCATGAGGGAGGCTGGGCGGCCACGCCGAGGGCGAGGCCGAGTGTGAACTCTGCCTTGCGCAACTCCTCCGGTCTGCCGGCCCGTTGGGACAGAGAACGTAGCGCACCTCCCCTGCGCCCGATCGCCACCTTCGAGTGGGTGACGAGGCCCAGCACCTTGGGGCAGTTGGCGTGCTCAGGAGCCGTCGGGTGGAGACGGCGTCGCTCAGTGCGGAAGGCCGCAGGCTGAGCACCAGGCGGACGGCGCCGCGAAGGACCCTCCGGCGCCGATCACACGTGTTCATCCTCCAGTCCGGCCAGTTGGGCCTCCAGGCCCTTGAGGCCGGTTCTCCCGGCGCCGGCGCGGAGCTGGGACAGGTCGGGGACCGCCAGGCGTAGCTGGCGGGCCAGGCGGGCGACGAGATCCTCTGCCTCTCCCCGCGTGGCCTGGCGGCGGGAGCCGAGGCGTTTGTCCAGACGGTCCAGCAGAGCGTGCTTCCGTGGTGTTTCGGCCGGGCACCACACGCGGAAGAAGCGGTTGCCCGCCATGCGGTAGGTGCCGATGCGGGACACGGGGATTCCGTCTTCGCCGAAGGCGGTGGCGGGCAGCGACACCGACCAGGTGCCGTCGGCGTCCTGTTCCGGTGCGACTGAGTCGAGGTGCTGCTCACGGAGCCAGTTCCGGGCTGCCCGCAGGACACGCTCGTCCGACTCCTCGCCCTGCTCCTCGTTGTCGAGAGCGCTGATCAGCTCTGGAGTACGGGCGCAGAGCGCGCTCAGCTCCGGGTCGTGTTCGGCCCCTGCCCCGGCCTGGCCGTAGACCAGGAGTCCTTCCCGGCCGCGCACCAGATAGACCGGCAGGAAGACGAGTCGCTCGTCCAGGCTCTCCACCGCGTCCAGGGCGACGGGCAGGTTGAACCGGGCCCGGTCCTTGCGGTCTTTGAGGCGTTCCAGGGCTGTGCGGTCGAAGCCGGAGGCCACGTGGATCGGGCTGAAGCGCGGATAGCGGTCGCCCCGTGTCACGGCGGCCAGTTCGTCGGGGGACAGCAGGGTCACGACCTCTTGGTCGTAGTGCGTTCGGGTCAGCGGGGCGCAGCTCAGGGCCTCGAAGTACAGCTTGCGGCGGTCCTGGCGCGTGACCACGTAGCGGATGTCGTCGTCCACGGAGCGCTGTCCCAGTGCTGTCAGGGACAAACGGCCCCCGGACTCCCGCAGGTGGCCGATCGCGGTGAGGAAGCGCACAGCCTGCGCGACCAGGGCGCCGTCCAGGGCGAAGAACGCGGCGAGTTCGTCGACCGTGTGCAGGGCGCCATGGCGCAGCCCGCGCTCCAGGAAGCGGTCGATGAGGAAGAAGTCCTCGCCCTCGGTGATGTCGGCGCGGATCTCCACCTGCCAGACGGGCAGGAGCAGGGCGTAGAGCCGGGTGGGCACGATGCCCTGGCCGAAGGCGGCGTCCTCCAGGACCCGCTCTTCGGGGAAGGGCATGAGGCGGGCGGCCGTCGTCACGCTCGGCCCCCCTTCGGGGCCAGGCCGGCGGCTTCGTCCAGGCCGGGGGCGGCTTTGTCGAGCGCTGCCATGACGTCCTGGTAGTCCCGCAGGTCGCCGCGGTCGAGCAGATGCCGGTGCAGGTCGTCGATGAGCGCGCGGAAGCCGGGGTCGTCCGCGCACAGCAAAGTGCTCAGGTCACCCGTCAGCACCAGTTGGCTCTTGGCACGGGTGAAGGCGACGTTGGCGCGGCGCAGTTCCTTGAGGAAGCCGACACGGCCATCGGGGTTGCTTCGTGTGAAGCCGTACAGCACGACCTCGCTCTCCCCGCCCTGGTAGGAGTCGACGCTGCCGACCGAGGCATCCGCGAGCTGGGAATCTCCGATCAGGGCGGTGAGGTGGCGGACCACCTCCAGGCGCTGCGCGAGGTAGGGGACGATCACCACCCACTCGGAACCCCGCCGGTGGTAGAAGGCGGCGAGGCGGGCCAGGAGACGTGCTTCGCAGTCGTTGGAGGCGCCCTTGCGGCCGCGGCCCTCGGCGCGATGCCCGCCCGACTCGCGACGTACGCCGGCGGGCAGCGAGGCAGTGTCGACGAAGGCCATCGGGCTCGCGAACAAGGGGTCGGTGTGCCGGTGTTCCTTCTCGGTGAGCAGTTCTCCCCGGTAGAAAGCGGCCGAGATGAAGTCGGCGATCTCAGCGGGCATCCGGCGCTGCCGGGTCAGCTGGACGACGTGGGAGGCGGGCAGTCCGGCACGCAGCTGCTCCAAGGCGCTCTGCGAGATCAGCCGGACCAGCCCGGGGTCGCCGACGCCCTGGGCCCAGTCGTCCACCTCGCGGTCGTGGAAGGGCGGCAGTTGCCGGTCGTCACCGACCAGGACGCCCCGGCGGACCCGAGTCAGCGGCACCAGTGCGTCCGCGACGCCGATCTGGCCCGCCTCGTCGACGATGCCCAAGTCGAAGTCGACTCCGGACAGTTCAGGGCGGGACGCGGCTCCGATACAGGTGGCGCCGACCACCTGGGCGTAGCGGACGAGTTCGGGCACCAGCTGGCCAGGGTCCTGGCCGACGGCGGCCTGCCACTGCCGGCTGAGTTCCTGGCGTTGGGAGACGAGCGGCAGCCACGCCTCCAATTGCCGGTGCAGGGCGTGCAGCGCGGCTGCCGCCTCGGCCGGATCCAGGAGCGGAGTGGGAGCGGACACGCCAGGCATGACCGTGCCGAGCGCCCGGACGGCCACGTCGGCGGCCTCGTAGGCGGAGTGAAGGCTCTCGCCGAGTCGATGCTCCACCGCCTGGCGGGCGGCCAGTCCCGAGCTGACGGCAGGCGACTCGCGGACCACACGGTCCACCTCGGCGCTCGCCGCTTCAGCCTGTCGGCGCAGTTCAGGGCCCAGGGCCTCGAACCTCTGGATCTCGTGCCGCACCGCGGTGAGCTCTTCTTCCGCGCGGCGGCCCCTGGAGCGGTGCAGCCGACCGGTCAACCAGGCGTCGGCACGCTGTTGTTCGGACTGCGCCTTCGTCCGGAGCCGGGACGCGCGCTCACTGAGCGCTCGCAAGGCCGACTCCCGTTCGTCCTCCTCGTGCCGGAGTGCTGCCAGCCGCTCCCGGGCCGGTGCCGCGGCCGCCTGGATCGCGCCTTGCAGACGCACGGTCGCGGCGCTCACCTGCTGGGCCAGGCCGTCGACCCGGTGGAGCCGGTCGGCGAGTTCCGCCGTCCACGGCGCGGCGGCCTCCGCCTCCCGGTAGGCCTGGGTGCGCAGGGCCATGGTGTGTCGGATGCCCTCGGCGAGGTTCTCCGACTGCTCCTCCAGGAGCAGCGGTTTCACATCGGCGTGGACTTTGCTCTCGTCTCCGACGCGGATGACGACGAGATCCGGTGGCAGTCGGGCCAGCACGTTGTCCACCGCGCGATTGGTGTGGGAGGTGACGAGGACCCGGCCGCCGCCGGTGGCGGCCGTGATCGCGGTGGTGTGGGCGATCTCGGTGATGGTCCGGGTCTTGCCGGTACCGGGCGGGCCGAGCACCACCAGCAGGTCCTCGGTGGTCAGCGCCTTGCGGAAGGCGTCGAGCTGTTCGGGGTCGAGCTCCTCGTGCGGCCGTGCGGTGGTGGCCGGGATGGCGCGTACATGGTGTTCGACCACGGCCGGGAGCAGACCCGGATTCCTTGTGTCCCCCGTGCGAAGGCTCGCCACGGCCTGCCGCTGTTTGTTGAAGACCACGTTGCTCGGTATGAGTTCCAGTGCTCCGCGAGCCGGGAGCCTCTCCCACGACACGGGCTGGTCGAAGCGGACGGTGACGGAACGTCCCGCGGCACGGCTCACTCTGCCGCGGGTCTCCGTATCACCCTGGATGCGGACGAATGCGCCGGTCGGCGGCAATTCCGTGTTGAGGAGCTGGAATTCATACACTGACTGCGGAGCGCTGCTCCGCCTGCCGCCGGTAGCCGTCAGGCGTTGATACGGGAACGGGGCGGCCGTGCGCTCCTCCCGGGTGGTGATCTCCTCGGTCATGTCGATCAACCGGTCCACCGTGTCGAGGAACTTCGCGTGGGCTTCGCTGACGGAGGAGCTCTCCTGCTGCTCCGACCGTGCTCGGCCAAGCCTGCGCCAGGCCTCTTCGAGGTCGTGCCACTGGGCGTCCGAGCCCTCGGGCACCGCCGGCAGCTCGAACACCATCCGCCAGGCAGGGGGGCGTACCAGGAGACAGGATCGGGCAAGGCGCGCGTGGTCGGCGAGGCGCAGCGGGTCGATGTGCTTGACGAAGTAGCCGGTACCGCGGTTCGTCACCTCAAGACGCAGCCGGTACGTGCGCGTGTGAACCAGCAGGGACGGTTTGTACCTGCCCGTGCCCGGGCTGACGCTGACCGCGGCGCCGTGTTCGAGCTGGTTCAGATCGTGGACGATCTGCGAGACGGCGGGCGGCAACCCAGCGCTGGATTCGGCCTTGGCACGGAGCTGTTCGTCCAGACCGTGCCCCGGGACGAGCACCAGCGGAGCGCGCAGCGCGACGGTGGTGACGGACATCGGCGCTCCTCAGCGCTGGGTCGGCGGGAAGGACGACAGCTCGCGGGCGGCGGCGAGCAGGGCGAGGCGGAATGCGCGCACGCCTGGACGCGCGCCCGGGTCCTGCCGCAGTGCACTGCCGACCACGTGGACGAGGCTGTCCGGAACGGAGGCCGGGGCGTTGGCGGGCGTCAGCCCGGGATACCCGGGATCGGGGATGTGGCCGGCCAGCGCTTGATGCAGGAGTGCACCCAACTGGTAGACATCGGTGGCCGGTCCGGGTCGGAGACCGGAGCCGTACCGCTGCTCGGGTGCCTGATAGGGCCCGGGGTTTTCGCCCGGGCGGGGCCCCACGGCGGCGAGGCCGAAGTCGCGCAGCACCATGTGCGGCCGGTTCATGACGATCGCGGTCGGCCGCAGCGCCCGGTGTGAGAGATTTTCGCCGGCCAGCCGCTCCAGGACGTGGGCCACTTCGGCGATGCCCCGCACGATCGACCACAGCCGCAGCGGGTCCGTCGGCGAGGACGCGGCGGGCAGCAGTTCGTCCAGGGTCCTGACGGGCCGGCCGAGTTTCGGGTCGGCCGGCCAGGCCAGAGCCAGGGTGGCGGTGTTCCCACGACGCGCGAGCTGTACGACGGCGGGGCCGCGGAAGGCACGGCACAGCCCGGCTTCCTTTTCGAGCGCGGCCAGGGGGTCGACGCGGCCCGGGCCGGGACGTGGCCGTGCCCACTCGACCTGCCGCAGCCAGGCGTAGGAACCGCGGGAATCCCGGTCCGACACCACACGCGCCACTGCCTGGCGCCGCACCACGTCGCCGTCCCGCGACTCGTCAAGGAGGTCTCCGGAACCTTCGTACAGCAGGTATTGCTGTCCCTCGACCTCGACGGTGGGCCGACTGTCCCATGCGGTGGGGCCGGAGTCGCGGTCGGGTCCGGCCACCACGACGACCGCGGGCCCCTGGGGCCGCCGTTGGGCCGGCCGTCCGGCGGGGCGCAGGTCGCGCAGCACCCGCAGCGCGAAGGCGGCGGCGTGCCGTGACGCTGTCTCCTGGGAGCCTGCGGCGTCGGACGCGGCCTTGCCGGGACCGGCGAAGTCGCTGATGCCGCGGACGGAGAGCGCCCGCACCGCGCGATGCATCCGGGCCGCGTGGGTGACGCCCTGGCTCTCCATGTCGACGGCCACGGCGTCGTTGTAGTGGCTGCGGATCCGGCGGGCCGTCTCGGAGTCACGGCTGCCGATCAGCACGTCTCCCGAGGCGATCGGCTCGAAGTGGACCCTGGGCGTCGCGGCGGACGGCGTATTCGGGGAGAGGAAGGCCCATGGCTCGTTGCGGCGGGCGGAGCGCACCAACTGGTCGATGTCGTATGCCGGTTCCCAGGCGTCAGGCCGAGCCTGGAACCCGTCCACGCTCTCACGGCCGCCGTGATAGCCGTAGACCTTCCTGGCGACGACCACGTCACCGAGGTGCACATCGTCTTTGAGGGCGCCTGCTACGCCGACGAAGAACACGGCCTCGGCGTCGAAGTACTCGATCGTGGGCTGCGTGACGAGCGCGGCCCGGGTGTTGGTGGGACCTGTCTCGGCCAGCGCCACTTCCCAGTCGAGGCCGGGTACCCTGCCGACGTCGACGAGGGTGCCCTGTGGCAGCGCGACCTCGTGAACGTCCTCCAGGTGCCGGCGCACCGCTTCGTACTCCACCTGCAGGGCGGTGAGTACGACCACCGTGGGCCGCCGCCCGTTCGCTCCCCCCAATGGAACCCCTCGCTTCACGGGATCTGCGAGATCACCTTAGCCGGGATGCCCTGAACGGGATTCGCCAGCGGTCAACTCCGCCGACGGCGGATCCCTTCGCGGGCTCGTGCGTCGTCGAGAGCCTGACCGACGACATCGGTCGGGTCGCAGGCCGCGGCACCACGCCGGCGGGGTCATCGAGCCATGCTGACCAACTGGAATGCCGAGGCGGGCGCCGGGGCTGCCGACGCGCTGCCGCCTTGCCGCGCCGATCCGCCGCGGAGCCCGCACCGTCTGGCCAAGGGGCGAACGAATGCCCCATAACGTACGGTGTGATGGACGCAGCAAGCCGGGCTCGCCGTGACGGAAGTGGCTACGCGGCGCGGTGACCCCGGCTCGTCCAGGCCGGAGGAAGAAGCATGACCATACGCGTCCGGCAGCAGCCCAGGAACCGCCGCTGCGCAGCCCTGCGCACAAGGATCCCGCTGGTCACCCTCGTGCTCGCCGTCACAGGCTGTGGCGGATCGGTCGCGCCAGGGGCGACACCCGACTCCCCCGGATCCCCCGCCGTCAGCCATGGCACACCGACCCCGGGTGCCTCCAGCGCACTGCCGAGCCGTACCGGCGCCGATGCCGCCCCTGCCACCGCGCGCGCCACCTCGTCGGCGCCCGCCGCCACCTGTACCGACCGATACCTGTCAGGCATGACCACTGCCCAGCGGGTCGGACAGCTGCTCATGGGGGGAATCTCCGCGTCCCAGCCCGACCAGGCCCAGCTGCGCATCCTGCGCGACAACCACGTGGGGTCGGTCATGCTGACGGGCCGCAGCAGCGCCGGTACGACGGCGACCAGAAAGCTCGTCGACGGATTCCGAGGCCAGGCGGACCAGGTCGCCGGGCGGCGGGTCGGCCTGCTGGTCTCGACGGACCAGGAGGGCGGCCGGGTGCAGGTTCTCAACGGCCCCGGCTTCTCGGCCATGCCCAGCGGCCTGACCCAGGGCAGCTGGCCGACATCGACGCTGCGTACCCGGGCCGCCGCATGGGCCAACGAGCTCAAGGCCGCCGGGGTCAACCTGAACCTGGCACCGGTCGCCGACGTCGTCCCGGCCGCGCTGGGCGTCCGCAACATACCCATTGGTTCTTTCCAGCGGGAGTACGGCCACACCGCGGACGTCGTGACCTCGCACAGCGGCGCCTTCGCCGCCGGCTTCGCGCAGTCGGGCGTGATGACCACGCTCAAGCACTTTCCCGGACTGGGCCAGGTGATCGGCAACACCGACACCACCGCGAACGTCGTCGACTCGGTGACGACCGCCGACAGTTCCAGCCTCACGCCGTTCCGGGCCGGGATCAAGGCCGGATCGCCCTTCGTGATGATCTCGTCGGCCACCTACACCAAGATCGACCCCAACCACCTGGCGGCCTTCTCGCCGACGGTCATCGAGCACCTGCTGCGCGGCCAACTCGGCTTCAACGGCGTGGTCATCTCGGACGACCTCGGCAACGCGGTCGCGGTACGGTCCTTCACGCCTGCCCAGCGGGCCGTGAACTTCATCGCGGCGGGCGGGGACATGATCCTCACGGTGCAGCCGAGCACCATACCCGCGATGGCACAGGGCATCCAGGCCCGGATGGCACAGGACGCCTCCTTCCGGGCCAAGGTCGACGCCGGTGTGCGCCGGATACTCGACGCCAAGCACAACGCGGGCCAGCTCGACTGCGGTTGAGGTCCGCAGACATCAAACCCGTTGTGCGAAACGGCATTTTATGGCCTGCTCCAGAGGCCTGTACGGTCTGGTTCATGGAGTGGAGCTTTCAGACGGCCGAAAGGCTCGCGGCTGCTTTGCGTGCCGGTGAAGTGACCTCGGTGGAACTGACCGACGAGGCGATCGCCCGTATCGAGCGGGACGACAAGGCGGTCAACGCGATCTGTGTGCCGGACTTCGACCGTGCGAGGGCTGCCGCGCGCGACGCCGACCAGGCGCGCGCCCGCGGTGAGGACCGGCCGCTGCTCGGCATACCGGTGACGGTCAAAGAGTCCTACAACATCGCCGGGCTGCCCACCACCTGGGGCATACCGCAACACCGGAACCACATGCCGGCCGAGGACGCGGTGCAGGTGTCGCGGCTCAAGGCCGCGGGCGCGGTGGTGCTCGGCAAGACCAATGTGCCCTTGGGGCTGCAGGACATACAGAGCTTCAACGAGATCTACGGCACCACCAACAACCCGTGGGACCACGGTCGCACGTCGGGCGGATCCTCCGGCGGGTCGGCGGCGGCACTGGCGTCCGGATTCGGCGCGCTGTCCATCGGCTCCGACCTGGCCGGTTCGTTGCGCACCCCCGCGCATTTCTGCGGTGTCTACGCGCACAAGCCGACCCTGGGGCTGGCGGCGAACCGCGGTATGGTCCCGCCGTCCGTGCCGGCCCTGCCGGTCGATCTCGACCTCGCCGTCGTCGGCCCGATGGCGCGCAGTGCCCGCGACCTCATGCTCCTGCTCGACGTCATGGCCGGACCGGACCCGCTGACCCTCGGCGTGGCGCACGCCTTGACGCTGCCGCCCGCGCGCCACGAGCGGCTCGGCGGCTTCCGGGTCCTGGTCCTCGACGAGCATCCGTTCATTCCGACCGGGTCCGCTGTGCGGGCGGGCGTGAACCGGGTGGCCGACGCGCTCGTCGACGGCGGCGCCCGCGTCGAACGGCACAGTCCGCTGCTGCCCGATCTGGCCGAAGCCGCGGAGCTCTACACGCAGTTGATGTTTTCGAGCGCTGTCGCGCGTTTCCCCGTCGAGGCGTACGAGGAGCTGCGGACCCGCGCCGCCGCGCTGAGCGCGGACGACCGCAGTCTCGATGCGGCGCGGCTGCGCGGCATGGTGTTCCGCCACCTCGACTGGATCGAGGCCGACAACCGTCGCCAGCTTCACCGCCACGGGTGGCGGCAGCTCTTCGCCGAGTTCGACGCCGTGGTGTGTCCCATCACGCCCACTCCCGCGTTCCCGCACGACCACAACCCCGATCCGAGGGAACGCCGGATCGACATCGACGGCGTCGAGCACCCGTACTTCGACCAGCTCGTCTGGGCCGGTGTGGCCACCATGCCCGGCCTGCCCGCCACCGCCGTACCCGCGGGACGGTCCCCCGAGGGCCTGCCGGTGGGGGTGCAACTCATCGGGCCGATGTTCGAGGACCGTACCCCGTTGCGGCTGGCCGAACTGCTGGAACAGAGGATCGGCGGCTTCCAGGCGCCGAAGCGTGACGCAATCTGAAGGTTCACCTTCCGTGGTGAAAGAAAGTAGTACAGATCCGCGTACTCTGCTAAACTTACCGGTAGTTGCAGTTGTAGTTCCCGAAACTTCAAGTGCCTCGGCGGCCGTATGCCGCCGGGCATTTCTGTTTATCCGGTGCTTGTCCGGACGGGGTTCAATGTGGCAACGCAGGGGTTCACACGGTGTGGACCCGCGGGCACTGCCCCCAAGGAGATGTGACATGGCTACCGGCACCGTGAAGTGGTTCAACTCGGAAAAGGGATTCGGCTTCATCGAGCAGGACGGGGGCGGCCCGGACGTCTTCGCGCACTACTCGAACATCGCCAGCCAGGGCTACCGTGAGCTCCACGAGGGCCAGAAGGTGAACTTCGACGTCACGCAGGGCCAGAAGGGCCCGCAGGCGGAGAACATCACCCCCGCCTGACGCCGAAGCGTACGAGATATCTGGGGCCCCGTCCTGCGGCGGGGTCCCAGATATCTTTTTTGCATTCCGGTGAAATTCTTTCCGTCTCACATCCGGCTCGTTCTTGCAATTCATCCGGCTCATTCCTGTCGTGAATTCCTCGATGCGTGCCCCGTCGAGGAAGGTTCTCCATGAGCCGCTCAGCTCGCCCGAACGACCGCTCCACCGGCCGCCGTCCCGCCGCGCCCCAGGGGGAGTTCGCCCCGCCGGTCACCGTCACCCCGGCCCTGCCCGCGGTCGCGAACTTCGGTGAACTGGACATGCCTGCCGAGCTGTTGAGGATGCTCACCGATCTCGGCGTGCACGAGCCGTTCCCGATCCAGGCGGCCACGTTGCCGAACTCCCTCGCGGGGCGCGACGTCCTGGGGCGCGGGCGGACCGGATCGGGCAAGACGCTCGCCTTCGGCCTGGCGCTCCTCGTCCGCACGAGCGGACAGCGCGCCGAGGCGAAGAGGCCACTGGCCCTGGTCCTCGTCCCCACACGCGAGTTGGCCCAGCAGGTCACCGATGTGCTCACCCCGTACGCCCGACTGCTGAAGCTGCGACTGGCCACCGTGGTCGGCGGCATGTCGATCGGCAGGCAGGCCGGCGCACTGCGTGCCGGGGCCGAGGTGGTCGTCGCGACTCCCGGCCGCCTCACGGATCTCGTCGAGCGCAGGGACTGCCGCCTGGACCGGGTGAACGTCACCGTCCTGGACGAGGCCGACCAGATGGCGGACATGGGGTTCATGCCGCAGGTCACCGCACTGCTGGACCAGGTACGTCCCGACGGTCAGCGCATGCTGTTCTCGGCCACGCTGGACCGCAACATCGACCTCTTGGTCCGTCGTTACCTCCATGACCCGGTCGTGCATTCGGTCGACCCGTCGGCGGGCGCGGTCACCACGATGGAGCATCACGTGCTGCAGGTGCACGGTGCCGACAAGTACGCCACCGCCACCGAGATCGCCGCCCGCGACGGACGAGTGATCATGTTCCTGGACACCAAGCACGCTGCCGACCAGTTCACCAGGCACCTGCTGAGCAGCGGCGTGAAGGCCGCGGCCCTGCACGGCGGCAAGTCGCAGCCCCAACGCACCCGCACCCTGGAGCAGTTCAAGACCGGCGAGGTCACGGCGCTGGTGGCCACCAACGTCGCGGCGCGGGGCATCCACGTCGACGACCTCGATCTCGTCGTCAACGTCGACCCGCCCCACGACCACAAGGACTACCTGCACCGCGCCGGCCGAACCGCCCGCGCCGGCGCGTCCGGAAGCGTGGTCACCCTGGTCCTCCACGGCCAGCGCCGGGACGTGGCCCGTCTCCTGTCCGACGCAGGCATCAGGCCGCGGATCACGCAGGTCCGCTCCGGCGAGGCCGAGCTGAGCCGCATCACCGGCGCCCAGGCTCCCTCCGGTGTCCCCGTCGGCGGCAGCGGGCCGGTCGCGGAGCGTCCGAAGCGCGGCGGTGCCCCGTTCCGCGGGATGGGCACCCGACCGGGGCGGCCCGGCGGCGACGGCACGTCGCGCCGGTCCGCTGAGGCCCGCCGGATCGCCGAGGCCCGCCAGGCCGCCCGGGTCCGTCGTGGCGCCTAGACAGGCCGGCGCCGGGTCAGCGCCGGTCCGGCACGTCCCAGCGGACGCGCACGGCCGGGGGCTTGCGGAAGACCAGGCCTGTGGGCGCGGTGGGTGAGGCCGGGTCGAGCCGCAGGCCGGGAAGACGGTCGAGGAGCGCGAGGAGGCAGGCGCGGGTTTCCAGGCGGGCGAGGTGGGCGCCCAGACAGAAGTGCGGGCCGTGCGCGAAGGCCAGCTGGAGACGGGAGTTGTCCCGTCGCAGGTCGAAGACGTCGGGGTCCTGGAAGACCTCGGGGTCGCGGTTCGCGCCGGCGAGCGAGACGACCACCAGATCACCGCGCCGCACGTCGGCCCCGCCGATCGTCACGTCGGTGGTCGCGTAGCGGTCCACGTTCGCCGCGGCGGGTTCCAGGCGGAGCGATTCCTCGATCGCCGCGTCGGCCAGGTCCGGATCGGCACACACGAGGGCGAGTTGACCGGGGTGTGCCAGCAGGTGCAGTACGGCGTTGGCGATCATGCCCTCGGTGGTCTCGATACCGCCGAACATCAGCACCGCGGCGTTGGCGACCACCTCCGGCAGCTTCAGGCGCTTGCTCCGGGCCGCCGCGACCAGCGGCGACGTGTCGCCTCCTGCCGCGACCGTCGCCTCGACGCTTCCTCGCAGCTGGTCGAAGGCCGCCGCCCCGGCGGGGTTCGCCGGCCGCCCGGCGGTGAGGTCGGAGACCGCGCTCACGATGGCGTCGTACCAGGTCAGTACCTCCTCCGCGGCCGCGCCGACCAGGCCCAGCGACTCGGCGACGACGGCGACGGCCAGCGGTCCGGCCACCTCCCGGCGCAGCTCGGCGCTGCCCCGCGGCCGGATGCCTGCCACGAGCCGGGCTGCTTCCTGTTCCACGAAGCCGGTGAACCGGTCGTGCACGTCCTGCGCGCGGAACGGGTCGGCGAAGGGGGCGCGGTGCCGCTTGTGCTCGGCGCCCTCCACGGAGAGCATGCTCGGACCGACCACCTGGGCGGTGGAGAAGCGGGGATCGTCCACCGTGAAGGTCGCCGCGTCGCGCATCACGCGCAGTGCGAGATCACGCCGGGTCACCAACCAGCCGCCCAACACGGGGAGCCACGACACCGGTTCGTGGGCGCGCAGCAGGGCCAGCCGGGGATGGGGGTCGTCCGTCAGGTCCGTGAGCGTGGTCGCGGAGCCGAGCGGAAACCGGCGCGCTGTCACCATGGAGCCGTCCCCTGTTCCTGTTTCTGTTCCTGTGCCTGGAGTTCCGGCGTGATCCGGTGAGCTGGATCCTAGGCGTGGACGGCGTACGGCGGGTCCTCGCCGTGGTGTGCGGCCAGGAGGTGCGGGTCGGGGCGAGGGCGAGGAGTCCGGCCAGGGACGGGACCGTCGTACAAGGCAGGGCGTCCAGCTCGGGGCGGTGCGCACGGTTCCGGCCGGGAGTCGCACTGCCGTCACCTCGACGAGCATGCGCTCCGGCCCGGTCTCGGGAACCCCGGGTCCGGACCCGGACTCAGGTCCAGGCGGCGGCGCACAGGGCCCGGTCCAGTTCGTCGGTGTAGCGGGCCGCCGCCAGCCACGCGCGGGCGAAGCGGTCCGGGTCCGTCGGCAGGAGGCGGCCGAACACGTCACGGGACCGCTCCGCCGCCGCCCCGTGCAGCGCCTCCAGCAGGTCGCCCGCCGTCGCGAGCCCGGACCGGCCCAGCCGACGGACGTCACCCGCCGAGTCACCGGGGAAGGACAGCACCCGCCGCCCGCCCGACACCGCCTGCTGCACCCGGCGGCGCAGCAGATGGACCGGGGCCTCTTCCGGCGCCGGGGACGCGGCCGGCGCGAGGGACGCGGGCACGGCCGGCAGGTCCGCGCGCTGGAGCCGGTCGAAGCCGAGGTCGACACGCTCGCCGGCCACCGTCGGATGCTCGGCCGCCAGGAGCTGGGCCCGGGGATGCGCGGCCGGTGCGAGCCGGGCGACGACCCGGAGTCCGCTGCCCCGGGCCGCGGCCAGCAGCCGCAGGTTGTCCCGGCAGGGCAGCGCCGGGTCGTCATGGGCCCGGGTCAGCCGCAGCGCGACGCCACCGCACTCGGCGAGCAGACACTCGCCCGCCGCCTCCGCCGCCGTACCGGCCAGGGTGACCTCCAGGAACAGCAGATCGTGACCGCCGCTCAGCGCCCGCGCGATCTGTTCGGCCACGGGCACCTTCCAGAGCCGGTCCAGCGGCTCCTCGCGCCAGCCGGCACCGGCCGCCGCCACCGCCCGTACCCCCGCGCCCGCGCCGAGCCGACCGCTGGGCGAGACGGTGGCCCCCGACACCGCCAGACCCGCTCGGGACAGCTCCCGGTGGCTCAGGGCCGTGTCACCGATCCGGACCGCCCGGTCGGCAGCGCCCACCGCGCGCCCGGCGCCGCCCGGAGCGACGTCGGACACCTGGTACAGCCGGCCCGTGGCGTCCGCGGTCCAGGTGACGGCACCCGCGTAGCCGCTCGCGGTGACCACCGGCTCGGAGAACAGGCCGTACAGCCGCAGCGAGCCGTCCGGGCGGTACGGCTGCCGTGCGGTGCCGCGCAGCCCGGTCAGTTCGATGCCCTCGGCGGCCGGGACGCGGTGGGCCACGGTCAGCACGTCACGCAGTCGTGCGACGAGGTCGTCCAGCCGGTAGGCCGGATCGGCCGCGCGGGCGGCGCGCAGCGCGGTGACCACCGACACGGCCGAGGCGGCGGCCCGGTGCAGACCGGCGAGGCGCGCCGTGTGCGCGGCGCGCAGCAGCCCGGCCTGGAGCACCGCGCCGGCGCCGTCCGTACCGGCCTCCAGTACGTCGGCCGCGGCGGAGTGGAGCGCGCGGGCGGCGGCGCGCTGCTCGGCCGTGGCCGTCTCCGGCCGGACGGAGGGTTGCTGCGCGGCGGGCTCCTCCTCCGAACTTCCCTCGATCTCCTCGGAGTCGGTGTCGTCCGCGACCGGGGCCGCCGAGGCGATCGCGGCGCGGTGCAGGCACTCCGGCGCCAGCAGACAACCGCAGCGGACGGCGTCCGTGCTCCTCACCGTGCCGTCCGGGGCGTGCAGTTCGAGGTCGGTGGCGTCGTCGAGGGCGATGCGCACGACGGCGCCGTCGCGCTCGACCGGGCGGTCCGCGAGCTTGGCGATGCCCGTGTCCAGGCGTCTCCGCAGCCGGGGTGAGAGGGCCGCGACGAGAGCGGCCGTCACGGACGGTGCGACCGGCGGCAGTTCCCGGCTCATGCGATCTTCTCTCCTATCCAGCGAGCGAGTTCGAGCGGACTGAGTGCGGCCACCGGCATGCCCGCGGCGACCAACTGCCCGGCCACGCCGGTGGAGTAGCGGGGCCGGCCCGCGTCGTCGAGGCTCGCGCAGCCCAGTACGTGGCAGCCGGCCCCGACCAGGGCACGGACCTCGGCCAGCAGCCCGCCGACCGGGTAGCCCTCCTCGAAGTCGCTGACCACCACGACGAGCGTGCGCGACGGCACGCTGACCAGCTCGCGCGCGTGCCGCAGCCCGGCCGCGATGTGGGTGCCGCCGCCGACGCTGACCTCCAGGAGGAGAGAGAGCGGGTCGGCGACGTGGTCGGTCAGATCGATCACCTCGGTGGAGAAGGCCAGGAAGTGCGTGGACAGGGTGGGCACCCCGGCCAGCACCGAGGCCGTGAGCGCCGCCCAGATCGTGGACGCCTCCATGGAGCCCGACACGTCGGTGACCAGGATCAGCCGCCAGTCCGCCGCCCGCTTCGCACGGCTGCGGAAGACGGGCCGCTCGGGTATGACCCGCACCGTGCCGTCCGGCATACGGCGGGCGGTGGCGAGGTTGGCCCGCAAGGTGCGGGGCAGGTCGAGGCCGCCGCCGGGGCGCCGGCTGGGGCGGGCCAGCGCGGTGCCGTGCAGGGCGGGGCGCAGCCGGGTCGCCAGCTCCCGGGTCAGCGCGTCGACCAGCCGGCGGACCAGCGGACGCAGCGCCGCGATCCGGGACTCGGGCAGACCACCGGCGTGCCGCAGCACCGACCGCAGCAGATCGACGGAGGGCCGCACCCGATCCGGGTCCAGCTCCGCGAACACGTCCTGGCGGCCGGTCGCGGCGGCCGCCGCCAGCACCTCCTCCCGGATCCCCGGGCCGAACAGCGCCGCCAGTTCCTCGGACCACTCCCGCACCCCGGGAAACGCCGCCTCACGCCCGCCGCGGTTCCCGTGTCCGGAGAGCTCTCCGCGACTGCCCTCACCGCGCCCACTGCCGTACAACTCGTCCAGCGCGGTCGCCAACGGCCGTGCGGATGAGTCAAGTTGGCCAGTCCGACGACCCAGGGCGAGCCGCCACCGGTCGGCGGGAGGGAGCCTGTGCCCGGCATCGGCCGGGGCGGGCGTGGGGCGATCCCCGCCGGACGCGGGCGTGTTGGGCGTGGGCGCGTTGGACGTGAGCGTGTTGGTCGTGGGCTTGTCGGACGTGGGTGTGCCGGACCCGTCCCGGTGTGTTTCGTCCCGCGATTCCTCGCCGGCGCGCGCCCCGGTGGGCCGCTGCGGCGGCAGGAGCCCGAGCGCGGCGAGCGTCTCGCGGGCCGTCAGATCCGCACGGGTCCAGACGGCGAGGGTCGCCGGGTCCACGGCCCCGGTGTCGTCCGGCCGGTCGCCGCCGAGGCGCCGCTCCACCGCGGCCAGCAGCCGCTCGCGAGCCGCCGGGCTGAGCGTGTCGAAGCCGCCGCGCAACGCCGGGAGCCGGTCGAGGAAGTCCCGGTCGGACAGCTCCGACACCCGGTTCAGCAGCGGTTCCAGCGCGGGCGGCGCCGACTCCAGCAGCGGCCCGGCCGCGCTCAGCAGACCGGCCAGCCGCGCGGTCAGCGCCGTACGCGACGCGGCGTCGACGGCCCCGTCCACCCAGGACGCGACCCGGTCCCCGAGGGCCCGGGCCTCCTCCTGCCCCAGCAGCACGCGGACGGCCCCGGCGGCGCCCCGCATCAGCGGGGAGCCGTCGGCCGCCAGCCGGGCGAGCGCGTCGGTGAGCCGGATGCCGCCCAACACATCCGCGCGGTGGGCGAGTTCCACCAGGGCGTGCGCGTCGGCCGGGTCCTCCGAGCCCGTGAGCCCGTCGACCTGGCGCACCGCGGCGGCCGTCAGCAGCTCGGCTACGGCCGCCGCCCGCGCCGTACGCTCCTCGTCACGGCCGAGTCCGGCGCAGTGCCCGGCCCGCAGCCGGTCCAACAGGGCCAGTCCGGCGAGGAGTTCGGGCAGCGTGCCGGAGCCGGGCAGCACCTCGGCGGTGTCCGCCAGGCGCTCGTCGGCGAGCCCGGACAGGCCGCATTGCGCCGCCTGCTCCAGCCCCGCCAGGGTCTGCGCCGCCGTCGGGCCGCCCTCGTCCCGCTCCGTACGCCGCCGCTCCCGCAGCACCCCCTCGGTCGCCTGCGCCAGGGTGACCCCGCGCACCCCGGCCGCCGTCAGCATGGCCGCCGTGGCCGGGGTCCAGCGGACCTCCCAGCGCGAGGTGAGCGCGTCGGCGCCGCCCGTGCCGGTCACCGCCTTGGGCTCGCCGTACGGAACCCCGCACACCGTCAGGCGCCGCAGCAGGAGTTCACGGCGGCGGTCCAGGTCCGAGCGGAGCGGGTCCAGGCGCAGGTCCCGGACGCCGGCGGACGGTGCGTCCGCCGGGCCCGGCAGGCCCAGCTCGGCCACGTCCGCCTCGACCGCCGGGGCCAGCCCGCTGCGCGGCGCCCGTGGCGCCGGGCGCCCGGTGCGCGTACCCACCAGCACCCGCTCCATCGCCCGGGCGACGGCCCGCCCCCGCCCGTACGGCTCGCCCTGCGCCAGCACCGTCTGCACGGCCTCGACCAGTTCGCCCCGGCCCGCCGCGGGCAGCCCCCGCAGCCGGGCCAGGTCACCGGCCAGCCGCGCGATCTCCCGTGCGTCGGCCGGCCCGGACGGATGACCCAGCGCCCGCAACTCGGCACACACCCCTACGGCGGCCCGGATCAGCGCCTCCTCCAGCGCCGCGGGGTCACCGGCCGCGTCCAGCACCCTGTGCTGCCACTCCGGGTCACGGATTCCGGCGGGGTAACCGGAGCGCTCGTCGAGCAGGGCGTAGCTGTACGGGACGAGGGAGGTCGTCCAGGCCGGGTCGGCAGGCTGCCGCCGCGCGGCCGGCTCACCGGCGTCGTTCTCGCCGGCGTCGTCCTCGGCCGGTCCGAGGAGCGCCGGGGCGTGGAAGGCGCCGACGAGGACCGCGGCACGCTCCCCGTTCGCCGTGGCCGCCGCGAGGCACGAGCGCATCCAGCGCTCCCGCCGCAGATCCAGTTCCGGCACCCCGCCCGAGGCCAGCGCCTCCTCACGCAGCGCCCACCCTGTCAGCAGCGCAGCCCGCCGCAGTGCCTCCGGCGGCGAACCGGGGGCGGCCGCCTCGACCAGCCGGTCCCACAGATCGTCCCCGGGACGGCCGGTGAGCCGGGCGCGGAGGGCGGCGACGACTCCGGGTACGCGACCAGTGTCACTGTCACCGTCGTTGCCGTCGCTTCCGTCCGTCGGCCGGGCCGCGGCGTGCGGCGCCGCCGTCCACGCCCGGTCCGCGAGCGGCAGGTCGCAGGCGATCACCGGCACCTCGTTGCGCGCGGCCCAGCGCACGGCGGCCAGTTCCGGTGAGAAGTCGGCGAAGGGGTAGAAGGCCGGACCCCCGACCGCGCCGCCGCCGCCGGGTGCCGCGGCGAGCGCGACCGGCGCCCGGGTCTCCTCGTGGGCGAGCCACGGCAGCCATTCCTGCAACTCGGCGGGAAGCTCGACCAACAGCACGTCCGGCCCGGCGGCGTCCAGCAGCGCGGGTACGGCGGCGGCCAGGGACGGCGCGTGATGCCGTACCCCGATGAGATACGGCGCCGACGGCCCGGTGAGCGCGGCGACGGCCGCGTCGGGCGCGCGAGTACTGCCGCGAGCCCCGGCGTTGTCCTCGACCTGGGTCCTGCCCTGGCCTGTCGCCTCGGCGGCGGACGGGTGGGTCACGATCCTCAGCCCTCCAGCACCGTGCGCAGATCCCACAGCGTGCGCCAGGTGGCCGACCCCTGTTCGGCCCGGCGCCGGACCGCTCCGTCCCAGTAGCCCCGCAGCCGCGCCGCGTCCGCCGGGTCGTCCTTGCGCACGACACCCAGGAGATGGCCGGGCAGCAGCCCGAGCACGTCCCGGTCACCGGGGAAGTACGCCGCGGCCAGTCCCAGCGCACCCGCCACGGCCACGGCCTCCGCCGTGCTCATCACCGTGGACGGCCGCTCGACCTCCCACCCCTCCGCCGACCTGCCCTCCCGCAGATCACGGAAGACGGTGACCAGGGCCTCCAGGACGGCGTCGTCCACCCGGAAGGCCGCGCCCGCCTGCTCCACCGCCGCCCGGGCCTGGCCGCGCACGAGCGCCGTCTCGGCGTCGAGGTCCGGGATCGGGCCCACCGTCTCGAAGTTGAAGCGTCGCTTGAGCGCGGCCGACATCTCAGAGACGCCCTTGTCCCGCAGGTTGGCGGTGGCGATGAGGTTGAACCCGGGTGCCGCGTGCGCCAACGCGTCCTCGCCGCCCGCCAGTTCGGGTACGGCGATGCGCCGTTCCGACAGCAGCGACACCAGGGAGTCCTGCACTTCGGGCAGACAGCGCGTGACCTCCTCGACCCGGGCGATCGCGCCCCGCGTCATCGCCGTGAGCACCGGCGACGGGACGAGCGCCTGCCGGGTGGGGCCCTGGGCGAGCAACAGGGCGTAGTTCCAGCCGTACTTGAGCTGGTCCTCCGTCGTGCCGGCCGTGCCCTGCACGACCAGCCCGCTGGTGCCGCACACGGCGGCCGACAGCAGCTCCGACAGCATCGACTTGGCCGTGCCGGGCTCGCCGACCAGCAGCAGGCCCCGCTCACCGGCGAGCGTGACCACGCACCGCTCGACCAGCGCGCGGTCACCCACGAACTTGCCGGAGATCACCAGCCGGCGAGGCACGCCCTCCGGCGCCGTCACGTCGTCGGGCAGGCGCAGCGCCTGCCCGGCGCTGCCCATGACGAACGTGACGACGGCCCGGGGCGTGAGCCGCCAGGCGGGCGGCCTGGGACCGGCGTCGTGGGCGGCGAGGAAGGCCAGTTCGGCGGCGTACCGGTCCTCGGGAGGGACGATCTGACGGGTCGCGTCGGGCGCGAGGGCGGCGGTCATCGGCGGGAGTCCTTCGGTGCGGTGCGGACAGCGGTCGGTGAGAGGGCGCGGAGCAGGGGCCGGGGCGAGCCTCCTGACCAGGGCCGGCGGGACGTCATCGGCGCCGCCCCCGCCGGGTCGCGCGGGTGGTCAGTTCCTCGTACGCCGGGGCGTCGCCCGCGCGGACGCGGTCCCAGGCGCGCCGGAACAGCTCCGGCACCGGAAGCAGCGGTATCGCACGCTGCCGGGCCGGGACCGGATACAGGCCCTCCTTCCAGGTCTCCACCGGCAGCGCGGGCGACTTCAGGTCGCGCCAGCCGCACGGCAGGAACAACGTCCGCCCGGCGCGCGGCCGCTTGGCCGTGACGACCAGGTCCGTGCCGGCCAGCTCGGTGCGGGCCTTCTTCAGCCGTGCGGGCCTCCAGCCGGTCCAGCGGGCGCAGTTGCGGTCCGTCGGATCGGGCAGGGCGAGCAGCTGGAGGTAGAGCGCGGCCGCGTCCTGGCTCAGTCCGTGGGCCCCGGCGACCTCGGCGACCAGCTCCGGCACGCTGACGGCCGGGTCCTGGGCGTATCCCGTCAGGCCCTCGGTACCGGTCGCGACCGCGCGGCCCAGCTCCTCGCCGAGCAGCGTGCGCAACATGCGCAGGCCGTGCCCCCGGTGCGGCCCCACCAGGCCCTCCAGCAGCCCGAACACGGCGTCGTCGGGACCGGTGAGCCCGGCCGGGCGGACCAGGACCGTCTCGACGTCGTGGTACCAGGGGCGCAGGGCGAGCGCCTCGCCGACCCGGGTCGTGCCGTGGGCGTCGGCTCCGCCGGCCGCGGGCAGTCCGTAGGCCTTGCGCAGCTCCACCGCGGTGGGGCCGCCCTTCTCCGTCGACTCCACGCCCAGACCGAGCATCAGCTCCGGGTCGGACATCCGGCGCCGCACCGCGGCGAGCCCCTCCGGCAGGAGAGCGCGCAGCGGATGGCCGTACGGCAGGACGTAGGCGAGCGCGGCGAGCGCGCCGACCGCCTCGGCCAGGGTGTGTCCGCCGGGCAGCGCCTGCGGGTCAGCCGGGGTGAGCCGGCCGTCCTTGTCCCACCGCATCACCGTCGTACGGCTCAACCACGGCGTGCGGGACGGGTTGAGCACGTCCTCGGCGCCGCCGGCCCCCATTCCGGACAGCTCGGCGCAGAGGTCCTCGGGCAGCCGGACCAGCGAGCCGAACCGCTCGGTCCACATCCGCCCGGCGGCGTCGAGGTCCGGTCCCGCCGTCCACAGGGTGACCGGGTCGGCCGGCAGCAGCGCCCCCATGAGCGCCAACCGCGGCTCCATGCCGAGGCCTTGTAGCCGGGCGGCGCCGAACTCCCGCTGCTTCGGCTTCAGTCCGACGGCGGCGAGGCTCTCGGCGGGCGCCTCCTGCGGCACTCCGGCGAGCAGCACGGTGGCCTGGAGCGGCCCCAGCCCGCCGCCGGTCGCCGCGATCAGCGCCTCGGGCGCCCCCGGCTGCCAGGGAGCGGCGCCCTTCGCCCGGACCAGGCCGATGACGGCGGCGAGGTCCTCGGCGGAGACCGTCGGGGTGTACCGCGTCTCCGCGTCCAGCGTGAAGTGCGCGACCGCGCCGAACGCACCGGCCGGATCGTGGTCCAGCGCCAGCCACTGGATCCGGTGGTGCTGCCGGTCGATCCGGTGCGTACCGAGGATCACCGCCGTGCGCCCGGCGCGGCGCAGTACCTGCCCGTCGCGCTGTTGCTGCTTCTCCTCCAGCGGTTCGCCCAGTACGACCTGCCGCAGTGTGCCGTCGGCCGACGCGAGCGGACCCTCGCCGAGGGCCTCGCCGAGCAGCAGCAGTGCCTCCCGGTGCGCGTCGGAGAGGACGGGCGAGGCGGCCCGGTACAGCATCGCCCGCAGGGTGCCCAGGACGGGCGGCCACGTCAGGCCGATCGCCGGGACGGTGTGCTCCTCGCTCGTCCAGCCGTCGGTGAGGGCGTCGAGCCGCTCCGGGCCGGGCAGTTGCCGGCCGTCGGCGGGCCTGCCGGACAGCACGTGGTTGACCGCGCGGATCTGCCGCAGCACGGTGTACCGCTCCCCGGGCCACCAGCCGTGCAGGCCGACGACACCGGACAGGGCGTCGGACAGCGTGCGGTCGTCGCCGTGCGCGGGGCTGTAGTCGGCGAACATGCCCTCGGTCCGGCTGCGCGGCTGCCCTGGCGGCTCCTTCGGGGGGCTCGCGAAGGAGAGGGCCGAGTCGGTGATGTGCAACGCCGACTTGACGAGCCCGGCGACACCGATGCGCAGCCGCTCGTCGGTGATCTCCGGGAAGAAGTGCTCCACGGCCTTCAGCACGATGAGGTCGGCGGTCGGCACGGCGGCCCTGGCGGCCTCGTCGTTCCCGGCCTTCGCCAGCGCTTTCTGACGCAGCGTCAGCGTCTCGGTGGTCCTCCCGAGCGCCTCGGCGACCCGCTCGTCGTCCAGTGCGCGCAGTGCGGCCGAGCCCTGTTCGTCACGCGGGCGCAGCGCGTGCCAGAAGGGCAGCGGAGGTACGAAGCGGGTCCCGGCGGCGTACTCACCGCCGCCGGCGTTCGGCGTCACGCGGCCCAGCAGCCCGTCGCAGGACGTGTCCTCGCGTGCGTAGAGCCCGAGTTGTCCGCCCGGGCGCGCGTGGTGGCGGGTCAGCTGAGCCACCACGGGCTCGGCGTCGCAGGGCAGCCGCAGCGCGCCGAGGGGAACGCCCGCCGCGCCTGCGTCGTCCATCGCGAGCGACACGGTCCGCCCGTCCGGCGTCCCGGCCGTCCGGCGCTCCTCGGCACCGGCGCCCTCGGTGCGCACCCAGCGTCCGAGCACTGTGCCGTCGGTGCCGAACGGGCTGTGTTCCAGGCCGGGTTGCAGCGGCAGGACCTCGCACAGCTCGGGCAGCAGCTCGGCGTCCTCGCGGATGCCCGAGCGCAGCAGCGCGGGCAGGGAGGCGCGGCCGTGCGTGCCGGTGGCCGGGTCGTACTCCAGCCAGACCGTCCGGCGGCCCTGCCGGCCCTGGCGCCACAGGGTGGTGCCGTCGCCGATGACGGCTCGGCACGGGGGCAGGTCCGTGTCCCCGGCGTGCAGCGTGCGGCCTCCGGTGGCACGGCCCCCGCCGGCCAGCGGGACCGACGCGATCGCCGTCTCCTGGCCGGACCACCAGGTCGGCAACTGCTCGCCGCCCAGCTCGAACACCTCGGCGGGCCGGGCCGACCAGTAGCCGTGCTGCTTGTTCTCGCTCCGCCACATCACGAGCAGTTCCCCGTCCACGAACCGGAATCGGGGGCGCTGCCGGCGGTCCAGTTCGTGCGGCACGCGCAGGTCGTGTGCGAGCAGTACGCGCTCCGGTCCGACGACGACCGCCTTGCGGCCGCGGCTCAGGATCAGCGCGGGCCAGGCCTCGTGGACGGCCAGTTCGTCGTCGCCGTCGTTCCGCTTCTTCTTGCCGACCTGGCCACCCTGGCCACCCTGGCCGCCCTGACCGGCCTTGCCGACCTCGCCGATCTCGTCGTCGAGCAGCGTCAGCGCCTCGTCGAGGGCGGGCCAGCCCAGTTCGTCCAGGACGCCGGCGCGCAGGGTCCGGCCGAGCAGCGGCGCGACCTGGTGCCCGGCGACCCGGGCCACCGCGTCGGGGGCGACCTCGGCGGCGATCACCCGGAACGGACGCAGCCGGTCGAGCGCCGCGCGGGCGCCCGGCAGGCCCACCGCGCGCGTGACGTCGTCGGCGGCCTCCTCCAGCCATTCCCGCAGCACGTCGGAGAGCACCGGATGACCCGCGACGGACTTCAGCAGCTCGCCGGATCGCTGATGGCCGCCGACCCGGCCCATGGTCCGGTGCAGCAGGCGCCGCAGCCGCGGGTCCGCCGCGACCGCCGCCAGGTCACGCCGGCCCTCCCGGGTGTCCAACAGCCATTCGGGCACCGGCAGATACACCGGTACGTCGGCGCCCGGCAGCGTCAGCGGGATCCGCTCGGCCGCGCACAGGTCCAGCAGATCGAGGTCGGCGCCCGCGTGCCAGCGTCCGGTGCACAGGTCCACCGGGCGGCCCGCTTCCCGCAGCAGCGGAGCCATGCGCTCGACCAGTGCCAGCGTGGCCGGGCAGCGCCGCGCGTACGATCCGCCGTGCTTGCGGAAGGCCGCCCAGCGGCTCAGCCAGTCCGCCGGATCGGCGCCGTGCTCCCGGGCCGCCGGCCCATCGGTCAGCAGCCGCTCGGTCCCGGTCTCCGCCAGCAGCGTCAGCCAGAACGCGTCGTCCTCGACGTCCCGGCCGAGACCGGCCGGCATGATCTCCAGGAGCCGCAGCCGGACCTCCGGGCGACGCTCGGCGAGGACGGGCAGCACCGGGCGGTAGGCGGTCCAGAAGGACTTCGGCGCGCGTACGGCGGCGGGAGAGGCGATCAGGTCGGCGACCAGCGCGCACTCCTCGGTGACCCGGTCCAGGCCCGCCGCCCTGATCAGCCCGCGCGCGTCCTGCGGCAGCGAGGCGTACGGCGGCATCCCGGCCGCACAGCGCTCCACCGTGAGCTGCCGGAACTGCGTCCAGGCAGCCGCCGGGTCGAGCCGGGCGGTCAGGTCCCGCACATGCTCCTTGAGCGCCTTCACGGTCAGCGCCCCGGCGAACGCGAACTCCAGGAAGACGGCCCGCTGGCGCTCCTCGTCCACCGCGAGCGCGTGCACCCGCTCGGCCTCCCGGGCCTTGCCGAAGAACGCGGCCGCGTAGGTGGTGTTCTCATGCTCCAGGAAGACCCGCGCGGCCTGTTCGTAGAACGTCGGCAGGAAGTGCGGCACGGCCCGGCCCAGCCGGGCGCCGAGTGCCTCGAAGCCGTCCTTGGCGCCTCCCGGCTTGGACTTGGCCTGCCGCGCGAGCCGCTCGACGTCCTTCACCAGGGCGAGCGCGTGATGGCCGTTGGCCGGGTCGTGGACCAGCGCCCAGGCCGGGAAGCCCAGCGTCTCCCGGCGCACCTGCCCGACCTCGGGAGTCTCCGGCTCGCGGGCCAGGCCCAGGAACTCCAGTGCCAGGTCTTCGGCCTCGCCGAGCGTGCCCGGCACCAGCCGGACCACCGGGCGGCCGTCCAGGGCGGCGTGCGTGTAGGTGCGGACCGTGAGAGCGTCGGCGTCCTCGCGCGCGGTGCTGCCCGGCGGCAGGACGGCACCGGCATCCAGCAGCGCCGACACGGCGGCCCCGTCGTGCCCGTCGTTCCGCTTGTCCCCGTCGTACGTCATGCCGCCCGCTCCTCGTCCTCGATGTCCCGCCCCGCGTAGAGCGCGGCCGCCATGCGCATGCCCTCCGACCAGGCCACCGGCCCGACCTGACCGAGCCTCAGGACCCTCCCGGTGGAGTCCGACCAGGCCAGCGGGCCGGTCTCGGTCTCCGACCAGCCGTCGTAGTCGCCGATCCAGACGCGGGCCTCGGCGCTGCGGCCGTCCTCCAGGACCGGGCACACCGCGTACCCGCCGCGCACCCGGTAGCCGAGCTGGGCGGCCCTGCCGTGCAGGAAGCGCAGCTCCTTGAACGAACCCCCGGCGTATTCCTCGACCTGGGTCGCCTCCGCGTCGAGCGCGGCCGGGCGGTGCCAGACCTCGCGGAAGAGCTGCTGCGCGCGCTGCTCCACACCCAGTTCGACGGCGAACTCCCGCAGCTCCTCCAGGTCGTCGAGCAGGACGGGGTGCGGGACGCGGACGAGGGCGGGGGAGATGCGGACGGTGTCGCCGTCGAGGTCGACCAGGCCGAGGCCGCGCTCGGGGTCGGCGTCCCGCAGGAAGCCGGCGACCTGTCCGTCGGCTCCGGTGACGACGAGGTCGCGCAGCGCGGCCTGCCAGGCGGGGTCCGGCCACACGCGCGTGAGGACGTCGAGCGGGACCGGCAGCGAACGCACCATCCACCGCTCGGTATCGGCCAGGCACTGCCGCTCGTGCCGCTCCAGCCACTCCGTCAGCTGCTTCAGACCCACGACCCCCGGATCGTCCGCGATCTTCGGGGGCACCGACTTCAGCAGCCGCCCCGAGGCGTTGCGGCACACCACCTTCCCACCGTCGAGGGCGACTTCGTAGTCGCCGGCCGACACCCACCCCATACGTGCCTCCCGCACCCGTACTGATCAAGTGACGGGAACTGTAGGGCACACCACTGACAACGCCCGCGGGCCCTGGGGAGGACCGGCACGGGGCCTCTCACCAGCGGGGCAGCCGCAGTACGTGGTGCAGCCTGAGCCGGAGCCGCGCGGGGCTGTCCCGGGCGTCACCGCCGCGACGGTGAGCACGTCGACGGCGCGCCGGCAGCACGACGACGCCCCCACCGCCGTACGACTCGGCGATGGGGGCGTCGGGCAAGCTCCAGGCGTTGCGGGGACGCTCGGTGCGTCAGGGGCGTGCCTGCTCCGCGCGCTCGGCGTTCCTCTGCTTGATCCGCGCGGCTTCCTTGCGGACCTCGGCCTGTGTGGTGCGCTCCTTCTCCAGCCACTCGGGCCGTTCCTGCTTGAGCGCCTCGATCTGCTCGGTGGTCAGCGCCTCGGTCACCCCGCCGCGCGCGAGACCGGCGATGGAGACGCCGAGCTTCGCGGCGACCACCGGACGCGGGTGGGGGCCGGTGCGGCGCAGCTCGCTCAGCCACTCCGGCGGGTTCGCCTGGAGCTCGTTCAGCTCGGCGCGCGTGACGACGCCCTCCTGGAACGAGGCGGGGGTGGCGGGGAGGTACACACCCAGCTTCTTCGCCGCGGTCGCGGGCTTCATCGTCTGGGTGCTCTGCTGCGAACTCATGAGGTCAAGGGTATCGGCCGTGTGCCCGGCCGCCGACCACGCCGTGCGCGGCGGGGCGGGCCGCCGGTGACGGCCCCGCAGCCGACGGCCGGTAACCTGGCCTGGTGACAGGCTCGGAGGAATCACCGTCGTTCCGGCTCGCGTACGTCCCCGGAGTGACGCCCGCCAAATGGGTGAAGACCTGGAACGAACGCCGGCCGGACACCCCGCTCACCCTCGTTCAGGTATCGGCCGCCGAGGCACCCGCAGTGCTGCGCGCCGCCGAGGCCGACGCGGGCCTCGTCCGGCTCCCCGTCGACCGTACGTACTTCAGCGCGATCCCCCTCTACACCGAGACCACGGTGGTCGTCGTCCCCAAGGACCACGTGATCACGGCCGCGGACGAGGTGACCCTCGCGGACCTCGCCGACGAGGTGGTCTTCCACCCCCTGGACGACGTCTTCGACTGGGACGGTCCGCCCGGCGAGCCCGCCTTCGAGCGGCCCGCGACGACACCGGACGCGATCGAGCTGGTCGCCGCGAACGTCGGGCTCCTGGTCGTCCCGCAGTCACTGGCCCGCCTCTACCACCGCAAGGACCTCACCTACCGCCCCGTCACCGACGCCCCACAGTCCGGCGTCGCCCTGTCCTGGCCGGAGGAGGCCACCACCGACCTGGTGGAGGACTTCATCGGCATCGTCCGCGGCCGCACGGTCAACAGCACCCGCGGCCGCACCCAACCGTCGGCCGAACAGAAGCCCAGGCGCTCCGAGGGCGCGGGCACCCGCCAGAAGCCCCAGGCGAAGTCCCCGGGCCGCACGCCCCGGGCCCGCACGGCGGGGGGCAAGCCGACGCCGAAGCGGGGGAAGCCGCGGCGCAGGTCGTGAGGCCGGCGGTGGCGGGAGCGGCGCCATGCGCGCCGCCTCGTCCCACGGGCCGCCCCGTCCCGCACCCCGGCACGACTCCGGCTACGCCCCCTGCCTGGCGGCCTCCGGTCTTTTCTCCTCCTCCGGGTGAGAGCGCCGCTCGCGCTGGTCGGCGTAGGCCAGGACGAGGGCCAGCAGAATGATGCCGATGGACGTGACCAGGCCCAGCTGGAGCGCGGCCGCGGGGCTGCCGCGGTGGGCCAGATGGGCGAAGTAGACCGAGCCCACGACCGCGATGCCGGCGGCCGAGCCGATGCGCTGGGCGGTCTGGAGGACCCCGCCCGCGGCCCCGCCCCGCCCCACCGGGACGCGGGAGAGGGTCAGGGTGGTGTTCGGCGAGATGGTCAGGCCCGAGCCGAGTCCGGCGACGAGCAGCGGCAGCGCGGCCCCCCAGGCCACCGCCCGCCCCGGCACGAACTGCACGGCCGTGACGACGCCGACCATCCCCAGCGCCACCGTGGTCAGGCCGCCGATGACCGTCCGGCGCCCGAACCGCAGCACCAGCCGGCCCCCGAGCGCGGAGCCCACCGCGGCGCCCAGCGCGAACGGCATGGACGACAGCCCCGCCGCGAGAGCGCCGTACCCCATGCTGTTCTGGAGGAACAGCGTGTAGACGAAGAACAGGGTCGTGAAGCCGCCGAAGTACACGAGGCTCAGCAGCGCGCCGAGCGTGAAGGAGCGCAGCCGGAACAGCCCGAGGTCGATCAGCGGCGCCCGGCCGCGCCGCCCCTGCTGCCGCTCCCACGCCCAGAACGCGGCCAGCAGGCCGGCTCCGGCCGGGAGCAGTGCCCACTTCGACCGCCCGTGCCACTGCTGGTTCTGCACGAGGGGCAGCATGAGGGCGAGCACGCCCGCACCGAGCAGCAGGACGCCCGGCAGGTCGAAACTCTCGCGCCTGCCCGCCGAACCGGGGGAGCGGGGCAGCAGTCGCAGGGCCGCGCAGAAGACGGCCACGCCGATGGGCAGGTTGACGTAGAAGACCCAGCGCCAGCCCTCGGGGCCGCCGGACGCCTGGATCAGCAGGCCGCCCGCGAGCGGGCCGACCGCGGTGGAGATCCCGATGGTGCTGCCCATCATGCCGAACGCGCGCGCCCGCTCCGGGCCCTGGAACATCTGCTGGATCAGCGCCGAGGTCTGCGGCGCGATCAGCGCCGCCGACGCCCCCTGGAGCAGCCGGAACAGCACCAGCCAGGAGGCACCGGACGACAGCCCGCAGGCCGCCGACGCCAGCGTGAACAGGGCGAGCCCGGTCAGGAAGGTCTGCCGCCGCCCGCGCATGTCCCCGAGCCGGCCCGCCGGGACGAGGCAGAGGCCGTAGGCGAGCGCGTAGCCGGACATCACCCAGGACAGGTCGGCCTCGTCGGCGTGCAGCCCGCGTTCCACCGAGGGCAGGGCCACGTTCACGATCGAGGTGTCCAACAGCGTCATGAAGGCCGCGGTCAGACAGACGGCGAGCGCCTTCCACCGCCGGTCACCGACGACCGGCACCGGTCCGGCCTGGTCTGTGGTCATGCGATCACGCTATGCAGTCACGGCCGCGTGCGCACGACGGGGATCCGCGAGCGGTCGTGCCCGACGCACGTCATGTCGTACCGGCCCGTGCCCGGCTCCCATGGGCCACGCCGATCCGCGGGCCCCGCCTCAGGTGCGGGACGCCCGGCCGACCGACTCCACCAGGGGCAGCAGCCGGTACGGGACGCGCTCGCGCAGCGCCACCTCGGTGCGGGTGCGCACCACGCCCGGGAGGCTGATCAGCTTCTGGATGACGTCCTCCAGATGGGCGTTGTCCCGGCCCACCACGCGCGCGAGCAGATCCCCGCCGCCGGTGATGGAGAAGGCCTCCACGATCTCCGGTACGGCGGCCAGCGCGTCCCCCACGTCGTCCAGATGGCCCTGGGTGACCTCGATGTGCACGAACGCCAGCACCGGATGGCCCAGCGCGGCGGGGGAGAGGGACGGGCCCGTGCCGGTGATCACGCCGTCGCGTTCCATGCGGTCCAGCCGGGCCTGGAGCGTGCCGCGGGCGACGCCGAGAACGCGGGCGTACTCGCGCACGCTGGTGCGCGGCTGCTCCAGAAGCAGTCGCAGGATGCGGGTGTCGAGTTCGTCCACGGCCATGACCGGCGACTGTACCAATGGCTCAGGCGTGTCGCCGGGACGCAGACCCTCCGACCTGGTCCGTTGGCTTTTCCATGAGCGCCGCGGCACTGCCCGTGCTGTGCCAATGGACCAGCGATTCGGCGATCACTTGAGCCAGTGAGCCGAGTGATGCTCTCATGGAGACGTCGATGGCGCTGCGGATCCCCGCGGCGCCTTTTCTGTGCCGGAGTTCCATGGGGAGGGCAGCAGTGCTGAAGAGGATGTTCGTGGCGCCGGACCCGGGCCGGGCGCGGTTGCGCTTCGCCGCGCGGGCCGTCCTCGGCATCGGGCTGGCGGTCGTCGTCTGCTTCGCCGCCGGACACTCCCTCGTCGGCGCGGTCACCGGCGGCCTCGCCGCGCTGCTCGCGCTGTTCACCGTGGCCGACGCGACCGTGCGGGAGCAGGCGGTCACCACCGCGCAGCTGCCCGTCGTGGGCGTGCCGGTGCTCGCCGCCGCGGCCGAGCTGCACGCGTTCCCCGTCGCGCGCGACCTCGCCTTCCTGGCCGTCGTCGGCGCCGGGGTGTACGCGCGCCGTTGGGGGCCGCGCGGGCACAGCCTCGGCGTGTTCGCCTTCATGACCTTCTTCGTGGCCCAGTTCGTGCACGCCGCCCCGGAGAAGCTGCCCGAGCTGTACGCCGCCGTCCTGCTGTCCGTGCTGAGCGCGGCCGTGGTGCGCTTCGGGCTGTGGTGCTACGAGCGCCGGCTGCCCCCGGCCGCCGCACCCTCGGCCTCGTCCGCGCCGGCCGGGACCGGCCTCGCCCGGGTGACCACGCGACAGGCGGTCCAGGCGACCGCGGGCGCCGGCTTCGCACTGGTCGTGGGCCAGCTGGTGTCGGAACAGCGCTGGTACTGGGCCGTCGGTGCCACCTGGTGGGTCTTCGTCAACACCGCCTCGCGCGGCGAGACGCTGGTGCGCGGCTTCCGCCGCGTCCTCGGCACGCTGATCGGCATCGGCCTGGGCTTCCTCGTCGCCGTCCCCGTACACGGCGCGCCCGTCCCGACCGCCGTCCTCGTCGCGATCGCCGTCTTCGGCATCTTCTACTCGGCCGCCGTCTCCTACACCTGGATGATGCTCTGGGTGACCGTGCTCGCCGAGTCCCTCTACGGCCTCCTCGGCGTCCTCAGCCCCGGTCTGCTCGGCCTGCGCCTGGTCGAGACCGGTGTCGGCGCGCTCGGCGCCGCGCTCGCCGTGCTGTTCGTCCTGCCGGTCACCACCCACGCCGTCACCGACGGCTGGATCCAGCGCGCCCTGCGCTGCGTCCACGCCTGCACCGCCGAGGCCGCCGACCGGCTCGCGGGCTCCGCGACGGCCGACCCGGCGCCGCGCGTGGCCGAGCTGGAGCAGCTGCTCGGCCGGGTCCGGCTCGCGGTCGCCCCGCTGGTGCACCCGCTGAACCCGATGCCGGCCCGCAAGGAGCGCGCCCGCCGCGTCCTCGCGCTCCTCGACGACTGCGTCCGCGAGGTGCGCGGCCTGGTGGCGGTCGCGGCCGACCCCGAGGCCTCGCACGACGCCCGGCTGGCAGCGGCCTACTGGCGGGTGGAGGCCGCCGTCGAGGCGCTCACGGCTGGCCGCCCGGAGCCGCACCGCGGCCGCACCGCACCCTCCGCCGAGTCCATCCCGGCCCACCCGCCTGCCCTGGCCCATCTGCACGGCCTGGAGCGTGCCCTCGCCGATCTTGCCGAGCCCCTGCGGTCGCCGTCAGGCTCGCGGCTCGTGGGCGCCTGAGCCGACGCCGCATTCCGGGGACGCGCCTTGTGTCTCTTGGTCTAGACCCCGCGTGATCGACTGCTACCGTCGGCCCCGGACCGGCTCCACCGGGACGACCGAGAGGGGACAGCGGTGGCACAGGACGGCAGCTCCGGCGGGCACCGGGCGTTCATCGGCTCGTTCACGGCGGCGGGCGGCCCCGGACTGGTCACCGCGACCGTCGCGCCGGACGGCGGCGCCCTCACGCTCGGGGCCACCGCCGACGACGTCCGCGACCCGTCGTATCTGGCCCTCTCACCCGACGGCGACACGCTCTACGCGGTCAGCGAGACGGCCGAGGGCGCCGTCGCCGCCTTCCGGGTCGGCGGCGAGCGGCCGGAACTCGCCGGACCGCCCGTGCCGGTGGACGGCAGCGGCCCCACCCACCTCGGCCTGTACGACGGCCACGTGCTGACCGCCAACTACGGCTCCGGCAGCGTCACCGCCGTACCGCTGCGCCCGGACGGCACCCTCGCCGCCAAGGCTTCCGGGCTGCTCCAGCACACCGGCTCCGGCCCGCACGACCGGCGCCAGCGCGGCCCCCACGCGCACCAGGTCCAGCCCGACCCGAGCGGCCGCTGGGCCGTCAGCATCGACCTCGGCACGGACTCGGTACGGGTGTGCGCCCTCGCGGCCGGCGTCCCCGTCGTGCACCGCGAGATCGCCCTGCGCCCCGGCGCCGGCCCCCGTCATCTGGCCTTCCATCCGGAAGGCCGGCACGCCTACGTCGTCAACGAACTCACCCCGACGGTGACCGTCTGCCGCTGGGACGCCGCCCGCGGCTCCCTGAAGCCTCTGACCGAGGTCCCGGTGCTGCCCGGCGCCCCGGCGGGCGACGCCTATCCGTCCGGCATCGTGGTCTCGCCCGACGGCCGCTTCGTGTGGACCGCCACGCGCGGCGAGGACGTCCTGTCGGTCCTCGCCGTCGAGGGCGACGCGCTCCGCCTCGTCGGCGCGGTGACCTGCGGCGGGAACTGGCCGCGCGCGCTCGCCCAGCGTGCCGGCTTCCTCTACGTGGCCAACGAGCGCTCCGGCGACGTCACCTGGTTCGCCGTGGACGAGGCGACGGGGCTGCCCCGCTACGACGGCTCGGTGCCGGTGCCCGCGGCCTCCTGCGTCGTCTTCGGCTGAGTGCGAAGGGCCCGCTCCGGGTGTGGAGCGGGCCCTCGGCCGTACGGATGCCGGGTGGGTGCCGGCGTGGGATCAGCGGACCGGCGTGCCCTGCGGCTGCTGCGGGGCGATGCCCAGCGCGGTCGTGTACTTGGCGAGGGCGAGCTTGCCGATCGCCGGGTACGCGCCGAGCGACTCGGCCGTGGCACAGCCCGCCTCCTCGGCGGCCGCCGCGAGCAGCCCCGCGTCGATCTCCGGGCCGATCAGGTACGGCGCCAGGGCCAGCTGCTGCGAGCCGGACGAGCGCAGCTGCTCGGCGACGGAGGAGATCGAACCCTCCTGGTCCAGGGCCGCCGCCATCACCGGCACGGCCAGGCGCGCGGCGAGCAGCATGCCGGTGATCCCGGCCGCCTGCACCGCCTCGTCGCCGCCCACGGACGCCAGGATGATGCCGTCGGCGGCGGTGGCCACGGTGAACAGCCGGGCGCGGTCGGCGCGGGCCAGGCCCGCCTCGGACAGCCGCACGTGCAGGCCCTCGGCGAGCAGCGGGTGCGGGCCGAGGACGTCGGTCAGATCGGCGGCGACCCGGCTGTCCATCACGGACTGGCGGATCTGGCGCAGCAGGGCGCTGTCCGGACCGGCCAGCAGCGGCACGACGACGGCGACCGGGCCGTCGGGCTCCTTGATCCCCTCGACACCGGCGGCGACGGCCTGCTCGTAGCGGGCCGTGCGCTCCTCGGCGGCGTGCGCCAGCACGGAGCGGAGCGTGGGGAACTCGGCGTCGTCCCCGTCCAGGTACCCGATCCGGGCGTTCAGGCCGGGCAGCTCGGAGCGGGCGATGCTCACGACCTCCTCGGCGAGGCCACGGGTGGTGGTGCTGGGCGCGCCGGGTACCGCGAGGACGAGCGCGGGCGCGCCCTCGGGAGCCGCCAGCGGTTCCGGTCGGCGGTGCCGTCCGGGCTGACGAGGTCGCGGCATTCGTACTGGCAGGCCGGACGCGGGTCCAGTGGGGGAGCTCATGGCGCCGCATGTTACTGGCTTCGGGGGTTCCTCCGTTCGGGGAGGGTGCAGGTGAGCGGTATCCGTCCTGTTTTGTCTGATGATTTACGCACCAAGGACACGTGTTCCGGGCACGTGCCGGGAACATGGGCCGACAGGGCGAACAATCCGCTTTTACGGTGATCTCGACCCGCTTGCTCCGCCCGTTCGCTCAACCCCCTCGTACGGGGACCACGGAGAGCATCGCCGGTTCACTCGGCAGAGTGAGCCGCCCCGCCGCGAGGTCGGCCGCGATGCGTACCGAGCCGTGCAGGGGATCGCCCTCGGCCGGCACCTGCCGGGCGTGCGGCAGCCTGCTCGCCAGCTCCTCGCGCAGCGGTCCGATGAGCGGCTCGCCCATGCCGAACAGGCCGCCGGTGAGCGCCAGTTCGGGCACCCCGTCCGCCGGGCACACCGCCGCGGCGGAGTCGGCCATGTGCCGCGCCGCCGCGCGCAGGACGTCCGCGGCCACCGGGTCGTGCGCGGCGCACGCGGCCACCGCGGGCGCGAACGAGGCCAGCACGGCGGGCCGGTCGGTGCGCGGGTAGAGCCTGCCCGGCAGTTCGCCCACCGGCCCGAACTGTTCCTCGGCGCAGGCCAGCAGGGGTACGGAGCCGCCGTCGCGGCCGTCGTGGGCGCGCAGCGCCGCCTCCAGGCCGGCCCGGCCGATCCAGGCACCGCCGCCGCAGTCGCCGAGGAGATGTCCCCAGCCGTCGGCCCGCCGCCACCGGGCGAGATCGGTGCCGACCGCGATCAGCCCGGTGCCCGCGGCGAGCACGGCGCCCGGCCGCGGCCCGAGGGCGCCGACATAGGCGGTGACGGCGTCGGCGGCGAGCGCCACCCGCCGCACCCCCAGCTCCCGGGCCAGGGCGCCCGGCAGCTCGGCGCGCAGGGCGTCACCCAGCGTGGCGAATCCGGTGGCGCCGACGACGGCCGTGTCCAGCCCGTCCACGCCGGCCTCCACGGCCGCCGCGCGGGCCAGGGGGAGGAGCTGCGCCAGCAGATGGGCCGGATCGATGCCCCGCGCACCCGTGCGGACGGGTTCCCGTGACTCCCGCCGGGCGGCCGGCGCCCGGCCCGGCACGCCGACGGCGACCCGGACACCGGAGCCCCCGGAGTCGACCGCCAGATATCCGGGGACGGTCACGGCAGACGCCAGTCCACCGGCTCTCCGCCCTGCTGGACCAGCAGGTCGTTGACCCGGCTGAAGGGGCGCGAACCGAAGAACCCGCGGTCGGCCGACATCGGCGAGGGATGCGCGGACTCGACCGCCGGCAGGCTGCCCAGCAGCGGGCGCAGATTGCGCGCGTCCCGGCCCCACAGCACCGACACCAGCGGCTTTCCGCGCGCCGCCAGCGCCCGTATCGCCTGCTCGGTGACCTCCTCCCAGCCCTTGCCGCGGTGGGCGCCCGGGCTGCGCGGAGCCGTGGTCAGCGCCCTGTTGAGCAGCAGGACGCCCTGCTGGGTCCACGGGGTCAGGTCGCCGTTGGACGGCTGGGCCAGGCCCAGGTCGGTGTTCAGCTCGCGGAAGATGTTGATCAGGCTCGGCGGCAGCGGGTGTACCTCGGGGGCGACCGAGAACGACAGGCCCACCGCGTGCCCGGGGGTCGGATACGGGTCCTGACCGACGATCAGGACCCGTACGTCGTCGAAGGGTTGCTGGAACGCACGCAGGACGTTGGATCCGGCCGGGAGATAGGTGCGTCCCGCGGCGATCTCCGCGCGCAGGAAGTCGCCCATCTGCGCGATCCGCCCGGCGACGGGTTCCAGGGCCTTCGCCCAGCCCGGTTCGACGATTTCATGCAAGGGTCGTGGTGCCACGGGCGTCACCCTACTGCCGTACAAGGGCCCGTGATCAACCGATGGCCGGAGCTGGGCGCCCACGCCCGCGCTCCCGCCGCGCACGCGGGCGTGGGAGACGTCAGCCGATCACCGCCGCCCGCACGCACAGCACGTCCGGCAGATGTGAGGCCAGCTGCTGCCAGCTGTCGCCGTCGTCGGACGAGGCGAACACCTCGCCGTTGCGGTTGCCGAAGTACACACCGGCCGGGTCGGCGTCGTCCGTGCACAGGGCGTCCCGCAGGACCGTGCCGTAGTGGGCCTCCGGCGGCAGCCCCTCGGCCAGCGGCTCCCAGGTGCGGCCCGCGTCCGTGGTGCGGAAGACCCGGCAGCGGTGCTCGGCGGGCACCCGGTCCGCGTCGGCGTTGATCGGGAAGACGTACGCCGTGTCGCCCCGGCGCGGATGCGTGGCCACCGCGAAGCCGAACGTGGACGGCAGATCCGCGCCGATGTCGGTCCAGTGCCCGCCCGCGTCGTCGCTGCGGTACACCCCCCAGTGGTTCTGCAGATACAGCCGGTCCGGGTCGGCCGCGTCCTTGGCGATCTTGTGCACGCACTGGCCGAACTCCGGGTTCGGATCCGGCAGGAACACCGCGGACACACCGGAGTTGGACGGCTCCCAGCTCGCGCCGCCGTCGGTCGTGCGGAACACCCCGGCCGTCGAGACGGCCACGGTCACCGCCTTCGGATCGCGGGCGTCGGTGACCACCGTGTGCAACCCCTCACCGCCGCCGCCCGGCACCCACTGCGCGCGCGTCGGATGCTCCCACAGCGGCCGGACCAGCTCGAAGCTCTCGCCGCGGTCCACCGAGCGGTACAGCGCCGCGGGCTCGGTGCCCGCGTAGACCACGCCGGGCTCGGCCGCTGCCGGATGCAGCTGCCAGACGCGCTCCAGCGAAGCGCCGGTGTCCTTCGGGAACCTGACGGCCGGCCGCTCGGGCTCGGTCCAGCTGCGGCCGAGGTCGTCGGAGTGGAAGACCGACGGTCCCCAGTGCGCGCTGTCACCGCCCGCCAGCAGCCGGGGCCGGCCCTCCCGGGTGTCGATGGCGACCGAGTAGATCGCCTGTGCGTTGAAGTACGGGCCGTCGTCGAACTCCCAGCTGCCGCCGCCTTGTCGCCGCCCGATGAACAGGCCTTTTCGGGTACCCACCGCCAGCAGAACGTCGGTCATGCCGATCACCTCCGGGACGCCGTTGTCCAGGTAGTCGTCAGATATCGGCCAGTCTGCACCCCACCACTGACACTCTCCCTCCGAGTGCGCGTCTGCGCAGGTCACGGCGGTGTCGTCGGCCTGGGGCGGGGATCGGCCGGATGCGTTCCGGCATGTGCCTGCGCGAACCGGGTGTCTCGTGCGACCGTCGAGGAGACGGCTCGTCGTGAGCAACGGAGCGATCTCCCGCGTATGGGAGGGCGGTCCGGCCGGTCGGTGCGCTCGTGAGGAGGATGCCTTTGAAGGCGTTCCGTGGTCCGAAGGTGTGGCTCTGGCGCTGGCGGCGCAACCCGCTCAAACGCCGGGCCGACGTGGTGGAGGCCTGGGTGGTGCTCGGCACGTGGCTGCTGACCGTCGTCGCCGGGGTGCTGGCCGGTCTCGCGGCCGCCGGGGCGGTGGAGCACGGATTCGCCCGGGAGCGCGCCGAGTGGCAGCCCGTCGTGGCCCGTGTCGTGGGAGCGGCCAGGCAGACCTCGTCCCCGCACGCCCACACCTCCGGGGAGGAGCGGGTGTGGGCCGAGGTGCGCTGGACGGTGGCCGACGGCACCGCCCACACCGGGCAGGTCAGGGTGGGGCTCGGCAGCAAGGCCGGTACGCCGGTCACCGTCTGGACCGATCCCCAGGGCCGTCTCGTCGGCCGCCCCACCTCCGCCTCCGAGGCCGCTTTCCGGGGCACCCTCATCGGCGGGCTGGTGGGCACGGGCGCAGCCGCCGTCCCGCTCGTCGGCGGCCTGGCCCTGCGCCGCCGGCTCGAACGCCGCCGGATGGACGCCTGGGACACGGAATGGGCACGGCTCGGCCCACAGTGGGGACGGACGGTCTGACCACCACACCCACACGAGCCACCCCGAACACTCCCAACACCCATGCACCATCAGCCACAACACCTACTGCACCGCCGGTCGCATCACCCGCTACACCATCATCAGCACCTCCCGGCAGGCGCGCAGCAGTGCCTCGTCCTTCGGTACGCCTCGGCGGCAGGACGCGCCCGCGCGGGCCAGATGGCGGCGGGGGGCGGCCAGTTCCGCCGTGACGAGGTCCCGTAGCGGGGCCGCGGCCGGGCCCATCGTGGTCAGGCAGTGGGCGATCGTGCCGCGGGCGCGCAGGTCCTCCGCCCAGGCCGCACGGAGGACGGGGAGCACGGGCTCCGGATCCGCGGCGATGTGCCACAGCGCGTACGCGGCCGACGTCCGCTGCCCTGTCCGCCCCGACCGGGTGGCGCGGCGCAGTGCGGGCAGCGCGGGCCGCGCGGCCGGACCGAGTCTGCCCAGCCGGCGGGCGGCCACGCACCGGCTCGCAGGCTCGCCCTCGGTCAACTCCCGCAGCAGGACCGGGAGTACGGCGACGCTGTCCCCGTCCGCCGACCAGAGGGCCCCGGCCGCCGCGGCCGCGTGCCGGGTGGGCAGGAGCGCGTGCAGGAGCGGGACCGCCCGCGCGGTGGCGCCCAGGGTCTCCAGCGTTGCGATCACCTGACTCGCCAGCGCGTCCCGTGTCCTCAGGGCGTCGGGGGCGTCCGACAGCAGCCGCAGCACCTCCGGGACCGCCTCCGCGTCCCCCGCGGCTCCCACCGCCGCCAGCAGCGGGGCGGCGAGCCGGGCGGCGGACGGGGAGGACAGCGGGACCCGGCCGAGCCGGTGCCGTACCGCCGGGGCGAGCGGGGCCGCGGCGGCGCCCAGGTGGCTCAGTTCGAATCCCAGCTCCACGGGCGCGGCCGGGCCCGCCAGGAGCTGGGCCAGGGCCGGGAGCGCGCGGGGATCACCGCTCCTGGCCAGCGCCTTGAGCGGGCCGCCGAGCGCGGGGGCGCCGCGCTCCCAGCGGTGTGTCCACAGGTCGGGCCTGGCGCACACGAGCGCGTGCAGGGCGTCGGCCGCGGGCGTCGCCAGCGCGTACAGCTCCGCCAGGACCACGACCGCCGCGTCCCGCAACCGGTCCTGTTCCGCGTCCAGTTGGCGGCCCAGCAGCGCGACGGTCGCCCTGTGGTCGCCGCGCCAGCCGCGCAGCAGGGCCGCCGCCAGCCACACCGCGTTGCACCGGTCCACCGGGTCCGCACTGGTCAACTGCCCGGACAGCAGGGCGCTGCGGTCCGCCACACGGTCGCCCAGCGCGGAGTGCAGGGTGCGCAGCAGCCGGGCGCCCTCCTCGTCCGAGGGACGCAGTCGCCGCAGCCGCCCCACGAGAGTGTCGGCCGCGGGCTGTTCTGCGGCGCCGGCACGCCGCGCGGACCGCTCCCGCAGCAGCCGGACCGCCGTCGGCACCAGGCCGGCCGGAAGCCGGGCGGGCGCCGCGAGCGCGAGCTGCCCGAGGGCGGCCAGCCGCAGCCCCGCCTCGTGCGGCGGCGCGCTCAGCTCGGCCAGGAGGTCCACCGCGGCGTCGGCGTGTGCGGGGTGCCGGAGGGCGAACAGGCCGAGCGCCTCGGTGAGGGCGAGCAGGACGGGGCCGTCCCGCTCGGCCCGCAGCCGCCGCCGTAACACCTCCAGGGTCCGCGCGGGCTCGGTCGGGAACCGCACGAGGGCCCCGGCCGCCGCCGCGCGCAGTGCCGGGTCCGGGTCCGCGGCGAGCGGGACGAAGTCCTCCGCACCCGCGCGCACCGCCTCCCACGCGCGCGTGTCCCCGTCCGGACCCGCCGTGCCGACGCCGACCAGCAGTTCCACGATGCCGGCCCGGTCCGGGACCTCCGCTCTGGCCGCGAGCGAGAACAGGAAGGGGACGCAGACCGGTGTGGCGTCGTACACCCCGCCCTCGTGGCGCAGCGCGCCGTACATCCCGTCGAGCGCGGCCGCCCGCTCGGCGTCGTCCGCGGACTCCAGCGCCCGCAACCATCCAGGCACGTCCCGCGCGCTGCCGTGGGCATGCCGCAGCGAGGCCCAGTCGACCTCGTCGATCCCCGTGAACACGTAGTCCTCCCCCACGCGAGTGCCACCTGATCGCGAGTGTGCACCACGGCACTGACAACGGTCCGCAGTCACGGTCTGACTGTGTGCGATCCGTCGGCTGTCACCGGCCACACGCGCGCGTGGCCGGCACTCGCCGGGGGAGAGGGGTCAGTTCAGGCCGGGCAGGGCCCGCTCCAGGATCGCGTCGAGGCCGGTCCCGGCGGACAGCGTGCCGAACGCGTGCCCCCAGTCGCCGCCCAGCCTGCTCGCGCAGAAGGCGTCCGCGACCGGCTGCGGGGCGTACCGGACCAGCAACGAGGCCTGCAGGGCGAGTGCCATCCGCTCGACCAGCCGGCGGGCGCCCACCTGGTCGGTTTCGGCCAACTGGTCCTTCAGCCCGGCCACCGTGGCGTCCAGCCGGGCGTCCGCCCCGCGCGCGAGGGCGAGTTCGGCGAACAGCGCCTCCGCGGAGTCCGGTTCGCGGCGGAGGGCGCGCAGCACGTCGAGCGCGTTGACGTTGCCCGAGCCCTCCCAGATCGACAGCAGCGGCGCCTCCCGGTAGTGCCGGGGCATGCCGGAGTCCTCGACATAGCCGTTGCCGCCCAGGCACTCCAGGGCCTCCGCCGTGAACGCGGGGCCGCGCTTGGTGACCCAGTACTTGCCCACGGCGGTGGCGATCCGCCGGAAGGACCGCTCCCCGGCGTCCCCGCGCACCGCGCGGTCGGCCGCGCCGGCCAGCCGCAGCGTGAGCGTCGTCGCCGCCTCCGACTCCAGCGCCAGATCGGCCAGGACGTTGCGCATCAGCGGCTGGTCGAGGAGCCGGGCGCCGAACGCGCTGCGGTACCGGGCGTGATGCCCCGCCTCGACCAGCGTCTTGCGCATCAGGGTCGCCGTGGACATCACACAGTCCAGCCGGGTGCAGTTGACCATCTCGATGATGGTCTTCACCCCGCGCCCCTCCGGCCCCACCAGCCAGGCCACCGTCCGGTCGAACTCCGGCTCGGAGGACGCGTTGGAGCGGTTGCCCAGTTTGTCCTTCAGCCGCTGGATGCGGAACGTGTTGCGGCTGCCGTCCGGCAGGATCCGCGGCACCAGGAAGCAGGACAGGCCGCCCGGGGCCTGCGCGAGCACCAGGAACACGTCGCACATCGGCGCCGACGTGAACCACTTGTGCCCGCGCAGGGTGTACACGCCCGGCTCGCCGGTGGGCGTGGCCGTCGTGGTGTTCGTCCGGACGTCCGAACCGCCCTGCTTCTCGGTCATGCCCATCCCGGCGAGCAGACCCGGCTTCTCGGTCGGCACGCGCAGCTCCGGGTCGTACTCTCGGCTCGTGAGCAGCGGTTCGTAGAGCTTGGCGAGGTCCGGCTGGACGCGCAGCGCGGGGACGGCGGCGTACGTCATCGAGGTCGGGCAGCCGTGCCCGGCCTCCGTGTGCCCCCAGACCAGGCCGCCCGCGCTGCGGGCCACGTGGGCGCCGGGCCGCTCGTCCGCCCACGGGGCGCCGGCCAGGCCCTCGGCGACCGCCGTGCGCATCAGGTGGTGCCAGCTGGGGTGGAAGTCGACCTCGTCGATGCGGTGGCCGTAACGGTCGTGGGTGCGCAGTTCGGGCTCGTGCCGGTTGGCCAGCTCACCCCACTCCTGCGCTTCCGCGCTCCCGGCGCGCGCCCCCAGCCGCCGGAGGTCCTCCTCGGCCCACCCGGCGCCCTCCCGGCGCAGCCCCTCCAGCAGGGCCCGGTCGTCGGAGGCGTCGTACGGGGCCAGGGGCGGGGCCTGGTTGGTGACGTCGTGCGTGGCGTACTGCGGCCGAGCCGCGTACTGCGGCCGTTGCTGTGCGGGTGTGGAGACCATACGGCAATGTTGCACTCTTCCTACGGCTGTAGCAATAACGCAACAACAAGAGCGCACGTAGAGTACGTGCCCATGCGCATGAACGTCCCGCCCGAGCCGGAGGACGCGGACCTGCGGCCGCTGTCCGCGCGGTCGGCCGTGCTGAGCCTCCTGCTCGGCGCACACCCGCCCGAGCTGCCGGTGAAGGACCTGGTCCGGCTGGTGGAGCCGTTCGGCGTGGGCGGCTCCACGCTGCGTGCCGCCCTCAGCCGGATGGTGGCCGCCGGGGACCTGCGGCGCGCGGACGGCGTCTACCGGCTCAGCGACCGGCTGCTGGCCCGCCAGCGCCGCCAGGACGAGGCCCTGCGTCCCGGCACGCGCGCGTGGGACGGCGACTGGGAGATGGTGGTGATCACGGCGACCGGACGCGGCCCCGCGGAACGCGCCGACCTGCGCGCCCGGTTGACCGCCCTGCGCCTGGCCGAACTCCGCGAGGGTGTGTGGCTGCGCCCGGCCAACCTCGACCGCCCGCTGCCTGCCGACCTGCACCGCGTCGCCCTCACGTACACCGCCCGCCCCGACGATCCCGACCCCGAACTGGCCGCCCGGCTCTGGCCGTTGGCCGCCTGGGCCGCCACCGCGCGGACGCTGCTCGCGCACACGGCGGCCGGCCGCGGCCCGGCGGACCGCTTCACCGCCTGCGCGGCGGCCGTGCGCCACCTGCTCACCGACCCCGTCCTGCCGCCCGCCCTCCTCCCGGCCGACTGGCCGGGGGAGGCCCTGCGCACGGCCTACGCCGACTACCAGCGGGAGCTGTCCGCATCGGTCGGCCGCAGAGAGCGCGCCGCATGACGACGACGGCTCTGGAGGCGTTCCTGCGGGACCGCTTCGAGGAGGAGGAACGGGTGGCCCGCGACGCGGTCGCCGGTGCGGCCGGCGCGGTCTGGGGCGTCGTCGCGGACGAGATCGAGCAGGTGCTCACGTCCCGGGACGGCGGGTCCACGCACACGCCGATGGTGCAGTTCGGCGCCGAGGACCCGGTGAAGCTGCTGACCCATGTGGCCCGGCACGATCCGGCCCGGGTGCTGCGTGAACTCCCGGCGAAGCGGGCCCTGGTGGCGGAGCACCGGACCGGGGACGGCGGCAGATGCCGCACCTGCCGCGAGGGCGGGCACCCCCGTGCACCCTGCACCACCCTGCGCCTGCTCGCGCTGCCGTTCGCCGGTCATCCCGAATACGACGACCGCTGGCGCCCCTAGGGGGTGTTCGACCGTTCCGGCGCCGGGATCCGTTCCGGGTGCGTGTGTCGCACCGGAAAGGAATGGCCGTCGCTCACGCCGAGTTCGTCCAGTCCACCGAGTCCGCCGGGTGCTTCGCCGGATGTGCCACAAGCGGCGTCGTCGGCTTCGCCGCCGGTCTCCTCGGCCCCATCGGCACCCCGCCCGCCGTGCGCCAGGCCCAGCCGGATCTGCTCCTCCTCGACGATCAGGCGCGCCAGGTCCGAGTCCGACACGTCGACGGCGTCCGGGGTGGCCTCCGCGAGCGCGCTGCGGCGGGCGTAGGTGTCGAACAGGCGGGCCTTGCGGTTCAGCATCTCCACCATCCGCTCGTCCACCCCGCCCGGCGCCAGCAGCCGGTGCACCCGGACCGGCCGTACCTGGCCCATGCGGTGGGCCCGGGCCACCGCCTGCTGTTCGACGGTCGGCTTGAGCTGGGGCTCGCAGATGACCACGACGGAGGCGGCCTGGAGGTTGAGGCCGACGCCCGCCGCCTGGATCTGCGCCAGCAGCACCGCCGGGCCGGACACGGCGGCGAACTCGTCGACCAGCGACTGACGCCGATCGGGCGGCACGCTTCCGGTGAGCGGGCCGAGCACCGGCCCGCCGCCCCGGCGCGGGTCGGGACCGAGCGCCTCCCGCACCACGCCGAGGACGTCCCGGAAGGCGGAGAACACCACCACCTTCAGCCCGTTCTCCCGCGCCTCCTGCACGATCTCGCGGAGCCGGACGAGCTTGGCGGACCGCTCGGGACGGGCGTACGCCGCCCTGCGCATCGCCATGAAGTTCCCGGAGCGCACCGCCTCGCGGTACGCCTCCTCGTCCGTGGCGCTCGGTTCCTCCCACTCGTCCGTGTGCTGGAGCGCGGGGAGTTCGGCGAGCACGTCCACCTGGTTGCGGCGCAGATAGACGGGGGCGACCGCCTTCCGGAAGGCCACGGAACCGGGCAGCCCGGCACGGTCGCCGATGCGTTCCGCCACGGCCTCGTCGAGCATCCGGACCAGGTTGCGGAACTCGGCGACCCGGTTCTCCATCGGTGTGCCCGTCATGAACAGGACCCGTTCGCAGGGCCCGGCCCACTGGGCGACGGCCTGGGAGCGCAGGGTCCTGGGGTTCTTCACGCAGTGCGCCTCGTCGACCACCAGCATCCCGATCTCAACCCCGTCCGGCACCGGGAATCCGCGCAGGGCGTCGAAGGTCGTCACGGCGACCCCGCCCCGCCCCTTCCAGTGGGCGAACGCCGCGTGCCGGTCCGGTCCGTGCAACGGCGTGACATGCAGCGAGGTGCGCGCCTCGATCTCCCGCGTCCAGTTCACCAGGACACTCGCCGGACAGACGACCAGGAAGTGGCTCTGCCCCGCGGCGGCCAGATGCGCCAGCGCGGCCAGCGCCTGGATCGTCTTCCCGAGCCCCATCTCGTCGCCGAGCAGGACCCGGCGCTGCGCCAGCGCGAAGCGGGCCCCGAACGCCTGGTAGCCGCGCAGCGACACCCGCAGCCCGGAGTCGTCCACCTGCTGGCCGTGCACGCGCTCGGCGATCTCGTCGGGCAGGAAGCCCTCGGCGGCCGCCGTGTCGGGAGTGCGCCCGGAGATCTCGGTGAGCAGGCCGTAGTACTCGGCGGAGCGCAGCTCGAAGTCCACCCAGGCCGCGAGGTCGTTCGACGGCGCCCGCAGCAGGTCCACCGAGGCCTGCGCGAGCGCCCCGGGGGTGCCGGCCCGTTCGGCGTCCGCCACGACCGTGCGCAGCTGCTCGACGGCCGCCAGCGCGCGGACTTTCTTGTCCTGCCCGGCGACCAGCAGGCTCAGGCGCCCGGCGGCGGGCCCGGCGTCGGACAGCAGAGGTTCGAGGCGCCGCGCGAGCACGCCGGCCGCGCCGACGGCACGCCGCGCCTGCGGCCCGGCCTCCACCAGCACCTGAAGCGCCCTGACGAGCGCCGTCGTCCGCGGCTGCGGCCGGTCCACGTCGAGGTGTACGGCGACGGTCTCCCGTACGGCGTCGGCGAGCCGGCGCGCAGCCGCGACGATCTGACCGGCGGTCCGCTCACCCACCCCGGGGATCTGCCGCAACCGGTAGGGGCCGGCGTCGAGCACCTGACGCACCGTGTGCAGCCCGCTGCCGTCCACCTCGTTCAGCCGCAGCCGCCCGCCGGTGGCGTCCTGGAGCCGGGCCACGGGCAGGGCGTCGAGCGCCTGCTCCACCGCCGCGTCCTCGATCGGCCGCAGTGCCGCCCGTACCGCCTCGACGGCCTTGTCGTGGTCGTCGGCCAGCGAGCGTGCCGCCTCGTACAGCCGCGCCGCGCGCGCGACCGCCTCCCGTTCCCTGCGCCCCATCCGCTCTCCCCTCGCCCCCACATCCTGTCACCGGCCGGTGCGGACCTGGGGGGAGACGGGCGTGCGGCGAGGCCCGGCAGTGTCGCCGTGCCGAGGGGTGGCCGGCTGCGGGCCGTCGGGCTCAGACCGACCGGTGGTACTGCACCGGCACCCGGGTCTCGGCGCCCAGCTCCCGCGCCGCCTGCCGGGCCCAGGAGGGGCTGCGCAGCAGCTCGCGGCCGAGCAGGACGGCGTCGGCCTCGCCGTTCGTCAGGATCTTCTCGGCCTGCTCCACCTCGGTGATCAGGCCCACGGCGGCGACGGGCAGCGGCGTCTCGGCCTTCACCCGGGCGGCGAACGGCACTTGGTAGCCCGGCTCGACCGGGATGGTCACGCCGGAGGCGTTGCCGCCCGTGGAGACGTCGAGGAGGTCCACGCCGTGGGCGTGCAGATCGCGGGCGAAGCGTACCGTGTCCTCCGTGGTCCAGCCGCCGTCCTGGAGCCAGTCGGTGGCCGAGACGCGGAAGAACACCGGCTTGTCCTCGGGCCACACCTCGCGTACGGCGTCGACGACTTCGAGGGCGAAGCGGGTGCGGTTCTCGTACGAGCCGCCGTAGGCGTCGGTGCGGCGGTTGGAGTGCGGCGAGAGGAACTCGTTGACGAGGTAGCCATGGGCGCCGTGGATCTCGGCGACCTCGAAGCCCGCGTCGAGCGCGCGGCGCGCGGCGGCGGCGAACTCACCGACGATCGAGGTGATCTGATCGATCGTCAATTCGGTGGGTACGGGATGCCGTTCGTCGAAGGGCACCGCGCTCGGTGCGACGGGCTGCCAGCCGTGCGCCTCCGGTCCGACCGGCGCGCCGCCCTTCCACGGCCGGTCGGTGGAGGCCTTGCGGCCGCCATGGGCGAGCTGGATGCCGGGCACCGAGCCCTGGGCGGTCAGGAAGCGGGTGATCCGGCGGAAGGCCTCCACCTGGGTGTCGTTCCACAGGCCGAGGTCGTAGGGGGAGATCCGGCCCTGCGGCGAGACGGCGGTGGCCTCGACGATGATCAGGCCGGTGCCGCCCGTGGCGCGCGCACCGTAGTGCGCGAAGTGCCAGTCGTTCGGGGCGCCGGTGAGCGGCCCCTCCGGGTCGGCCGAGTACTGGCACATGGGGGGCATCCACACCCGGTTGGGGATGGTGACTTCGCGCAGGGTGAAGGGCTCGAAGAGCGCGCTCACGACGGACTCCATTCGTCACGGGACCGCTGGTCGACTCGTACGATAACCCTCGTACTACGAGAGATGTCAAACTATGATGGGTGTCGTACAATGGTGCGTGGGCCACGATCACGGATCGACGGGCCAGGATCATGTGACGAAGGGCGCCGCCGTGACCGACACCGCCACCACCGGCCGCGCGCTGCCGCACCCGGAGCGGGACGAGATCCGGCTGGAGACCGTGCTGCATGCGCTCGCCGACCCGATGCGGTTGCGGATCTTCCGTGAACTCTCCGCCGGTGAAGGGGAGTTGAGCTGCTCGCAGTTCGACCTGCCGGTGACCAAGTCCACCACCACGCACCACTTCCGGGTGCTGCGCGAGAGCGGGGTCATCCGGCAGGTCTACCGGGGCACGGCCAAGATGAACATCCTGCGCCGGGACGATCTGGACGACCTCTTTCCCGGGCTGCTCGACAGCCTGCTCGCCGCCGCCGCGCTACAGATCCGCCGGCTCGGCGGCGGAGCCTGAACCCGCCTGCCCCGCCGAGCCGCCGGCACCCGAACCCGCCGTCGCCGTACGGTGGTTGAAGAGCAGGTTCAGCACGATCGCGGACAGACAGCCCGCGCTGATGCCGCTGTTCATCACCGTCCGGAACCAGTCCGGGAAGCCGTCGTACACCGTGGGCACTCCCACCGGCAGCATGCCGATCGCCACCGAGACGGCCACCACGGTCAGGTTGTCGTTGCCCCGGAAGTCGACCCGGGCCAGCGTCCGCAGCCCGCTCGCCGCGACCGTCCCGAACATCACCAGACCGGCGCCTCCCAGCACCGGCGCCGGGACCGCCGCGACCACCGCACCCAGCTTGGGTAGCAGGCCGAGCAGCACCAGGATCCCGCCGGCCGCCGCGACCACCCAGCGGCTGCGCACCCGGGTCATGCCGACCAGACCCACGTTCTGCGCGTACGCCGTGTAGGGGAAGGTGTTGAACACCCCGCCGAGCACGGTCGACAGACCGTCCGCGCGCAGCCCGTCGGCCAGCGACCGCGGCTCGACCTTCCGCCCGGTCAGCTCACCGACGGCGATCAGGTCACCGGTCGTCTCGGTCATGCTGACCAGCGCCACCACCAGCATCGACACGATCGCGGACACATGGAACGCCGGGGCGCCGAAGTGGAACGGCGTGCTGATGCCGACCCAGTCGGCGTCCGCGACCGCGCCGAAGCGGGTGAACCCGAACGGCACCGCGACCGCCAGGCCCACCGCGATGCCGATCAGCACGGCGATCCGGGCGAGGAAGGCCGGCGCGAACCGCTGCACGCCGAGCACCACCGCCAGCACGAAGGCCGCCAGCGCCAGGTTCCTCGGCGCGCCGAAGTCCTTCGCCCCGGCGCCGCCGGCGGCCCAGTCACCCGCCACCGGCAGCAGCGAGACGCCGATGATCAGGATCACCGTGCCGGTCACCAGCGGCGGGAAGAAGCGCAGCAGCCGGCCGAAGACCGGCGCCAGCAGCATGATCGCCAGCCCCGCTACGATCACCGCGCCGTAGATCGCGGGCAGCCCGCCGTTCGTCGTCCCGATGAGCACCATCGGCGACACGGCCGCGAACGTACAGCCCTGCATGATCGGCAACCGCACGCCGAACCGCCAGAAGCCGACGCACTGGATCAGCGTGGCGACGCCGCACACCAGCAGATCGGCGGTGATCAGATACGCCAGGTCGGCGGGCGACAGCTTCATCGCGCCGCCCACGATCAGCGGCACGGCGACGGCGCCCGCGTACATCGCGAGCACATGCTGCAACCCGAAGGCGGCCAGCTGCCGTACCGGCGGTATCTCGTCGACGGGGTGCACCTCTGCGGTGGTGGCCATGGGAACTCCAGCAAGCGGCGGGCGGGGAGTGACATCCGAACAGGAGGAGACCGTAGGCGCCTTGAACAGTTTGTTGATTTCCGGACTGTTGCCGGTGTGTGTCACCCCGGCCGCCCGCCTCCGCGGCGCAGCGGAGCAGGCCCGGCTACGCCGAGCGGGCCGCCGTGCGCAGCGCGTCCCAGTCGGCCAGCTTGACCACGCTCCGCCCGAGCCGCGCGCCCAGTGCGGCCTCGGCCCGCCGGATCGCCAGCCAGCCCGACCACGGCACGGGATCGAACCCGGCCGCCCGCAGCGCCGGCACCGGATCCGCGGGCACCTCCCTGGCGAGCAGCGCGGGCGCGTCCGCGAGGAGCGAGGCGGCCGTCTCCTTCGCACAGGGCCGGTTGGTGCCGATGACACCCGTCGGGCCGCGCTTGATCCACCCCGCGACGTACTCGCCGGGGGCGGGCGCACCGCCCCGCACGATCCGGCCCCCCTCGTGCGGCACGGTGCCGCTCACCGGGTCGAACGGCAGCCCGTCCAGCGGCACTCCGCGATAGCCCACCGACCGCAGCACCAACTGGGCCGGCACCTCCTCGTACCGGCCCGTGCCCGTCACTCCGCCCTGCCCGTCCGGTGCCGTCCGCTCGAAGCGCACGGCGCCCACCCGGCCGCCCTCGCCCGCGAGCAGTTCGACCGGCCGCAGGAAGAAGCGCAGGGCGATCCGCCGCGCGGCCGGCTCCGGCGCGGGCTCCGCCCAGCCGCGCAGCACCTCCAGATTGCGCCGCGACACCCCGGGCAGCGTGCCGGGGTCGCTCGGATCAAGCGCCAACTCATGTGCCCGTACGGTCACTTCGGTGTCGGGCAGATCGCCGAGCTCGCGCAGCTCCTTGGTGGTGAAGCGGGCCTGCGCCGGGCCGCGCCGCCCCACCACGTGCACCTCGGCGAGCCCGCTCTCCGCCAGTGTGTCGAGAGCCGCCTGCGGGATGTCCGTCGGGTTCAGCTCCGCGGCGCCCCGGACCAGCATCCGCGCGACGTCCACCGCCACATTGCCCACTCCGATGACGACGGCCGAGCGCACACCGTGCAGAAAGCCCGCGTCGATCGCGTCCGGATGAGCGCTGTACCAGGCCACGAAGTCGGTCGCCGGCCAACTGCCCGGCAGCTCCTCGCCGGGGATCCCGAGGCGGCGGTCACCGGCCGCGCCCACGCAGTACACCACCGCGTGGTACAGCTCCCGCAGCCGCTCCACCGGCAGCCCGCCCGGACCGCCCACCCGGACCCCGCCGAGGAACCTCACCCGCTCGTGTTCGAGCACCGACGCGAGGCTGCCCTGGAGCGACTTGATCTTCTCGTGGTCCGGGGCGACACCGTAACGGACCAGGCCGTACGGGCACGGCAGCCGGTCCAGGACGTCCACGTGGACCCCTGGATCCCGCTGAACCAGACTCTGGGCGGTGTAACACCCGCTCGGGCCCGAACCGACGACGGCGACACGCAGCACAGCGGAACTCCTTGAGGGAAGGAGAGTGTGCGGACGTCACCAGCATGGCACCGTCCGGCGCGGTACGGCAGGGGCCGCCGGGGTGACGTGGACGCGTGTCCGTTCGTATGGAGTGTGATCATGCGGTTACGTTGCGTGCGTGCCTGGAGCATCCTTTCTTGATCTTTCTGACCTCAATCTGACTGATCGGGACCCGGAGGACGGTGCGGTGTCCGTGTGGCCCGCGTGGGAAGTGCGGGAGCGTGACGGCACCCTGTCCTGGTTCCACGTCCGGCTGGCCTTTCCCGACGGCGCCCGCGTCGACGCGCTGGCCGTCGCCCGCGAGGGACGCGTGTCCATCGAGGACGTCCAGGCCGAACCGGCCCTGTCCCTCGCCGACCTGACAGCCCTCGCGGACTGGCTCAAGGGGCCGCTCTCCGGGGCGTGCGGGGTGGCGGGGGACGCGGTGGACGCGGCGGACCAGGGCGAGGATGCGGCGGCGGGTGCGCGGGCTGAAGCGGTGGAGGGGGCGCAGGAGTGGGTGGTCGAGCAGGGTGCTCGTGCGGCGGAGGAGCCGCACGAGGTGAGCGTGAATGGCGCGGCGGGCGAGGGCGCTGAGGACGGTAAGGGCAGCGAGGGCGGCGAGGGCCCTGTGGGCGGTGAGCGGGACGAGGGCGGTGTGAGCGGCGAGGTCGACGGGGAAGCAGCCGGCGTCTGCGCCACGGCTCGACGTGAACGGTCGGCCTGGCCGCGCGGTGTCGAGGGGTGCCGGCGGGCGGCCCTGGAGTACCGCGCCGCGCAGGAGGAGGGCACCGACCCGGTGCTCGCCGTGATGACCGCGACCGGGCGCAGCCGTCGCCGCTCCCTCAAACTGATCGCCCAGGCGCGGGACGCGGGTTTTCTGACGGCACGTCACGCGCGCCGCGGCTGAGGCCGGTTGGCCGTCAGTCCTGCTCCGGCCGGGCCTCCGTGGCGAAGAACCGGGACAGATCCCGCTTCCGCGCCCCGGTGGCCGGCTCGCTCTCCGGCGGCATCCCCATCGCCCAGTCGAGCCCGTACCGCTGGAACAGTTCGGCCCGCAGGACCGGCAGGGGCATCGGCGCCCCCGGCAGCAGTGCCGCGTACACCGCGCCCATCAACAGGGCCCGCAGCTTCGGGTAGTCGGCCGGGACGTTCTCCGAGCCGTACCGGGCGACGGTGTCCCCCAGCAGTTCCCCCAGCCGCTGCTGCTCCGGGCACTGCACGAAGCCCTCCGCCTGTAGCAGGCCGGCCATGTGCTGCCGCATCAGGACGGGGTGGTCGCGGGTCAGGCCCAGGATGGCGTCGATGGCCCGGGCCAGCCGCTCCCTGCCGTCCTCGGTGTGCGGCTCGCGCTCCAGCGCCTCCTCCAGCGTGCGGTGCATCAGCCGGTGCACGGCGGACTGCACCAACTGACGCTTGCCGGGGAAGTAGTACGACACCAGTCCGCGCGCCGAACCGGCCCGGTCCGCGATGTCGCCCAGCGTGGTGGCCTCGAAGCCGTGCTCGCCGACCATCTCCACCGCCGCCTGCAACAGCCGTTCCCGGGAACGCCGTCGCAACTCTTCATTGACCGAGGCGCTGCGCGGGGACATCCTGTAACTCCTGCGTTGACTGGCTGCCAGCCAACTATACTCAACGCGGGAGGCCCCGCCATGGGCGGGGCCGGTCCAGGGCTGCCGTCCGTCTGGGGCGACGCGGGGGATCGTCTCAGACGGGCGGCGCGTGAGCGAGCCGTTACTCTCCACACCCTTCAGGGCCCCTACCCGAACGGCCGCGGCCCGGCGGCCCGGAGGCGGCCTCAGTCCACGAGGTCCAGCACCGGCAGCAGTGCGCCGGGCCGCTCTTCCACCGGCAGATGATCGACGAAGTGCACCCGGCAGCCGAGCGCGGCCGCACCGCCGTCCGCCTCCTTGCTGTCGCCGACCATCACCACCTGGCGCGGATCGGCGCCCAGTGCCGCGCAGGCCACCGAGAACAGCCGCGGGTCCGGCTTCTGCACCCCGTGTTCGTACGACAGCACGTACGCGTCCACGTACCCGTCGAGCCCGTGATGGCGGAATACCGGGCGCAGGTCCCAGCCGATGTTGCTGACCACGCCGACCCCGATGCCGCGCTCGCGCAGCGCGCTCAACACCTCGACCGCGTCCGGGTACGGGGACCAGGCGGCGGGCGCCATGTGTCGCTCGTACAGGGCGTCGTACAACTTCGGCCAGGGGAGCGGCACTTGGCGGGCCGCGCCGGTGTAGGCGGCCCGGTGCAGCGGTGCGCTCTCGTCCCGCACCGCCCACATGGCGGCCAGTTCGGTCGGCAGCGCGACCGGTTCCACACCGCTGCCCGGCAGTGCGCCGGCCGCTTCCAACGCAGTCGCGGTGTCGAGTAGTTGTGGTTCGGGGAGGCTGTGCCCCGACGTGTTCAGCGTCGCGCGCAGCCAGGATTCGGCGGACTCGATCCGGAACAGGGTCCCGGAGAAGTCGAACAGCACAGCAGCCATGCCCTCGACCCTATCGGGAGCGGTGTCCAGGTGAGTTGAGCCGGCCGATCCCGACCCGCTCGTGCACCGGCACGGCCGACGTCACCGCCAACGCCTCGAACAGCCGGCCGCCGAGCACGTCCGGGAGCCGGCGCACGCCCAGCCGTACCCGGGGTGCTCCGACGCCGAGGCCGCCTTCACCGACTGCTGTACGAGCGTGGCCGCACACCAGGCGCATCGTGAGCGGGGCCCAGTGGGTCGAGACGAGGCCGGTCGGCGGGGGGCGTGACCGGCACCCCGGCGGCTCCCCGACAGCGCCTCGGCGGCTCCGTGGCAGCTCAGCCCAGTGCCCGCAGCCCCGGTACGAGGGCCACCAGCACCGGGATCACCGGCACCAGCGCGGCCAGCGCCGTCAGGCGGAGCCGGTGCAGGGCGGGGAGCCGGTCCGGGGCGGCGAGCAGGCGGTGCACGCGCTGTGGGACATGGGCCTGCGGAGTGGGGGAGGGGCCGAACACGCCCCGCTCCTCGTTCAGTTCGACCAGGGCCAGCGCGGTCGTCAGCCGGCCGAAGCGCCGGGAGGCCATGTCGTCGGCGGCCAGCTCGACCAGCCGGTGCATCTCGTCGCGGAACGCGGCGAACACCGGCACCTGCGGGAACCCGCCCGCCAGCGCGGCCGAACTGTGCAGCAGCCAGTCGTGCCGGGCCTGTGCGTGACCCTGCTCGTGCGCGAGCAGCGCGTCCAGCTGACGCCCCTTCAGGCGGCGCAGAGCGGCCGTGGTGATGACGAGCTGGGGCGCGGCACCGGACAGCCACCAGGCGTCGGGACGGTCGCCCTCCAGCACCACCAGCCGTCCGCTCACCGCCTTCTCGCCGGGCAACAGCGGTGCGCGCACGAGGAGTTCGGTCCGCCGTGCCCGCCGGCGCGTCCTGGACCGTACGACCTCGCGCACCAGCATCGCGAGGCTCCACAGGCCCCCGGAGGCGAGCAGCACGGCGGTGGTCGCGGCCCACGGCCCGGCGGCGCCGAGCGCGTAGGCGTCCACGACCGCGCGCGGCGCCGGGGCGAACACGTTCCCGCGCACCGCCACCCAGGCCGCGGCCGCGCTGAGTGTCATCGAGAGCGCGCAGCACAGCAGGACGGCCACCACCACGCACTGCCACACCCACAGGGCGACGACCGGTTCGCGGTCCGCCCAGTCGGCCCGGGCGAGCAGCCGGGGAGCGACAATGGCGGTCACGGCGCCGAGCAGCAGCAGTGCCACGGGGACCATCATGGGCAGCACCCTATGAGCGCGAGGCCGCTCACCGTACGGCCCGTGACGCCGAAGTGACGCAGGCAACGCTCCCGTCGGGTCCGCCCTCGGGTCCTCGGCCCCTCGGGTGCTCGCTCACATCGTGAGCAGCATCGCCATCATCCCGATGCCCATCGACAACCGGCAGGCCCGGGCCAGTTCCGGGCGGTCTCCCCAGCGTGCCGGTCCGGATCGCGGTCCGCCCGCGGCGACCGTGGCCGGCACCAGGCGGGAGCCGGTGAGGAGCACGTACCCCGTGAAGTAGACGAGGAGCGCGCCGGTCAGCACCGGTACGCCCGAGCCGCCGTGCGCATGGTGCGCGGCGGGCGGGGCCACGGCCATCGCCGCCGCCATGTAGACCATCGCGGACGTGCCCACCAGATGGTGCAGATGGTGCGGCGCCGTGCGGGCGGCCCACAGTGCGCGCAGGGCCGCCGCCCCGAACACCGCCGCGTACGCCGGCCACGCCCACCGCGGCGGGGTGAAGGCGGCCGCCGGTACGGCCATCACGGCCATGCCGAAGCCCATCAGCGCCTCGCCGCCCGCGGAGCGGCGCTGCTCCTCGACCCCGCTGCGCATCCGCAGCAGGCAGTAGACCCCGGTCGCCGCGCACAGCGCGACCAGCAGCCAGGCAGCCGTCAACGGTCCGTGCACGCGCACCTCCCCGCTCGACGCTCGGTCGAGGGATGCGATGCCCGGGCCGACCGGGGCGCACGCGAGCGCAAGGGTGTACACGGGGAGCATTCGACGGAGCGCAGCAGGTGAGCGGGACGGGTGGTGAACGTTTTACGAGTAAAACATGTGCTAAATTCATAGGTATGAGCAGTGCGACCCTTCGCCGACTTCCCTTCTCCGGAGTGCTCCGCCTCGGGCGGCCCTCCGACATCTGGTTCAAGCCCGCGCTGAGCGTGGTCGCCGCCATCGCCCCGCCCAACCTGATCCTGCTGGCGCTGGGCCGCCTCGACCTCGCCATGTACACGATGGCCGGATCCCTGTGCGCGCTCTACGGCCACAACCGGCCCTACGCCGCCCGCGCCCGCGTCCTCGCCTGGGTGGTGGCCGGCATGGTCGGCGGCCTCGCCGTCGCGCTGCTCGCGGCGTCACTCACCACGAACGCCGTCGTCCTGGTCACCGTCGGCGCCGTCATGGCGGCCGTGCAGAAGACCGTGTGCGACGCGACCCGGCTCGGACCGCCCGCCAACGTGGTCCTCGCCTTCATCAGCTCCGCCTCGCTGTTCGCACCGCAGACCCTCGGCCAGGTCCCCGGGCACGTCGGGCTGGCCCTGGCGGCGGGCGCCTGGGCCTGGCTGGTCGGCATGGCCCCCGGGCTGCTGCGCCCGCACGGCCCCGAACGGCGCGCCACCGCCCAGGCCCTGAACGCCACCGCCGCGTACGCCGCCACGGACCGCACCGGCGACGGACACGCCAAGGCCCGTGCCGCGAGCGCCGCCGCGATCCACGCCGCCTGGCAGTCGCTGCTCGCCGCACGCCCCGACAGGGCCCGCCGCGCCCTCGAACAGCTCGTCGTGCGCGCCGAGGTCGCCCTCGCCGCCCCCGCCGACAGCGACCCCGCCCGCCTGCGCGCCTGGGCCCGGGAGCTGCGCGGCACCGGCCGGATACCGCGGGTGGCGCCGCCCCGTGAGTCCCCCGACGAACTCCTCGGCGTGGACACCGAACTCGCCCTGCGGCCACGGTCGTTGCGGCACCGCCTCGCCCCGCTCGCGCCGGTCGCCGCGCGCACCGCGCTCGGCTGCGCCCTCGCCGGCTACGCCGCCCTCGCGCTCGGTGTCGGCCGCCCCTACTGGGCCCTGGTCACGGCGGCCTCCCTCTACCAGGCGAACGTCACCCTCACCTGGAACCGGGCTGTCCAGCGCGTCGTCGGCAACCTCGTCGGCGTGCTCGCCTTCGCGGTCCTCGCCCCGCTCGCCCATCTCCACCCGGCCGCCCTGGTGCTGTGCTGCCTCGCCCTGAGCTTCGGCGCCGAGGCGCTGATGGGCCGCAACTACTGGCTCGGCAGCGTCTGTGTGACCCCGATGGCGCTGCTCATCACCGAGTTCGCCCGCAGCCAGGACCCTGGGCGGCTGATGACCGAGCGGGTCGTGGACACCCTCGTCGGCGCGCTGGTCGGTTTCGGCGCGGCCGTCGCCGTCACCAACCGGCGCGCGGGCGACCGCCTCGAACACGCCCTGAGCACGGCCGAACGCGCCCGCGAGCACGCCGCCCGACTGCTGGCCGAGCCGCACCCGGCGCCCCGCGCCCTGGAGTCCGCCCGCCGTGCCCTCGCCGCCGCCCTCGCCGACCTGCGCGCCACAGCCGACGCCGCCTTCGGCGAATGGTGGCAGCGCGCCCTGCCCGAGGAGCGGGTCGTGCTCGCCGAGCAGTCCGGACACCGTACGCTCGCGGCGACGGTACGACGCCAGGGGTACGTGCCGGGGCAGGACGAGGAGCAGGCCCGGGGCCGGAGGCAGGACCCGGACCGGGCGACGGAGGACATACGGCCATGACGGCGAGCAACGGCGGACCGGCACCCGCGGACGACACGACCGGGGCGGAGGCGGGACCGAGCCGGGGCGTGGAGCGGACCGACACGGGTTCCGGCCCGGGTTCCGGCGCCGACGCCGTGGGCGAGGCCGGGAGCGGGACCGGGCAGGCCGACCGTACGGGTACGGCCACCGGTACCGGCCCGGGCCCCGGTTCCGAGGCCTCGCCCGATGACACCGTCGCCGCCGTGGTCCGGCAGTGGCGGGCCGTGCACCCCGAGCTGGACACCGGGCCCATGGAGGTCATCGGCCGGATCAACCGCTGTGCCGCCCTGCTCCAGCAGGCCGAGGACGCGCCCCTGCGCCGGGCCGGTCTCAGCCGCCCGGAGTTCGATCTGCTCGGCGCGCTGCGCCGCACCGGCCACGAGCTGACCCCGGGCGAGCTGGCCCGCGAGACCTTCTCCTCCGGGGCCGCCGTCACCAAGCGGCTCAAGCAGCTGACCGAGCGCGGGCTGGTCGAGCGGCGCGGCGACACCCGTGACCGCCGCGTCGCCCATCTCCGGCTCACCGACACCGGCCGTGACCTGGTCGACGGCATCCTGCCCGAGCAACTCGCCTACGAGACCGCCGTACTGTCGGTCCTCGCTCCCGAGGGGCAAGGCGAACTCGCCGGTCTGCTGGGGGAGTTGCTCGGCCGCCTGGAGGGCCGGATGGGGGCGCTGCGCGCCTAGGGAGGCCGGGTCGGAGGACGTCGTGGACCGTCGGCGGTCGCCGTATTCCGCGTGACGGTCGGCTCGTGCGGGAGGCCGAGCGGGAGCGCGCGCACCTCGTCCAGCCGGACCTCGGCGCTCGCCGGGCTGTCGGCGAGGCGGGCCGTCCTCGTGGCCGCGACGTTCGGGACGACGTTGCCCTGCCGCCCCAGCAGCCGGGCCGGCGCCACCTGCGCCGGAGTCCGTCCGCCCTGCTCGGCGATCTTCACAGCTCCGCAAGGGTGTTGGCCCGAACGATCTCCCACGCGGGCCGGTCCGACACGCCCCTCGACCGAGGGCACGAGGTTCTTCCGGTGGTTGCCCGCGGTGGGCAGGGCGCGATGCGGGCGCCGACGTCCTTTCCTGGTGGGTGACGGGATCGCCCGCTCCTCAGCCCTCCGGGTCCATGAGGTGCACCCCGAAGGCCGCGCCCTGCGGATCCCGCAGCACCGCGATGCGCGGGCCGTCCGGCACGGTCGCGGGAGGCATGACGACGGCACCGCCCGCCAGGTCCGCGACCTCGGCAGTCGCGTCCACGTCGGCCACCGCGAAGTACGGCATCCAGTGCGCCGGCACGTCGGGCGGGAACCGGTCGGTCATGTCGGCCATGCCGCCGAACTCCGCGCCGTCGAGGGCCCACTCCGTGTACCACTCGGAGGACTGGGCGCTCCAGTCGAACACCGTGGTGTAGAACTCCCGGGCCCGGCGGGTGTCCCGGGTGGCCAGCTCCACCCAGCCGAGTGTGCCGGGCGCGTTGAACAGCCCGGCGCCCCGGAACGTCCGCGCCTGCCACAACTGGAAGGCCGCGCCCGTCGGGTCGAGGGCCACCGCGAACCGGCCCACGTCGAACACGTCCATCGGACCGACGACCACCGCCCCGCCGGCCTCCTCCACACGCCGCACCGCCGCGTCCGCGTCCGGCACGGAGAAGGAGACGTTCCAGGCCACCGGCTGGGAATCCTGGTAGAGCGGGGTGAGCGCGGCGACGGGCGCGTCGCCCAGGTGGGCCACCGTGTACCCGCCCGCCTCCGGCCGCGGGTCCGTCTCGGGACGCCACCCGAACAGCTCGGCGTAGAACCGCTTGGCTCCCTCCAGATCGCTGGTCCCCAGCTCGGTCCAGCACGGGCCGCCGGTCACGGGCTTGTCGAACTCCATCGCGGTACCTTCCGGACGAGCGGATGGGCGGACGGGCCCGGCGCACCCCGCGGAGCCCTCTCCCGGCACGCTAACCCCACCCCACAGGCCCGGCCATCCGGGACGCCCTCGCCCCCGACCACCCCCACCGCCCTGCCCGCGAGCCCGAGCCCACGCCCACCGAGCCGTCTTCGAGAACGCGGACACGCTCTGCCGGGCGCCGCGCCGCTCCACAGGTCGGGAGGCCCTGCGCGAGGCCGGACCGACCCGGTCACCCCCACCGCCCCGCCCACGAGCCCGAGCCCCATGCCCGCGGACCCGTCTTCGAGAACACGGCCACATCCGGCCGGCGGTCACGCTGCCCCACGGACCGGGAGGCAGCGTGCCGGGCCGGACCCGAGAACCCTCGGCCGGGCGGCCTGACGCACGGCGCGCCCGCCGACGCAGCCGCACGCGAGCCCCGTACCGGCACCGCGTCAGCCCGGCACCGCACACCCCCTCGGCCCTCCTGCCACCGCCGCCTGTGCCACAGCCACCGCCGTCCCGGATCAGATACCCGGTCGGTACCGCATCGGATGTTCCGCCGGGACCTCCACCAAGGCGATGCGCGTGTCGTCCGGATCGGCGATCCACATCTCGATCAGGCCCCACGGCTCCTTCACCGGCGGCCGGACGACGGCGACGCCCTTCGCGCGAAGCTCCTCGTGCGCCGCCGTCACGTCGTCGACCTGGAGCCACAGCCGGACGGCGGGCGACGGCGGGGTCTCGGAGCGGCCGGAGACCTCCAGGAAGCCGCCGCCGAGGAAGTAGACCGTGCCGCGCTCGGGTCCGGTACCGAACTCGCGATAGACGCACAGCCCCAGCCGCTCGCCGTAGAAGACACGGGAGCGCTCGGGGTCGGTGGGGGTGAGCAGCGTCCGGCTGCTGAGTACATGCACCATGCCGGCGGAGCCTACTGGCAGGGTTACCCTCGACCCTGGCTCAGCCACGCCCGAGATCGAAAGGCCGCCCATGGACACCAGCGCCACCTCCGTCACCTTCCGCGACGCCACGGACGCCGACGTCGACGCGCTGGTCGCGCTGATCGAGTCGGCGTACCGCGGCGACGCCAGCCGGGCGGGGTGGACCACCGAGGCGGACATCCTGGAGGGGCAGCGCACCGATCCCGAGGGTGTGCTCGACGTGATCAAGTCGCCCGACAGCCGGCTGCTCGCGGTGGAGCGGGACGGCCGTATCGTCGCCTGCTGCCAGCTCGAACACCGCGGTGACCACGCCTACTTCGGCATGTTTGCCGTCAGCCCGACCATGCAGGGCGCAGGTCTCGGCAAGGTGGTCATGGCCGAGGCCGAGCGCCGGGCGCGCGAGGCGTGGGGTGTCGGCGAGATGCGCATGACGGTGATCTCCGTGCGCGACGACCTGATCGCCTGGTACGAGCGCCGCGGCTACCGCCGTACGGGACAGATGAGCCCCTTCCCGTACGGCGACGAGCGCTTCGGCATCCCGCAGCGCGCCGACCTCCAGTTCGAGCTGCTGGTCAAGCCGTTGGTGTGACCCTCGCGCGCGCGATCACGCGGTGAAACGCGCGGCGCGCTTGATCTCCGGGAAGTCGGTCGTCGCGCCGTCCAGCTGCAGGGCGCGGACGAGGCGCAGATGGTCGTGCGTGTTGACCACCCAGCCGATGATCCGCAGATCGGCCTCGCGCGCGTGCTCGACGATCTCCAGGGTGATCCGGCGGATGTCGAGACAGAGGGTCGGGGCGCCGACGGCCACGGCCCGCTCCACCACGTCGGTGCCGTAGCGTTCGGCGATCAGTGCCGTGCGCACCCCCGGCACCAGCCGGGCGATCTCGGCGACCGCCTCGTCGTGGAACGAGGACACCTCGACCCGCCCGACCAGGTCCCGTTCGTGCATCACCTTCGCCAGCGCCCTGGCCGCCGCCACGTCCTTGATCTCCGCCTGGATCGGGCTGCGCACCGTGTCCAGCACCTCCTCGAACACCGGCACCCGCTCCCCGCGGCCCGCGTCCAGGTCGCGCAGCTCCTCCAGGGTCTTCTCGGCGATCGGCCCGGTGCCGTCGGTCGTACGGTCGACCTCGGCGTCGTGCATGACGACCAGAGCGCCGTCCTTGCTCAGATGCAGATCGAGTTCGATGAGATCGAGGCCGGCGTCCTGCGCGGCGACGAAGGAGCGAAGGGTGTTCTCGGGCTCGACACCCATGACCCCGCGGTGACCGATGGTAAGGAAGTTCAAGGTTCGACTCGCTTCCGTCGACGGCGGCTCGGCGCGCGCGGGACGGACGAACGGACGCCGTCGTCCGCGCGGGCAGGCTCGCAGCCTAATCGCCGGGGCCCGCGATGAACCCGCACGTGCACGCCGTACGGGTGCGTGCCGCGCGCCTCAACTGGCCGGTATGCGCCCCCACCGTCACCCGCGCGTGGGCGAGTCTCCGTGTCCTTGACCGGCCGGAGCGACACCCTGCCCGGGCGCGCTGCAAGCGACGGAAGTGAGCGCCGTCACGGTTTAGCACAGGAAAATCATCGGTGACCAAGCCATGTAGCGGGAAAATTTCCCGAGATGCCTCTTGATGGCGGAAACCGGGTATGCATACGGTGTCCTTACGCGAGGTTCTCCCGTGAAGGATGGGTCATGACGGAAATTCTTGTGCAGTCGGCTATGGAGGAACAGATTCCTTCGTCGACCAGGGTGATTGAGCACCCGGCCTGGCCGGTGCTCAAGGATGCCGTGGAGCGGATCCGGCCATGGCAGTCCAAGGACGGGTCGATCGACTTCGACGCCGAGGGCGCCCCGGCCGGGGCGGACGCCCAAGCGGCCGTACGGCGTGTCGTGGACGCGGTCGAGCAGCTCTCCCCGCTGCTCCCGCACGACAAGGCCTACCACGAGGCGCTCGTGCGCGACCTGGGCCGCTGGGCCGAGGGCGGCTTCGAGGTGCCGGACTTCCTGGACTCCCTGCTGGCCTTCCAGCCGGCCGCCGACCGCGCGGACGGCCTCCAGCACCTGGTCGTCTTCCCGATGTACACGCAGAACGGCAACCTCGACCGCAACCTGGAGGCGGTCGTGCTGCGCATGGTCTGGCCGGACTGGCTGGCCGAACTGGAGCGCACCCGCTACGACAACCCGCTGTTCTGCGGCATCACCTTCGAGGACTTCACCTCCGGCTACGACACCAACTCGGCCGTCCTCTTCCCGGAGACCATCGCCGTACGCCAGGCGCCGGAACGTTTCTCCTGGGGGGGCATCTTCTGCGACCGCGAGGCCGCCCGCTTCCGCCGGGTCACCGACGCGGCCGTCGACCTCCTGGGCCTTCAGCTGCCCGAGGACATCGCCGCGATGGTCCACGACCAGAAGCGCTGCGAAGAAGCCTTCGTGCTCTGGGACATGGTCCACGACCGCACCCACAGCCACGGCGACCTGCCGTTCGACCCGTTCATGATCAAGCAGCGCCAGCCGTTCTGGATGTACGGCCTGGAGGAGCTGCGCTGCGACCTCACCGCCTTCAAGGAGGCCGTGAAGCTCCAGGCGGACGGCGTCGCGCAGGCCCGTGACGTGCAGTACGCGGTGCTCTTCGACCGGATGTTCCGCTTCCCCGTCACCGGCGACCGCGTCCGCAACTACGACGGCCTCGGCGGCCAGCTGCTCTTCGCCTACCTGCACAAGCACGACGTCGTCCGCTGGACCGACAACAAGCTCTCCATCGACTGGGAGCGGGCCCCGCAGGTCACCAACCAGCTGTGCGCCGAGATCGAGAAGCTGTACAAGGACGGCATCGACCGCCCGAAGCTGGTGCACTGGTTCGCCGGATACGAGCTGGTCGCCACCTATCTGGCACCGCACCCCGGCTCCAAGTGGGCCAAGGGCCCGGACGCCCTGGACCTCACCCAGCCGCCGCGCAAACTCGTGGACGACGTGCTTCCGGACGAGTTTCCGCTGAGCATGTTCTATGAAGCCCTGTCCAAGAAGCTGAAGAACGTGATCGCCTCCACCAAGGGCATCACGGCGGACGGCGCCGGGCGGACCGCCGCGTGAGCGACCGCGACGGGATCACTGTTCAAGCTGTTCGAGCTGTTCAAGAGGGGAAGAACGTGGGGAACAACGGGTCTCTCAAGGGAACGGTGATCGCGGTGGCCGGCGCGGGCGGACCCGCCGGGCACGCGACGCTGGTCCGGCTCGCCGAGGCCGGCGCCGTCGTCGTGGGCGCCGACAACAACCCCGAGCGCCTGGCGGAGGCCGTGGACGCGGCCCGCTACGCGAACGGCGGCGCCACGGTCACCGGCGAGACGGTCGACCTGCTCGACCTCGGCTCGACCCGCGACTGGGCGGCGCGCATCGAGAAGGACCACGGCCGCGTCGACGGCCTGGTCCACCTCGTGGGCGGCTGGCGCGGCAGCGCGAACTTCGCCGAGACCGATCTCGCGGACTGGGACCTGCTGGAGAAGCTGCTGATCCGCACCGTCCAGCACACCTCCCTGGCCTTCTACGACGCCCTCCAGCGCAGCGAGCGCGGCCGCTACCTGCTGATCAGTGCCGCCGGCGCCTCGAAGCCCACGGCGGGCAACGCGGCGTACTCCGCGGCCAAGGCCGCCGCCGAGGCCTGGACGCTCGCCATGGCGGACGGTTTCCGCAAGGCCGGGGGTGAGGAGGGTCCGCGTTCGGCGGCTGCCATCCTGGTGGTGAAGGCGTTGGTGCACGACGCGATGCGCGCGGAACGCCCCAACGCGAAGTTCGCGGGCTTCACGGACGTCAAGGACCTCGCCGAGGCCGTCGAGGGCGTCTGGAGCAAGTCCGCCGCCGAAGTGAACGGAAACCGTCTGTGGCTGACCGAGAAGCCGTGAACCCACCCAAGACCGACGCGCGTCGCCACCACGACCCGCAGGTCCGCGGTTTCGCCAGTGACAACTACGCCGGAGCCCACCCCGAGGTGCTGGCCGCCCTGGCCCTGGCCAACGGCGGCCATCAGGTGGCGTACGGCGAGGACGAGTACACCGAGAACCTCCAGCGGATCATCCGCGGCCACTTCGGATCCACGGCCGAGGCCTTCCCGGTCTTCAACGGCACCGGTGCGAACGTCGTCGCGCTCCAGGCGGTCACCGACCGCTGGGGCGCGGTGATCTGCGCCGAGAGCGCGCACATCAACGTCGACGAGGGCGGCGCCCCCGAGCGCATGGGCGGCCTGAAGCTGCTCACCGTGCCCACGCCCGACGGCAAGCTCACCCCCGAACTGATCGACCGGCAGGCCTGGGGCTGGGAGGACGAGCACCGTGCGATGCCGCAGGTCGTCTCGATCACCCAGAGCACGGAGCTGGGCACGCTCTACACGCCCGAGGAGATCCGGGCGATCTGCGAGCACGCCCACGCGCACGGCATGAAGGTGCACCTGGACGGCTCCCGCATAGCCAACGCGGCCGCCTCGCTCGACGTGCCCATGCGGACGTTCACCAACGCGGTCGGTGTCGACATCCTCTCGCTCGGCGGGACGAAGAACGGCGCCGTCTTCGGCGAGGCCGTCGTCGTCATCAACCAGGACGCGGTGCGGCAGATGAAGCACCTGCGGAAGTTGTCGATGCAGCTGGCCTCCAAGATGCGCTTCGTGTCGGTCCAGTTGGAGGCGCTGCTGGCGAAGGACCTGTGGCTGCGCAACGCCCGGCACTCCAACGAGATGGCCCAGCGCCTCGCCGAGGGGGTGCGCGCGGTGCACGGCGTGGAGATCCTCTACCCGGTCCAGGCCAACGGCGTCTTCGCGAAGCTTCCGCACGACGTGAGCGAGCGGCTGCAGCAGCGGTTCCGGTTCTACTTCTGGGACGAGGGCGCCGGAGTGGTGCGCTGGATGTGCTCCTTCGACACCACGGAGGAGGACGTCGACACCTTCGTGGCGGCGCTCAAGGAGGAGATGGCGCGCTAGTCGTACCGTCGCTCGACAGATTGCATAGGTATGCGATCACCTGAAAGTTGATTGACTCTCGGGTGATCGCATTCCTATGCTCTGCACCCATGGAGCTGATCCAGGACACCGCCGACCTCTCTGCCTACTTGGCTGACGACGAGGCCGTCGACCATCACCATCCCGTGGTCCGGGAAACGGCCGCCCGGCTGGCCGAAGGGGTCGCGGACTCGTATGCCTATGCACGCGCCGCTTTCGCGTTCGTCCGCGACACCATCCCGCACTCGGCCGACGCCGGCGACCCGCGGGTCACCTGGCGCGCCTCGGACGTCCTGGAACTGCGCACCGGCATCTGCTACGCCAAGGCCCACGCCCTGGCCGCACTGCTGCGGGCCGAGGACATCCCGACCGCCCTGTGCTACCAGCGCCTGGCGCACGACGACGGCAGCGGTCACGCCGTGCACGGTCTGGTCGCCGTGCGCTTCCACGGTGCCTGGCACCGGCAGGATCCCCGCGGCAACAAACCGGGCGTGGACGCGCGGTTCTCCCTCGACGGCGAACGGCTGGCCTGGATCCCCGACCCCGCGGCCGGCGAGACGGACTACCCGGTGCTGTACGCCGCACCGCATCCGCGCGTCCTCGACGCCCTGAAGACCGCGCCGGACCGACCGTCCCTGTGGAAGACACTCCCCGACGCACTCTGAGACCTGCCGGGTCCGACCCGGGAGCGACCGACTACTGGCCGTCGCAAGGGCGTTGACAGGTGGATACCGACACGCTCCGAGGTGGCGTCAGGCGGGCTGCGGGGCGGGCGTTGCCGGAGCGGCCGTGACCCCGCGGGTCTCGCGCATGATCAGCAGGCCGTTGACCACCATCAGTGTCGCGGTCAGGCAGTGGACGCCGAGCGCGGTGGCCACGGAGCCGTGGTGGGCCAGCACGTTGGCCATGTCGCCGTACGCGGCGAGGGCCTCCACCAGCAGCGCCCAGCCCAGCGCCCGGCGGTGGCCGGTCACCAGCAGGATGCCCAGGACCAGGGCCAGGACGACGTCGCGGATTCCCTTGACGACCAGGAAGCCGCCGCCGTCGCCGGACGGCCGGCTCGGCAGGCCGTAGCCCGGCGCCGTCGTCTCCGGGCTCAGGATGAATTCCGTCCCGAACCAGAGGATGAAGAGGATGAAGGCTGCGGCCAGGACGGTGTTGATCTTCTTCAGCGACATTGTTCTTCTCCTTGCGGGTCTTCGGCAGCTTGGTGAGCTTCGTGGCGCCCGGTGAGTCGTGTGCGCCACCGGCGCGGGGTCGGCCCGCGGGCTCAGGCGAGGGCGGCGACCAGCAGGGTGAAGGCGGCGATGATGACGGCGACGCGGACGTAGTGGTAGCGGTCCCAGCGGTGCAGCTGCTGCTTCCAGTCGGCGGGCCGGTTGTCGGGGGTCCAGGTCTTGTTCCGGTTGTTGATCGGGACGAGCAGCAGGAGCGACATGACCACGCTGAGGATCAGCAGGCTGGCGGCGGTGACGACGAGTCCGGCGCCGTGGTGGTGCCATCCGGCGACGGCCCAGACCGCGCTGAGGACGAGCGAGCCGATGTACCAGAACGGCATCAGGGCGCCGAGCATCCGGCCGGCGTGGGCGTGGCCGAGCTGGCCGCTGTCCTCGGGAAGCGCGTCCAGGATCCGGTTCATGACGAAGGCGACGGAGAACTCCACCCCCACCATCAGGCCGACGATCACGGTGGTGAACACCTCAAGTGCGTTGAGCATGACGACCCCTCCGTTGAACTAGCGTTGCTAGCAGGTGGGGCAACGCTAGTACTACTGGCGCTCGATTGTCTAGCGATGCTAGGATCAATGCATGTCGGTACAGGAACGCAAGCAGCGCGAACGGGCGGAGCGCGAGCGCCTCATCGTGGCGGCGGCCCGCGAACTCGCCGAGCAGCAGGGCTGGGACGCGGTGACCACCCGCCGGCTCGCCGAGCGCATCGAGTACAGCCAGCCCGTCCTCTACAGCCACTTCCGGGGCAAGCGCGAGATCATCGGCGCCGTCGCCCTGGAGGGCGCCGCCGAGATGGCCGTGGCGGTGCGGGCCGCGACCGCCGGCGCGGACGGCCCGCGCGAGCGGGTCGCCGCCCTGGCCCGCGCCTACCTCGACTTCGCCGAGCGCAACCCGGCGGTCTACGACGCCATCTTCCAGCTCGACGGCGGCCTGGCGTACGCGCAGGAGCACACGCCGGAGCCGCTGAAGGACGCCTTCGCCGCGCTGATGGAGAGCCTGGGCGAGGTCGCCGGGGACGGCATCGACCCGGGGCTGTTCACCGAGACGTTCTGGGCGTCCCTGCACGGGCTCGCCACCCTGACCCGGGCGGGCCGCCTGCTGCCCGAGGACGCCGAGGCGAGGGTGGAACTGCTGGTGGAGCGGCTCGCCAAGGTCTGACACACCATCCCGGCGGGCACGCAGCCGAGGCCCTCGGGGCCGGCATCCCGGACGGGCACCCGCCCCGGAAGCTGCGATGCTCGTCGATCGCGACCCGATACGCGCCCTGACGCCCCGTCATCCGCCGGTGTCCTCGTCCAGGATGTCACGCTCCCGCTCCTCGGGCGGCAGGGCCCGCAGGTGGTCGACGGCGGCGTCGAGGCAGGCCGAGCGCGCCGAGTTGGTCGACCGGGTCGACGACCCGGAGCAGGTGCCGGGTTTGGCGATGCACCCGTACTCGGCGAACGCCTGCCCCAAGGGCGTGGGCCGCCCCTCGCGGCCGAACAACCGCAGCAGGCCGTACGCGCGGAGCTGCCCGGTCGCCAGTGAGCCGATGGCCCGCGGCATGTCCGGCCAGCGCGCGGCGAGCTTGGTCAGGTCGACCTCGTTGCGGGCCAGGTCCTCCAACAGCCCGTGGCCACCGGTCTCCACACCGGGCATCTCCGCCCGCCAGAACCGCTGGCCGCCCAGATCGCCCGAGCTTTGCCGCACCTCGGCAGGGCCGTTGGACGCCCTGCTGGACGGCAAGATCAGCCCTTGGCGCCAACGGCTGTTCCCTTGTTCCCCGGGGTCGCGTACGACCCGCCGTACGGCGCCGTGGAGTCCCGGACGTGCCATGGTCGTTGGGTGCATGGTCGGTCTGCCTGGCGACACGGCGCAGGTGGCAAGGGGCGCACCGGCGTGTGTGGCGGGGTCGGCGAGGCGGAACCCTCGTGGATGGCCGGGCGTGGCGCGGCCGTTGGGTCGCCCGGGGCGCCCGCACCGCCACCCCACCCGGCCGGGCGTCGGCGTGCTGTGGCCGTACGGGGATACGTCCCACTGGTTCCGCGCCATGTCGGTGAGGGCGCCGGCTCGCCCCGTCTCTGCTCCGGGACGGTCGTCCCGCCCCGGGTCGGTCCGGGACCGTGCGCCGCCGGGCGGCGTACCCGGGCCGTGCGGCATCGGGTCGGTGTCCTCGGCCACGGACTTCGGGCGGCGGTCGTCGGTCGGACGCGGGTGGTCGGTGCGACTCGGTCACCTGTGCCGGGCCGATGGGTTGTGGTCGTCCGTTCACCGGGCTGGTGGCCCTCGGTCGGACGCGCGCGTTCACTGCGTCCCGGTCACCTGCCCCGGGCCGGTCGGCCTTGGCCGTGCGCTCCGTGAGGCAGTCGGCCTCGGTCACGTGGCCTTGTGATGGGTGCGCGTGGCCGAACAGCGCCTCGCCGACGCCCCCCCCGCATCCCGGGGAAGTCGCGCTGGCGAAGTCTCCCGCAGAAGTCTTCGTCGAAGTCCGCTCCGCAGAGCCCCTTCGGTCCGCGCCTCGTGCCTCAGTGCGCCTCGGCCGCGCGCAGTTGCTCCATCGTCGGGGCCGTGCCGCCCAGGTGGGAGGGGAGCCACCAGGAGTCCTCGGAGTCCTTGGGACGGCCGGGGTAGGTGCGCTGGGCGGCGTCGAGCAGATCCTGGACGCGTTCGCGCAGGCGGCGTGTGATGGCGCCCGCGTACTGGTCGCGCGGGGCCTCGACCGACTCGCCCACGCGGATCGTGACGGGCAGATGGCTGCGCTTGAAGTTGCGCGGGTGGCCCTTCGTCCACAGTCGCTGTGTGCCCCAGACCGCCATCGGGACGAGCGGGACGCCCGCTTCCTGGGCCAGGCGCGCCGCGCCCGACTTGAAGCTCTTCAGCGTGAACGACTCCGAGATGGTGGCCTCCGGGAAGACCCCGATGACCTCGCCGGAGCGCAGCGAGTCCAGCGCGTGCGCGTAGGCCGCCTCGCCCTGCTTGCGGTCGACCGGGATGTGCTTCATGCCGCGCATGAGCGGACCGGAGACCTTGTGCCGGAAGACCGATTCCTTCGCCATGAAGCGCACCAGGCGCTTCTGCGGCAGGGCGGCCAGGCCGTTGAAGATGAAGTCGAGGTAGCTGATGTGATTGCTCACCAGCACGGCGCCGCCCGAACGCGGGATGTTCTCCGAGCCCTGGCAGTCGATCTTCAGGTCCCAGACCTTGAACAACGTCTTCGCGAAACCGACGACGGGACGGTAGACCAGCTCTGCCATGTGCGGGGTGGACCCTTTCTGCTCTGCTCGGGAAAGGGGCTCCCGGCGGGAAAGTTACGCAGCCGTAGGTTTACGGCGTCTCGCAGATCGTGCCCGAAGAACGGACGGGTAGCCAGTCCTGGTGCCTTGCGGCGGCGAGATCCTCGTCACGTCGGCCTACATCCCACCTCGGATCTTTAAATCGGCTTTACGTGCGATGCGAACCTTCCGTCATGCTGGAGGAATCTTCACGGGCTGATCCGCGCTGGTACGGATGCCGACCACAAGTGTCGACCAGCAAGTGACGTCATGCGGTGCGGAGGAGACGGCGTGCGGTGCGGAGATGACGGCGTGCGGCTGGCGGCTGCCGAACTGGGCGCCGAACTGGGGGAGCGGGCCACCCTCGTCCAGTTCTCCAGCGCCTTCTGCGCGCCCTGCCGGGCCACCCGGCGCCTGCTCGGCGAGGTGGCGGCACTGGTCCCCGGCGTGGCGCACGTCGAGATCGACGCCGAGGCCCACCTGGGTCTCGTACGCGAGTTGGAGATCCTCAGGACGCCCACCGTGCTCGTCCTCGACGCGGACGGCCGGGTGGTGCGCCGCGCCGCAGGACAGCCGCGCAAGGCCGACGTCATCGCGGCCCTCGGGGAGGCGGTGTGAGGGTGTCTCCACGGGCGGCGCACCATCTTCCGGCCACCGGAACGCACTTGACTGCGCGCGCCACCTATCGTCAGCCTGACCGTATGCCGATCAAACTCCTTCTCTTCGGGCGGGCCCACATCGACCTCGCCCGCACCGCGAGCGCGCGCTGTCCGGGCTGTTGAGCAGCTACGCACCGGCTCGTCCCCCTCGGCAGAAGGACCCTTCCATGACGGCCTCGCCCGAACTCGGCACCCCCCGGCTCGCCTCCCCCGACCTGCTCCGCTCGACGTTCCGCCGGCACGCCGCCGGTGTCGCGGTGATCACAGCGCGCGGCGCCACCGGCCCGGTCGGCTTCACCGCCACCTCCCTCACCTCGGTCTCCGCCGACCCTCCGCTGATCTCCTTCGGCATCGGCACGGGCGCCTCCAGCTGGCCCGCGATCGCCGAGACGGACCACGTCGGCGTGCACATACTCGGCGAGCACCAGGGCGAGCTGGCCGGCACCTTCGCCCGCAGCGGCGCCGACCGGTTCGGCGCGCCCACGGCCTGGCGCGAGGGTCCGGAAGGCGTACCGGTGCTCGACGACGTGCTCGCCTGGCTGGTCTGCCGGATCGTCGGCCGTGTCCCGGCCGGTGATCACCGCATCGTGCTCGCCGAGGTCGTGCTGGGCGACCCCTCGGGCGCCGGACGCCCCCTCCTGTACCACCAGGGGCGCTTCAACGGTCTGCGGGATTGATCACGCCGCCGTCTTCTGCGGGCCGGTCGAATTCCGATTACGCTGCGTTGCGAAGGTCACAGTTCAAAGCGCTTGCTTAGCGGGCATGAACTGGGTGTACTGACGAGTAATATTTCGGTCGGAGCGCGCGGACGCCCCGACCGGGATCGGCCGCTTGAGGCGCCTATGCTGCCTGCAAGAGGCAGCCCGGAAATGTCGATGCAGTAGGAGAGCCGGCGTGAGCTTGAGGATCGTTGTCACTGTGAAGTACGTGCCCGACGCCACTGGCGACCGGCACTTCGCCGATGACCTGACCGTCGACCGCGACGACGTGGACGGTCTGCTCTCCGAGCTGGACGAGTACGCGGTCGAGCAGGCCCTGAAGATCTCGGAGGACTCCGACGACGACGTCGAGGTCACCGTTCTCACGATCGGCCCGGAGGACGCCAAGGACGCGCTCCGCAAGGCCCTGTCGATGGGTGCCGACAAGGCCGTCCACGTCGAGGACGACGACCTGCACGGCACCGACGCCATCGGCACCTCCCTGGTGCTGGCCAAGGCGATCGAGAAGGCCGGCTTCGACCTGGTCGTCTCCGGCATGGCTTCCACCGACGGCACCATGGGTGTCGTGCCGGCGCTGGTCGCCGAGCGTCTCGGTGTCCCGCAGGTCACCCTGCTCTCCGAGGTCTCCGTCGAGGACGGCGTCGTGAAGGGCCGTCGTGACGGCGACGCGGCGAGCGAGCAGCTGGAGGCCTCCCTCCCGGCGGTCGTGTCCGTGACGGACCAGTCCGGCGAGGCGCGTTACCCGTCCTTCAAGGGCATCATGGCGGCGAAGAAGAAGCCGGTTCAGTCCTGGGACCTGTCGGACCTCGACATCGAGGCCGAAGAGGTGGGCCTGGAGGGCGCGTTCACCACGGTCGAGGCCGCGAACGAGCGCCCGGCGCGCACGGCCGGCACCATCGTCAAGGACGAGGGCGAGGGCGGCAAGCAGCTCGCTGAGTTCCTCGCGAGCCAGAAGTTCATCTAAGGGCTCGCCCCCGCTGACCGCCCCTCAACTTCCTTACGCAGGAGAGCAATCCCATGGCTGAAGTCCTCGTCTACGTCGACCACGTGGACGGTGCCGTCCGCAAGCCCACCCTGGAGCTGCTGACCCTGGCCCGCCGCCTCGGCGAGCCCGTCGCCGTCGCGCTGGGCAACGGCGCCGCCGACACCGCCGCCACCCTCGCCGAGCACGGCGCGGTGAAGGTCCTCACCCACGACGCGTCCGAGTACGCCGACTACCTGGTCGTGCCGAAGGTCGACGCCCTCCAGGCCGCCCACGAGGCCGTGTCCCCGGCCGCCGTGCTGGTCCCGTCCTCCGCCGAGGGCAAGGAGATCGCCGCCCGCCTCGCGCTGCGCATCGGCTCCGGCATCATCACCGACGCCGTCGACCTGGAGGCCGGTGACGAGGGTCCGGTGGCCACCCAGTCGGTGTTCGCCGCGTCCTTCACCACCAAGTCCCGTGTCAGCAAGGGCACCCCGGTCATCACGGTCAAGCCGAACTCGGCCGCAGTGGAGGCCGCCCCGGCCGCCGGTGCGGTCGAGGCCCTCGCCGTGACCTTCTCGGAGAAGGCGACCGGCACCAAGGTCACCGCGCGCACGCCGCGTGAGTCGACGGGCCGTCCGGAGCTGACCGAGGCCGCGATCGTGGTCTCCGGCGGCCGTGGTGTCAACGGCGCCGAGAACTTCTCGATCATCGAGGCGCTCGCCGACTCCCTCGGCGCGGCCGTCGGTGCCTCGCGTGCCGCCGTCGACGCGGGCTGGTACCCGCACACCAACCAGGTCGGCCAGACCGGCAAGTCGGTCTCGCCGCAGCTGTACATCGCCAACGGCATCTCCGGCGCGATCCAGCACCGCGCCGGTATGCAGACCTCGAAGACCATCGTGGCCGTCAACAAGGACGCCGAGGCCCCGATCTTCGAGCTGGTCGACTACGGCGTGGTCGGCGACCTCTTCGACGTCGTCCCGCAGCTGACCGACGAGATCAAGGCCCGCAAGGGCTGAGTCCGGCCAGGCGCTGTCCGAGGCCCCGGTGACCCACGCGGTCACCGGGGCCTCGGTGCATCCTGAAGACGACTCTCTCTCGTGGGCCGGCGTACGGACAGGGTGTTGACCAGCGCGAACCGCCCGGATAACTTCATTCTGCGGATTATTGATTCCGTACAGCGGAAAATAGGAGGGTGTGGGATGGGTCAGCAGGAGAAGGTGGCGACGAGCCTCGCGGGCGCCGTGAGCGAGGAGATCAGCGCCTCCCTCGCACCGGTCGACGCGCAGCTGGAGCGCCTCTACCCCGGGGACCCCGGCACCCGGCAGCCCGTCCACACCGTCTACGTCCCCGGCGACGCCTTCGCCGCCGACACCGTCCGCTCCTGGGGCGACCGGGCCCTCGCCGCCCTCGACGAACACGCCCCCGACGCCGCCTCCTTCGCGGCCGTCCTCGGCCTCGCGGACGAACTGGCCGAGCCGGTCTACACGCGCGTGCGCGCCAAGCTGGAGCGCGAACCCATCGAGGACCTGCGCGTCGACTTCGAGGACGGCTACGGCCCCCGCCCCGACGCCGAGGAGGACGCGACCGCGGCCCGCGCCGCCCGCCTGATCGCGGAGGCGTACGAGAACGGCACGGCGGCGCCGTACATGGGCATCCGCATGAAGTGCATGGAGGCCGCCGTCCGCGACCGGGGCATCCGCACCCTCGACGTCTTCCTCACCGGCCTGATCGAGGCGGGCGGTCTGCCCGAGGGCCTGGTCCTCACCCTGCCGAAGGTGACGTACCCCGAGCAGGTCGGCGCGTTCGTCGGGCTCCTGGAGGCCTTCGAGAAGGTCCACGGCCTCGACGCCGGTCGGCTCGGCTTCGAGATCCAGATCGAGACCAGCCAGTCCATCCTCGCCACCGACGGCACCGCGACCGTCGCCCGGATGATCCAGGCCGCCGAGGGCCGCGCCACCGGTCTGCACTACGGCACCTTCGACTACAGCGCCTGCCTCGGCGTCTCCGCCGCCTACCAGGCCAGCGACCACCCCGCCGCCGACCACGCCAAGGCGGTCATGCAGGTCGCCGCCGCGGGCACCGGCGTACGCGTCTGCGACGGCTCCACCAACGTCCTGCCCGTCGGCCCGACGGCCAAGGTCCACGACGCCTGGCGGCTGCACTACGGCCTCACCCGCCGCGCCCTGTCCCGCGCCTACTACCAGGGCTGGGACATGCACCCCGGCCACATCCCGACCCGCTACGCCGCCGTCTTCGCCTTCTACCGCGAGGGCTTCGAGCAGGCCGCCGGCCGCCTCGCCCGCTACGCGGGCCACGTCGGCGGCGACGTCATGGACGAGCCCGCCACCGCCAAGGCCCTCAGCGGCTACCTGCTGCGCGGCCTGGACTGCGGCGCCCTCGACATCGCCGAGGTCGCCCGCCTCACCGGCCTGACCCGCCTCGACCTGGAGGGGTTCGCCGCGCCCCGGCGCGGCGACCTGACCGCCTCCGCGCAGTAGACGTCGCGGACCGGTCACGACCCCCGGCCGCGGGAGTTGGCCGGCGCCGCCGCCCCGTACGCTGGACGCCACGCATCGACCAGGCGGACGCGACAGAGCAACGACTTCAGGAACGGGGCGGCGGTGTCTTCGGGGGAGCAGGGACCGGAGCGGTACGGGCACTCGGACGGAGCCGGCCGGCTGCTGGCCGGGCGCTATCGCGTGAGCGCACGGCTCGGGCGCGGTGGCATGGGCGTGGTCTGGCGGGCGGTGGACGAGGTCCTCGGCCGCGAGGTCGCCGTCAAGGAGCTGCGCACGTACACGGACGCGGCCGGACCGGAACTGTCCGAACTGCGGCTGCGCATGCAGCGCGAGGCCCGGGCCGCCGCCCGGGTCCGCCACCCCGGTGTCGTCGCCGTGCACGACGTGGCCGAGGTGGACGGGCGCCCGCTGATCGTCATGGAACTGATCGAGGGTCCCTCCCTGGACGACGTCCTGCGCGAGCGCGGCACCCTCGACCCGTACGAGGCGGCACGCATCGGCGCCGCCGTGACGGACGCCCTGGCCGCCGCCCACCGCGCCGGCGTCCTGCACCGCGACGTCAAACCCGGCAACATCCTCCTCGACCGCTCCGGCCGCGTCGTCCTCACCGACTTCGGCATCGCCACCATGGACGACCCCGGCGACGGCTCGGCCACCCGCCTCACCCGCAGCGGCGAACTCGTCGGCTCCCTCGACTACCTGGCCCCCGAGCGCGCCCAGGGCGCCGAGCCCGGCCCGGCGTCCGACGTCTGGGCCCTGGGCGCCACGCTGTTCGCGGCCGTCGAGGGCGCCTCCCCGTTCCGCCGCACGTCCACCTACTCCACGCTCGCCGCGATCGTCACCGAACCGCTGCCCGAGCCCCGCCGGGCGGGACCGCTGGCACCGGTCCTGCGGCGCCTGCTCGACAAGCGCCCGGACGCCCGCCCGGATGCCGAGGAGGCCTGCGAGGCACTGCGCGAGGTGACCGGCACACGGACGCCGGACACGCCGACCACCACCCTGCGCGCGACACCGCCGGGCGCACCCGAACGCACGGAAACCACCACACCGGCCGCGCCGCCGGGATTCGGCCCGGCGGCGCCGCAGGGCCCGGCCGGACAGTTCGCCCACAGCCCCGTGCCCCCGGCCGGTGCGCCGACGAGCCCGGTGCCCGGCGACGCCCAGGGCTCCACCGGACCGGCCACCCTCGCACCCGGCACCCGCACCGGGCCCGTGAACACCCCGCCGGGCACACCCCGTCGCAGGGGCCGCGTCCTGCTCGCCGCCGCTGCCGTCGCCGTCGTGCTCGCCGCGGCCGGGATCACCGTCGCCACGCTGCGCGACACGGGCTCGTCGAAGGCGGCGCCCGCGCCCGCCGCCTCGCGCTCCGCGAGCGCCACCGCCCAAAGGGCCGGCACCGAGCGGTCCACCCGGCCCGGGCACACCCGCCCGAACGGCAGCAAGGGCGCGGAACCCAGCCCGACGCCGAGCGGCCCGGACACCACCGGACCGACCTCGCGCGCCGCCGCCTCCGCCACGGCCGCACCACCGGGCAAACCGTCCCACGGCCCGGCCCCGACCGGCGGTCCGGGCCACACGTCCGGTCCGACGGCAGCGTGCCGGTCCACCGGCGGCGGCAAGTACACCTGCGGCGTGTGGCGCACGGCCACGTCCTACACGGCCTCCGGCGCCGCGGCCGGGACTCTCGACGCGGGCACCAACTACTTCTACTGCCAGGCGAACCTGGGCCGCCGGGAGACCTACGGCCGCTGGACGAACGTGTGGTGGGCGAAGACCGACGACGACAGCGGCAACACCGGCGTCTACGTCAGCGACGTCTACCTGGAGGGCGGGAACAACGACGCCCCGGTGCCCGGCCTCCGGGTCTGCTGACCGTCGGCGTACGGCGCCGGGCCGGCCGGCTGACGTGGGTGCTCCGGTCCCGCGCGGCTCAGTCCGCCGGCGGCAGTTCGCCCGAGCCGCGCGTGATCAGCCGGGTGGGCAGCTCGATGCGCTCCGGGGCGACGAGCCCGCCGTCCAGCTGGCGGAACAGACGCTCGGCCGCCGTACGGCCGAGGGCGGCCGCGTCCTGGGCGACGACCGTGATCCCGGGCTGGAGCAGATCGGCCAGCTCGAAGTCGTCGAAGCCCACCAGGGCGACCCGGCGGGAGCGCTCGGCCAGGACCCGGATCACGGTGACCGTCACCCGGTTGTTGCCCGTGAAGATCGCGGTGACGGGCTCGGGCCCGGCGAGCATCTCCTCCGCCGCCCGGCGCACCCGCTCCGGATCGGTCTGTCCGAGGGACATCCAGGCGTCCTCGACCGGTATCCCCGCGTCCTCCATGGCCGCCCGGTAGCCGCGCAGCCGCTCGGCGGCCGTGTGGATGCGGGGCATGTCGCCGATGAACCCGATCCGGCGGTGGCCGTGCGCGATCAGATGCGCGACCCCGTCCCGGGCGCCGCCGAAGTTGTCGGACAGGACCACGTCCGCGTCGATCCGCCCGGCCGGCCGGTCCACGAACACGGTCGCCACCCCGGCCCGGATCTCCGGCTCCAGATAGCGGTGGTCGTCCCCGGCCGGAATCACCACCAGCCCGTCCACCCGGCGCGCGCACAGCGCCAGCGCCAGCTCCTGCTCGCGCTCCGGGTCCTCGGCGCTGGAGCCGTTGATGAGCAGGGCGCCATGGGCCCGGGCCACCTCCTCTACGGCGCGGCTGAGCGGGCCGTAGAAGGGGTCGGCGAGGTCCTCCAGCACCAGGCCGATGCTCGCCGTACGGCCCTTGCGCAGCACGCGGGCGCTGTCGTTGCGGCGAAAGCCCAGCGCTTCGATGGCCTCCTGCACCCGCCGCTCGGTGTCCGGCGTGACCCCGGGCTCGCCGTTGACCACCCGGGAGACCGTCTTCAGCCCGACACCGGCCCGCGCCGCCACGTCCTTCATGGTCGGGCGGTTGCCGTAGCGGGTGCCGGGCAGGCGGTCTGTGGGGCGGGTGGTGTCGGGCACGATGCGGGGTCCTGTCCTGTCGTCCGTCTCGTCCGCGCGGTCGGTGCGTGTGCGCAATGTCCCGAGGGGGCTGCGCCGATCCGGCGTTTGTATGAGGATGTGGCGTCGAGCATAGAACCTGGACAACGTTGTCAGATGCGCGAGACACTGTCCACCGCTGTCTGTCGGCCTGCGCCCCCACCGCTTGACCGGCCCTGCTCTGTATGGTTATCAAGCTTCGACGGGGAGATCTGACTCTCATGCACACCGACCTTGTGGCGGCCCTGGACATCGGTGGCACCAAGATCGCCGGCGCACTGGTGGACGGTGACGGCCGCATCCTGGAGCGCGCTCAGCGTGCCACGCCCGCCCAGCAGGACGGCGAAACGGTCATGCGGGCCGTCGAGGTGGTGCTCGGCGAGCTCGCCGGGTCACCGCTGTGGGTCCGCGCCGGCCTCCTCGGCATCGGCAGCGCCGGCCCGGTGGACGCCTCTGCGGGCACCGTCAGCCCGGTCAACGTGCCCGGCTGGCGGGATTTCCCGCTGGTGGAGCGGGTCCGCGTGGCCACCGGGGGCCTGCCGGTCGAGCTGATCGGGGACGGCGTCGCGATCACCGCGGCCGAGCACTGGCAGGGCGCCGCGCGCGGCCACGACAACGCGCTGTGCATGGTGGTCTCGACGGGTGTCGGCGGCGGCCTGGTCCTGAACGGGCAGCTGCACCCCGGCCCGACCGGCAACGCCGGTCACATCGGCCACATCAGCGTCGACCTCGACGGCGACCCGTGTCCGTGCGGTTCGCGGGGCTGTGTGGAGCGCATCGCCAGCGGGCCCAACATCGCCCGCCGCGCCCTGGAGCAGGGCTGGCTGCCGGGCCCCGACGGCGACACCTCGGCCGCCGCGGTGGCCGCCGCCGCCCGCGCGGGCGACCCGGTCGCCGTGGCCTCCTTCGAGCGGGCCGCCCAGGCGCTGGCCGCCGGCATCGCGGCCACCGCGACCCTGGTCGAGATCGACATCGCGGTGATCGGCGGCGGTGTCGGCAAGGCGGGCGACATCCTGCTCACGCCGCTGCGCAAGGCGCTCACCGGCTACGCGACCCTGTCGTTCGTGCAGCGGCTGACGGTCGTCCCCGCCCAGATGGGCACCGACGCGGGGCTGGTCGGGGCCGCCGCGGCGGCGCTGGCCCGGCGGCCGGACGCGGCGGGGGTCTGAGCCGGGACGGGGCGCACACCGCGGTGTCCCCGCCGGCCCGCGGCCGCGTGCCGGTCGCCGCGCCCGGCGGATGGGCGCCGTCAGCAGGTCAGTGCGGCGTCCGCCCAGTCCGCGTGGTCGGAGTCGTTGCCGTCGCCGCCGTCGGTGACGACGAGGCGGACCACCTGGGCGCCGGTGACGTCGGCGGTGAGGGGCTGGGCGGGCATCGTGTTGGTCAGGACGCCCGTGGCGGCGACCTTCGTGCCGTCCGCCCAGATCTCGAAGGCGACGGTGCCCTTCAGGCCCTTCTCGTCGTCCACGCCGACGGCCGCGCGGACCGTCGTACAGGCCCGGCCGGTGTAGAAGGAGATGTCACTCGGCGCGTGCGCCCCGAGCCCCTTGGCGTACACGGTGCCGCCGATGGTGATCGGGTGCCCGTCGCCCGCGGCGCTCTCCCCGTTGCTGGTGTCGCGTTCCACCGGTCCCCAGCCGTTGGTCGCCGACAGCCAGGGCAGATCGCTCAGGTACGACGTCCCGGCGGGCGGCCGTACCACCACGGACGCGCTGAGCGGGAGGGCGCTGGAGACCTGTTCGCCGGACGGTGAGCGGTAACGGGCCCGGAGCGTCAGGTCGTAGGCCCCCGTCGGGGTTCCGGCCGGGGCGGTCACGCGCCAGCCGGTGCGCAGGGTCCGGCCGGTGGGGAGGGCGCCGGCCGTGGTCGCCGAGGTCGGCCGCACGCTCCAGCCCGCCGGTCCGGTGAGCGACACCGAGAGCCGGCGCGCGGGTGTACGGCCGAGGTCGGTGACCGTGCCGGTCAGTGTGACCGGGGTGGCCGCCTCCAGCAACGGGCTGCCGTCCAGGCCGAGTTCGGCCGCCGGCGGGTGGGTCGCCCAGCGCGGGTCGGCGGAAACGCGCAGCAGCACCGTGCCGTGGGCCGGTACGGTCGAGGCGAGGGTGCCGGCGGTGTTGTCGTCGCGGTGCTGCCACAGGTCCCGCACGGTGTAGGCGGGGGCGGCGGGCAGGCCGACGGCGCTCGCGGTGGTGGCGATCCGCTGGGCGGTGCCGGACTCGTTGAAGAGGGCGACCGCCCGGCTGCCGTCCTTCATCTCCTTGACGATGACCCAGCGCCCGCCCACGGAGGAGATCACCGTGCCCTGCTTGCCGAGCGGGTCCTGGTCGACGGCGATGACGTCCTTGTTGTCCAGGATGTCGAAGGTCGCCGGGGTGGCCTTGCGCAGATCGGTGCCGATCAGCAGGGGTGCGGCCATGATCGACCAGAGCGAGAAGTGCGAGCGGTACTCGGTGTCCGTCATGCCGCCGTTGCCGACCTCCAGCATGTCGGGGTCGTTCCAGTGCCCGGGGCCGGCGTAGGGCGCGAGCGGCAGGTTCTGCTTGAGGATCGAGACCATCGAGCCCCAGTCGTCGCTGATGTCACCTGTGGTCCGCCAGAGGTGACCGACGTCCGCGGCCCATTCCCACGGCTTGTTCTCGCCCCATTCGCAGATGCTGTACACGATGGGCCGCCCGGTCGCTCTCAGCGCGTCCCGCATGGTCCGGTAGCGCGACCGGGCGTCGACGCCGAGGTTGTTGCAGTTGTCGTACTTGAGGTAGTCCACGCCCCAGTCGGCGAACTGCCGCGCGTCGCTGTACTCGTGGCCGAGCGCGCCCGGGAAGCCCGCGCTGTTGCAGGTCTTGATGCCGGCGCTGGTGTAGATGCCGAGTTTGAGGCCCTTGGAATGGACGTAGTCGGCGACGGCCTTGATGCCGTTCGGGAAGCGGGCCGGGTCGGGCACCAGCTTGCCATTCGCGTCGCGGTTCGGCAGGGCCCAGCAGTCGTCCAGGTTGACGTACCGGTAGCCCGCGTCCTTCAGGCCCTTGGCCACGAAGAGGTCCGCGATGCCCTTGACCATCGTCTCGTTGAAGTCGGCCCGGCAGTGCGTGGAGTTCCAGTTGTTGAAGCCCATCGGCGGGGTGAGGGCGAGCCCGTCGGCCAGGGCGGGGACGGCGGGGGCCTGCGCGGGGACCGTGGTGACGGGGGCGCGGGCGGCCGGGGTGGCGACGGCGGGGGTGGCGAGGCCCGCCGTGCACAGCAGCCCGGCGCCGAGGGCCCCGAGCAGTCTTCGGCGGGCGGTGCGGGTCGTGCGGGTGTGAGGGTGACGCATCGTGGACGTTCCTCCGACTCGCGAACGGTGGCTGACGACCGGGCGACGCCTGGGTGTCAGCGAGGCTCAGTCGTGCGCGTTTACGGTAGGACCTGTCGGAGTCTGTTGGAAGAGGTAGGTCTGGACTGTTCGATATCCCGTCAAAAGCCTTGACAGCTGGGCTGTTTCACCCTGTGAGCTCGTTGAGTGTTCGGATGTGTTGGCTTCGCTCGGCTCATGCGCCGTCGCCGACGCGGCCCCAGCCCGGCAGCGGAGGCTGGGGCCAGGCGGGCGGCCGGGGCAGGAGATGCGCCGGTGCGTCAGGAACCAGGGTGTCGGCGGGCAGTCGTCCGGTGAGCCAGCCGAGGATCCGGTGTCCGGCCCCCGTGACCGAGGGGCCCTGCGGCGCCAGGGTCCAGCGCCGGCCCAGGTCCACGGCCTCCACCGAGGCGAGCGCGAAGCCCTGCGCCCGCAGGGTGCCGAGCGTGTCGTCCAGCGCCCAGGAGACATACGCGCCGGGCCACTGCTCGGTGCCGTGACCGGTGCCGAGGTCCAGGTGGTGGGTCTCCAGCTCCCGCAGGCAGCGCAGCATCAGATACCAGGCCGGGTGCCGCCAGCCGGCCAGCGCGGGGACCAGACGGTCCCAGGCGGGGGCGGGCATCGCGCGCGCCTGCGCCGTGAACCGGTCGAGGCTCTCGCGCAGCAGGGCCGTGAGCCGGCCGGCGGGCAGGGCCGCGTCCCGCTCCAGCGCGGCGGCCAGTGACGCCCGGTCCGCGCGGGGGCCCGGCTCGCGGCCGGTGCGCGCGAGCCCGAGCAGCCGGACGTAGGCGTCGGCGCTGTGGGCGACATGGGCGAGCACATGGCCGCGCGTCCACCCGGGCAGCCCGGCCGGGGCACGCAGCGCGGCGTCGGACAGCGCGCCGGCGGACCGTACGAGCCGGTCGGCCGAGCGCGCCACGAGGCCGAGGGGATCGCCGTCGGGGCCGACGGCCGGGAAACCGCTCACCTGCGCGCGCATGCGACCTCGATCCGTCCGGCGGTGGGGCGTTGAAGAAGGTGATCGTCGACGCTCTGGCCCCGGAGGATATCCGGCACATGATCGGCGGAGCCACGGAATTTTCCCGCCAGGGCGCCCGTACGGCCGGGGCGCCCGCGCGCCGGACGGCGATCGGCCTGATGAGCGGAAGGCGCGCGGTCCGCGTGACCCCCGGCCGCCTTTCCAGTTGGTCAGCGCATGAAGAAGCGCAGCATCCTCGCCCTCGCCACCCTGGCCACCGGATTCGTCGTGGCCGCCGTCACCCCGTCCCACGCGGCGGACAACGGTCCGCTCGACGAGCTCGGTGTCCAGGACACCGTCCACTCGACCGGTGACCTCGTCGACCAGGACGGTCTCGCCCCCGCCGGCCGGCAGTCCGGCGCCCAGGCCTTCGACCACGCCTTCGATCGGGCCTTCCCGCAGGACTTCGGGCAGAACTAGGGGGTGTCGTCTGGATCAGGCCGGCCTGATCCGAACGACACCCCCTGGCTTCGGCGCTCTCCGCGCGCATGCCGGTGTTCCCGCCGCAGGGGGCACCGGCACTCCTGTGCGGACGCCCTCACCGGGGCGGGGTTTCCGTGGCAGGGTGTTGCGGGCAAGCCACAGGGGGCCAACAGAAGAGGGGGAGTCCGTGACCGTCGTCTGGATCAACGGCGCGTTCGGTGCGGGGAAGACCACCGCCGCACGGGAACTGATCGAGCTGATCCCGAACAGCACGCTCTTCGACCCCGAGGTCGTCGGCGGGTCGCTCACGCACCTCCTGCCGCCCAAGCGCCTCGCCGAGGTCGGCGACATCCAGGACCTGCCGATCTGGCGCAGGCTGATGGTCGACACGGCCGCCGCGATGCTGGCCGAGCTGGGCGGGACCCTCGTGGTGCCCATGACCCTGCTCCGCCAGGAGTACCGCGACGAGATCTTCGGCGGCCTCGCCACCCGCAGGATCCCCGTGCACCATCTGCTCCTCGCCCCGGCCGAAACGATCCTGCGCGAGCGGATAGCCGGCCGGGAGATCCCGCCCGACCTGCCCGACGGCGAGATACGGATACGGCAGTGGTCGTACGACCACATCGAGCCCTACCGCGCCGCCCTCGCCTCCTGGCTCACCGCCGACGCCCACCTCGTGGACACCGGCGACCTCACTCCGTACGAGACCGCCGTCCGCATCGCCGACGCCGTCTCCGGCGGGACCGTACCCCCCTGTGACATCGTGCAGACCCCCGAGCCGACCGCCGAGACGCTCGCCGCCGGGGTGCTGCTCTTCGACGAACACGACCGGGTGCTGCTCGTCGACCCGACCTACAAGCCCGGCTGGGAGTTCCCCGGCGGGGTGGTCGAGCGGGGTGAGGCGCCCGCCCGTGCCGGGATGCGGGAGGTCGCCGAGGAGACCGGGATAGAGCTGCGGGAGGTGCCGCGGCTGCTCGTCGTGGACTGGGAGCGGCCCGCGCCGCCCGGCTTCGGCGGGCTGCGGCTGCTGTTCGACGGCGGCAGACTGGAGCCCGCCGAGGCGTCCCGGGTGCTGCTGCCGGGCCCGGAGCTGCGCGCCTGGCGCTTCGCCGGCGAGCAGGAGGCCGCGGGGATGCTCCCGCCGGTCCGCTACGAGCGGCTGCGCTGGGCGCTGCGGGCCCGTGAGCGGGGCACCGCCCTGTATCTGGAGGGCGGGGTGCCGGTCGGCTGATCCCCGGTGGTCCGGTGTTCAGGCGGTGGCTGCCACCTCGCGCAGCGCCGCCGCCGCACCCGACAGCACCGGGTCGCCGTGCCCGAAGCACGCCACCTCCGCGTCCAGCTCCGCCAACCGCCGCAGAGAGGCGAGGAGTTGCGGGCGGTCGAGGTTGAACACCCCTGGGATCACCGAGCCGTCGGCCGGTGACGCGGCCACCGTGTCCCCGGTGAACAGCACGCCCTCGGCGGGCAGGAACAGCGCGATGCTGCCGTCCGTGTGCCCGGGGACATGGAGCACACGTGCCCCGCCGCCGAAGTCGAGCACCTCGCCGTCGGACACGTCGGTGACCGGGGCGGGCGGCACCGGCGTCCCCTGGGGCAGGTGCTTGCTCACTTCCAGGTGGATCGGCAGCTCCCAGTCCTCGAACCGGTGCCGTGGGCCGGGGAGTTCCCCGCGGACGACCGGGGCGTCGAGGTGGTGCGCCAGCACCTCGGCGCCGCTCAGCGCCGCGAACTCGCCCGCCCCGCCCACGTGGTCCTCGTGGAAATGGGTCAGCACGATCCGCCGTACGTCCGAGGGCGCGTGCCCCAGCGCCGTGATCGCGTCGGCGATCGCCGGGCCCGCACCGATCGTGCCCGTGTCGACGAGCGTCAACTCGTCGTCGTCGCGCCAGAGATAGGCCTGGCCGACGGGGAAGCGCAGCAGGTGCAGCCGGGGGAGCAGTTCGATGACGTCCATGCCCCGACCGTAGGCAGCGCCCCCGCCCGCAGGCGAGGGCGCTCTGCCGCCGGCAGAAGCGGCGGACGGGAGACCCGGGGGGTCAGCCGGCGTAGTTGCGCAGGAACAGCGCCTCGGCGACCGACAGGCGCTCCAGCTCCTCGGGGGAGACGCTCTCGTTGACCGCGTGGATCTGCGCCTCCGGCTCGCTGAGACCGATCAGCAGGATCTCGGCCCGCGGGTACAGCCCGGCGAGGGTGTTGCACAGCGGGATGGAGCCGCCCTGTCCGGCGTACTGCATGGTCTCGCCGGGGTAGGCCGCGGCCATCGCGTCGGCCATCGCCCGGTAGGCCGGGCTGGTGGGGTCGGCGCGGAAGGGCTGGCCCTGGCCGATGTGCTCGGTGCTGACCCGGGCGCCCCACGGGGTGTGCGCCTCGATGTGCGCCTGGAGCAGCTTGGTCGCCTCGGCGGCGTCCACGCCCGGCGGCACCCGCAGGCTGATCAGGGCCCGGGCCGTGGACTGCACCGAGGGGGTCGCGCCGACGACCGGCGGGCAGTCGATGCCGAGGACGCTGACCGCCGGGCGGGCCCACAGGCGGTCGGCGACGGCGCCGCCGCCGGTCAGTTCGACACCGTCGAGCACCCGGGCGTCGGAGCGGAACTGCTCCTCGGTGTACTCCAGGCCGTCCCACGTGGCCGAGGAGTCGAGACCGTCGACGGTGGTCGAGCCGTCCGCGGCGCGCAGCGAGTCCAGGACCCGGATCAGCGCGGCCAGCGCGTCCGGGGCGGCTCCGCCGAACTGGCCCGAGTGCAGGTTGCCCTCCAGGGTGGCGATCTGCACCCGGACCAGGGTCATCCCGCGCAGGATGGTGGTCACGGTGGGCAGGCCGGCCCGGAAGTTGCCCGCGTCGCCGATCACGATCGTGTCGGCCGCGAGCAGCTCGGGGTGCTGCTCGGCGTAGCGCTCCAGACCGCCGGTGCCCTGCTCCTCCGAGCCCTCGACGATCATCTTCACGTTCACCGGGACGCCGCCGTTCGCCTTCAGGGCGCGCAGCGCGAGCAGGTGCATGATGAAGCCGCCCTTGCAGTCGGCGCTCCCGCGGCCGTACCAGCGGCCGTCGCGCTCGGTCAGCTCGAACGGCGGGGTGGTCCAGCCGGCCTCGTCCAGCGGCGGCTGCACGTCGTAGTGGGCGTAGAGCAGAACCGTTTTCGCACCCTCGGGGCCCGGCAGGTAGCCGTAGACCGACTGGGTGCCGTCCGGGGTGTCCAGCAGGGCCACGTCGACGAAGCCCTCGGCGGTGAGCGCCTCGGTGATCCAGCGCGCGGCGGCCTCGCTCTCGCTCTTCGGGAACTGCGCGAAGTCGGCCACCGACCGGAAGGCGACGAGCTCGGTCAGCTCCGCCTTCGCCCGGGGCATCAGCGAGGCGACGGTCTCGGCGACCGGATTCGACGACATGGGCACGCTCCTCGTGGGTGCGACGTTGAACGGGGTGAGTACCCCGATACTCCCACAGTGGCCTGCGGCGACGACCGCCGTAGGATGCGGGGGACACTACGGCAGCGGCTGGATCGGAGCAGTAGACCATCGTGAGCGGCGAGAACTCTTCGGCGGACGACGTGCAGCAGGTGTGGGACGTCGTCGTGGTGGGCGCGGGACCCGCGGGGGCCTCGGCCGCCTATGCGGCCGCGGTCGCCGGACGGCGCGTGCTGTTGCTGGAGAAAGCCGAGTTGCCGCGCTACAAAACCTGTGGCGGCGGCATCATCGGCCCCTCGCGCGACGCGCTGCCCCCGGGCTTCGAGCTGCCCTTCCGTGACCGGGTGCACGCGGTCACGTTCTCCCACAACGGCCGGTTCGCCCGCACCCGCCGCTCCAAGCAGATGCTGTTCGGCCTGATCAACCGCCCCGAGTTCGACCAGCAGCTGGTCGAGCACGCCCAGAAGGCGGGCGCCGAGCTGCGTACGGGCGTCACGGTGCAGCGCGTGGAGCAGCACGGCTCGGCGGTCCCCGACCGGCGCACGGTCGCCGTCCTGCTCCAGGGCGGCGAAACGGTGCTGGCCCGCGCGGTCGTCGGCGCCGACGGCAGCGCCAGCCGGATAGGGGCCCATGTCGGGGTGAAGCCGGCCCAGGTGGACCTCGGCCTGGAGGCGGAGATCCCGGTCCCGGAGTCCGTCGCGGAGGACTGGAAGGGCCGGGTCCTCATCGACTGGGGCCCGATGCCGGGCAGTTACGGCTGGGTGTTCCCGAAGGGCGACACCCTGACGGTCGGCGTGATCTCCGCGCGCGGCGAAGGCGCCGCCACGAAGCGGTACTTGGAGGACTTCATCGCCCGGCTCGGTCTGGCCGGCTTCGAGCCGTCCATCTCCTCCGGGCATCTGACCCGCTGCCGCGCGGACGACTCGCCGCTGTCCCGGGGGCGGGTGCTGGTCTGCGGTGACGCGGCCGGTCTGCTGGAGCCGTGGACGCGCGAGGGCATCTCCTTCGCGCTGCGCTCGGGCCGGCTCGCGGGGGAGTGGGCGGTGCGCATCGCCGAGGCGCACGACGCGGTCGACACCCGCCGCCAGGCCCTGAACTACGCGTTCGCGGTCAAGGCCGGACTCGGCGTCGAGATGAGCGTCGGCAAGCGGCTGCTGACCGCGTTCGAGAAGCGTCCCGGCCTCTTCCACGCGGCCCTCACCGGATTCCGCCCCGCCTGGCGGGCGTTCCGGGAGATCACCCAGGGCAAGACCTCGGTCGCCGAGATCGTCCGCTCCCGCCCGCTCGCCCAGCGCGCCCTGACCGCGCTGGACCGGGAGCAGGGCGCCCCGGCGGAGGATCCGGTCAGTTCGTGACGGTGATCCGGAAGACGGGGTGGTCGGGGGCGATGCGGCGCAGGTCCTCGTCCGGGGAGTCGGGGCCGACGCCGTCGAAGAAGACTCCGACCTCCGCCTTCCAGCGCTTGAGGTAGGCGCGCAGCAGCGGGACCTTGTCGTCGTCGGCGACCTCGGCGGCGGTGAAGACGTCCACGTTACTGCCGAGCCTCAGCTCGCCCCCGCCGACCGCCCGCATGTTGCGGGTCCACTGGACATGGCCGCGCGGGGCGACCAGGTACTGCTGCCCGTCCACCGTCAGCAGGTTCACCGGAGTCGTACGCCACTGCCCGCTCTTGCGTCCGCGCACCGCGAGGACCCGGGAGCCCCAGATGCTGATGCCGCGGCCGGTGAGCCAGGCCACCGTCCGGTTGAAGACGTTGACGGTGAACCAGCCCGGCTTCTTGACGTGTGACGACATGGTGACCCCCACGGTTCGGGAGAGCGGTGCTCTCGGTTGGCTCCAGTGTGGGGGAGGTCGGCACGAGAATGCAAGAGCGCTGCTCTCTTTTGTGTGCACTGCTCTCTCTCGTGGCAGACTTGAGGGTATGAGCACCCCACAGGGCGCCCGCGCACGGGCCAGGACCGAAGTCACCGCCGCCATCAAGGAAGCGGCCCGCAGACAGCTGGCGGACGAAGGAGCGGCGAAGCTCTCGCTGCGGGCCGTCGCGCGCGAACTCGGCATGGTCTCCTCGGCCCTGTACCGGTACTTCCCCAGCCGCGACGAGCTGCTGACCGCCCTGATCATCGACGCCTACGACTCCCTCGGCGAGCGTGCGGAGCGGGCGCACGACGCGGCGCGCGGTGCCGCGCCCGTGGCCCGCTGGACCGCCGTGTGCGAGGCGGTGCGCGGCTGGGCGCTCGCGCATCCGCACGAGTACGCGCTGATCTACGGCTCGCCCGTGCCCGGCTACGCCGCCCCCGAGACCACCGTCCCGGCCGCCTCCCGCGTGGGCCTCGTCCTCATCGACATCATCCGCGCCGCCCACGAGGGCCCCGGGCTCGCCGACCTGCCCCTGCCCGCCTCCCTGCGCCCCGAGGCCGAGCGCATGGCCGCCGACCTCGCCCCCGACCTGCCCCCCGAGGTCGCCGTGGCGATGGTGGCGGCCTGGGCCCAGCTGTTCGGGCTGGTGAGCTTCGAGCTGTTCGGCCAGTTCCACAAGGTGGTCGAGGACCGGGAGAGCTTCTTCCGGCACACGGTCACGCGGCTGGCACACGGGGTGGGGCTGCGGTAGGGGCGGGGTCCCCTGTGGCGGGCGCCGTACTCCCCGGGGAGTACGGGTGATCACCTCGCCCGGCGGACGTCCGGCGCCGCCGCCGGCGTCTAGCGTGGCGGGCATGGAAGAGCAGCGCGCCCCCTCGCCGCGGTGGCGGTACGGGCCCCCGTGGTCGCGGTACGGACCTGCCTGGCGCGACGGCCCGGACGACACGGAGCCGCACCGGGGGCGGGCCTGGCCGTGGCGCTCGACGGCGCTGTTCACCGTGTTCGTGCTGGTCGGCAGCAACTTCGCCGGGCACGGCCAGCCGCACCGGGTGCCGCTCGATCTCTACGCGCGCGTGCTGCTGCTCGTCGCCTCGCTCCTGCTGCTGTGGCGCCACCGCCACCCGGTGGCCGTGGTGTTCGGCACGGCGGCGGTGACCCTCGGCTACCTGGCCGCGGGCTACCCCTACGGGCCGGTCTATCTGACGGTCGCGGTGGCCTGCTTCAGCGCGGTCGTGGCCGGGCACCGGCGAGCCGCCTGGGCGGCCGTGGGACTGCTGTGGGCCGGGCACGCCCTGGTCGCGCTCTGGCTGTACCGCTGGCTGCCGCCCCCGGGGGACAAGGGCGCGGGCGTCATCCAGGAGATCGGCCTCGCCGCCTGGGTGCTGGCGGTGTTCGCCGTGGCCGAACTGGCCCGGGTGCGGCGCGAACAGTGGGCCCGGGAGCGGGCTGACCGCGCGCAGGCGGCCCGGCGGCGCGCCGACGAGGAACGGCTGCGGATCGCCCGCGAACTGCACGACGTCCTCGCGCACAGCATCTCCGTCATCAACGTCCAGGCCGGCATGGGCCTCGCGCTGCTCGACAGCGACCCCGAGCAGGCGCGGACCGCGCTCACCACCATCAAGGCCGCCAGCAAGGAGGCCCTCGGCGAGGTCCGCCAGGTGCTCGACACCCTGCGCGCCCCCGGCGCCGCCCCGCGCACGCCCGCCCCCGGCCTGGACCGGCTGCCGGAACTGGTGGAACAGGCGGCCGCCGCCGGGCTGAGCGTCGAGGTCGAGGGCGTGCCGCCGCAGCTGCCGGCGGGGGCCGACCTGGCCGCGTTCCGCATCGTCCAGGAGGCGCTGACCAACGTCGTACGGCACTCCGGATCGCGGCACGCGCGCGTGGCGTTCGCCCATGACGGCGACGCGCTGCGGCTGCGCGTCGACGACGACGGACCCGCGACCGGAGCCGACGCCGGCGGCAGCGGGAACGGGCTGGCCGGCATGCGGGAGCGGGCGGCCGCGCTGGGTGGCACCATCGAGGCGGGCCCGCGCCCCGACGGCGGCTTCCGGGTGCTCGCCGTGCTGCCGTCGCATCTCAGGGAGGACCAGTGATCCGGGTACTGCTCGCCGACGACCAGTCGCTCGTGCGGGCCGGTTTCAGAGCGCTGCTCGACGCGCAGCCGGACATCGAGGTGGCCGGCGAGGCGGCCGACGGCGAGGAGGCGCTGCGCCTGGTGCGCGAACGGGCGCCGGACGTCGTCCTCATGGACATCCGCATGCCCCGGCTCGACGGCCTGGCCGCGACCCGGCGCATCACGGACGACGCGGATCTGGCGGACGTCAAGGTGGTCATGCTCACCACCTTCGAGCTCGACGAGTACGTCTTCGAGGCCATCCGCTGCGGCGCCTCAGGCTTCCTGGTGAAGGACACCGAACCGGACGAACTCGTGCGCGCCGTACGGGCGGTGGTCGACGGCGACGCGCTGCTGTCGCCGGGCGTCACCCGGCGCCTGATCGCCGAGTTCGCGGCCCGCTCCAAGGAGCCCGCGGCGGCCGATGCCCTCGCCCGGCTCACCGAGCGGGAGCGGGAGGTGATGGCGCTGGTCGGCATCGGTCTGTCCAACGAGGAGATCGCCCGCCGCCTGGTGGTCAGCCCGCTGACGGCCAAGACCCATGTGAGCCGCGCGATGGTGAAACTGGGCGCCCGCGACCGCGCCCAACTCGTCGTGCTGGCCTACGAGTCGGGATTGGTGCGACCCGGCTGGCTGGGCTGAGCGCCCCGCCGGAAGCGCACCAGCACGCTCACCACCCGGGCCAGGAAGACCACGGACGCGGCCACGAGACCGATCCACACCAGCGCCGTCCTCAGCGCTCGGGGCAGAGCGAAGAGCAGCGCCGGCCCCGCGACGGCTCCGAACAGCACCGCGGCCGCGAACCCGGCGCTCACCAGCGCATAGCCGATCTCGACCGTGGCCGCGTCCTGCTGGGCCTTGGTGCGGCGTCCCCCGTGGCTGTCCATCACCTCAGCCTCACAGACGTGCGCCCGGCGGGCGAACCAACTCCCGCCGGGCGCACGTACGGAGGCTTCCCCCTGGGAGGTGTCGTCTGGATCATCCCGGCGTCGCGGGCCCTGGCACGCCCTCCCCCAGAGGGGGCACCCCCAGCCGGGTTGTCGTCACTCGCCGACTCCCCCACGCTCGGCTTCGCTCGCGCGGGAGGGGCCCCACGACCCCGCTCGGGTCGGCCGATCCGCACCGTTCGTCTCGGCCGGCCTGATCCGAACGACACCCCCTAGTCGCGGACCGCCACGCGCTCCGCTTCCGCCTCCCGCGCCGTGGACGTGGACCGGGCGACCACCACGGACGGCCGGCTACGGTGTCCGCGCAGACCGGTGAGCGTGATCAGCAGGCCCGCCAGCGCGATGCCCGTGACGACGAGGAAGCCGGGCCGGTAGCTGTCGAGGACGGCCTGCGGAGTGGCGTGTGCGGGGGCGCCCGCGGTGACCACGGCCGTCACCACCGCCAGGAACAGCGCGCCGCCCACCTGCACCGAGGTGTTCAGCAGACCGGAGACCATGCCCTGCTCATGGTCCTCGACGCCGTTGGTGGCCTGGATGTTGAGCGAGGGGAAGACCAGCGCGCAGGCGGCGCCGATCAGCAGCATCGACGGCAGGACGACCGCCGCGTACACGGGGTCGAGATCGACGCGCAGGAACAGGGCGTACCCGAGCGCCATGAAGGCGAAGCCCAGCGCGATCAGCCGGGGCGTACCGAACCGGTCGACGATCGCGCCGACCTTCGTGGACGACACCGCCACCAGTGCGCCGGCCGGCAGGAACGCGAGCGCCGTGTGCAGCGCGGACCAGCCGAGCAGGGACTGCATGTAGAGCGTCGTCAGGAACTGGAAGCCCACGTAGGAGCCGAAGAAGGCGATGGCGCCGAGCTGGGCGCGCACCTGGCTGCCCGAGCGCAGCACGCCCAGCCGGATCAGCGGGCTCGGCGAACGCCGCTCGACCAGGACGAACGCGGTGAGCAGCACGGCGACGGCGAGGAACGACAGCAGCGTACGGGCCGAGGCCCAGCCGGCCTCGGGGGCCTGGACGACGGTGTAGACCAGCAGCAGCATCGACGCGGTGCCGAGGACGGCGCCCGGGATGTCGTAGCCGGCGTGGTTCTCCTCGCGGGCGCTGCGCGGCAGCAGCCGCAGGCCCGCGGCCAGTGCGAGCAGGGCGATCGGCGCGGGCAGCAGCATGGTGAAGCGCCAGCTGGCCTCGGTGAGCAGGCCGGAGAGCACCAGACCCATGGAGAACCCGGTGGCGGCGCAGGTGGTGTAGATGGACAGGGCCCGGTTGCGCAGCGGACCCTCCGGGAACGTCGTGGTGATGATCGACAGTCCGGCCGGCGCGGTGAAGGCCGCGCTGAGGCCCTTGATGAAGCGGCTGGCGATCAGTAGCGGACCGGAGTCCACGAGCCCGCCGAGCAGCGACGCGAGCGCGAAGACGCCGAGCGCGACGAGGAACACCTGGCGCCGGCCGAGCAGGTCGGCGGTGCGTCCGCCGAGGAGGAGCAGGCCTCCGTAGCCCAGGATGTAGCCGCTGACGATCCATTGCAGCGTCGACGTGGACAGATGCAGGTCGGAGCCGATGGAGGGGAGCGCGACACCGACCATCGACACGTCCAGCGCGTCGAGGAACATCGCCGCGCAGAGCACCAGCAGGGTGCCCCACAGGCGAGGAGTCCAGCGGACGGCCGGGGACGGGGCCGCGGAGGGGGTGAGCGGAGAGGTCATGCCGAAGACAGTACATGCGCATGCATCGAATGCAAATGCATTTAATTACGGTGCAACAATCTTGATTCTCTGCTACGGTGCGCCCATGGCGGCGAACAGGGCCGAGCAGGCACTCGTGGAGCAGTGGCGGAACATCCTGGCCCTGCACGCCCGCACCCAGTGCGAGCTGGACCGGGCGCTGCACGAACACGGCTTGTGCGCCAGCGACTTCGAGGTCCTCGACCTGCTGGCCGAGGGGGTGGCGGCCGACGGCGGCTGCGCCTACCGCGTGCAGGAGATCTCCGAGCGGGTCCACCTCAGTCAGAGCGCCCTGTCCCGCCTGATCGGCCGCCTGGAGAAGGACGGCCTGGTCGACCGTGCGATGTGTGCCGAGGATCGGCGCGGGGTCCGGGTGGCCCTGACGGGCAAGGGGCGCGCGCTGCACGGCGAGGTGCGGCCCGTGCAGCGCGCGGTGCTGGCGCGGATGCTGGCCTGCGCCGACTGAAGGAGAGATGGAGGCTGACGGAGTGTCAGATGCCGCCCTTCTCCCGCCACAGCTCGGCCAGCGAGTGATCGCCGCGCACGCTCGGCACCGGCCTGCGGTTCCACAGCGCCAGGTACAACTCGTCGGCGGGTCCGAACAGTTCGGCCTCGGCCTCACCGGCCTCGTCATCTGCGCCGGCCGTGTTCCGCACGGTCACCGGCGGCTCGGCCGACAGCCGTACGGTCCACACGGTGTCCGCCCCTTGCGCCCCTTCCGTCCCCGCGTGCAGCGCGCGCACCCGCAGGACGCGCGGCTCCTCGGTGCGCAGCCGGCTCCGGGAGCGGGCGTGGAAGCCGCGCAGCAGTTCGTCGATGCCGTCGACCGCGAAGTCCGGGGCGATCGGGGAGGCCGTACCCCCGCGCGCCGCCTCCGCGTCGTACCGGTGGACGGTCGTCTCGTGTGCCTGCCGGCGGGTCCAGAACGCCAGCGGTGAGGGGCTGGGCGCCGGAAGGAACGTCCAGCACTCCAGGTCGACGGGTGCGGCGGCCAGGGCGTCGACCAGCAGGCGGTGACTGTCCCGGTACCAGGCCACCAGCTCGGCGCCGTCCAGCTCCGGCGGGTCGCCGAAGGGGCGCCGTGCGGTGCCCTCTTCGGTGATGTAGCCGGCGGCCCAGCGGTGCACGGCGCCGGTGTGCCGCAGCAGGTCGCGCACCTGCCACTCCGGGCAGGTGGGCACCTTGGCGTCGGTCCCTGCGGCGTCGGCGGCCGCCGCGAGCAGTCGGCCCTCGCGGTCCAGGGTCTGAAGGAAGTCGGCAGTCTCCATGGGGCGAGTGTGCCGGATGGAGTCCGCTCGAAGGCCCGCCTTTTCCGCTGCACCGCCGCGTGGCCGAGGTCCGTCAGCGCCCCATGGTCCGCCGCGTCGTGACCCCGATGAACGCGGCGACGGCGGCCAGCGCCGCCACGCTCGTGAGCGCGGTCGGCAGAGAGAACCAGTCGGCCATGAAGCCGATCGAGGGCGGCCCGAGGAGCATGCCGCCGTAGCCGAGCGTCGAGGCGATGGCGACCCCGGACGGGCCGGTCAGCGCGCCCGCCCGCTCGACGGCGACCGGGAAGAGGTTGGCGAGCCCGAGCCCGGTGACGGCGAAGCCGATCAGCGCCGCCCACACGGAGGGCGCGAGGGAGCCGAGCAGCATGCCCGCCGCCGCGACGGCGCCTCCGGCGATCACGGTGCGCGCGCGGCCGAGGCGTTCCAGGAGTGTGGTCCCGGTCGCCCGGCCGATGGTCATGGCCAGCGCGAAACACGAGTACCCGGCCGCCGCCACGCCCGACGAGGCCGCCAGGTCCTGCTGGAGATGGAGCGCGCCCCAGTCGGCCATGGCGCCCTCGCCGTAGGCCGTGCAGAGCGCGACCAGCCCGAAGACGAGCACCAGCCCGCGGTGGCCGCCGCGTCGCGGGCCACCGGTCCGCGGTTTCTGGTGCGGCGACGGGCGGGTCCGGGCCGGCACGGGCGGCTCCTGTCGCAGCAGGGTGCGTCCGGCGAGGGCGGTGACGAGGAGCCCCGTGAGGGTGAGGCCGAGCAGATGCCGGGTGGGGGAGAGCGCACCGGCGACCAGTCCGCCGAGGCCCGCGCCGATCATGCCGCCGAGGCTGAACGCGGCATGGAACGTGGGCATGATCGGCCTCCGCAGTGCGGCCACCAGATCGACGGCGGCGCTGTTGAAGGCCACGTTGATCCCGCCGTAGGCGGCGCCGAACACCAGCAGTACGGCGCCGAGCGCGGGCGCGGAGTGAGTGAGCGGGGGCAGGGCGACGCTGAGGGAGAGCAGAACGGCGCAGACCACGGTGACCGGATGGCTGCCGTAGCGCCGGCACAGGCGCCCGGTGAGGGTCATCGTGATCACGGCACCGGCGGAGACGCCGAGGAGCGCCAGGCCCAGATCACTGGCCGAGGCGTGGGTCTGCTCCTTGATGTCGGGAATCCGGACGACCCATCCGGCGAAGATGAAGCCGTCCAGGGCGAAGAAGGCGGTCAGGGCGATCCGCAGCCGGGTGAGATCGGTACTGCTGCCCGGCACGACGTTGCGCGATCGGGTTTTGTTTATTTGCGGCACAAACTCAGGTTAGGGGGAGGCCGAGGGGAGGGGCAAGGTCTTTCCAGGGTGCTCGCGTGTACGGACGGGCCAAGCGTGTTCATATCGCGAGAGAACCGGATACGCGTCAGCGCTCGCCTCGGCGACGAGCGCCTTCGCATGCCGTCCGGGCCGCCCTCGGCCGCGTGCGACCGGCTCCGGCCTGTCCGTGGCGGGAGCGATGTGTCCTTGACCTGCGCCTACTTGTGTGCCTTGATGCCGGCCGTGCCGTCAACCCCGCGCACCGTGTGCCCCGTTCGGGGTGGCCGGAGTCTTTCCGTGCGCGGTCCTCCGGTGGATACAGGTCGGTTAATGCTTGCTCACGAGCTGGTTGCCGAGGGGTGAGCGGTCCATGATGGCCCCATGACGTTGGCCTCGCGCGCGCTCGCGCAACTGGCGACCTGGCCCGACCTGAGCCAGGCGATCCCGAGCTGCGGCCTGGGAGAGGCGGTGAGTTCGGCCCACGGCGAGATCGCCCACTTCCACTCGGACCGCGATGTCGATCTACGGCTGACCGACCGGGCCATCCGGCGCTTCGCCAAGGACCTGAGGGACTCGGGGGCGATCAGGATCGTGCCCGGCTCTCAGTGGGTGACCCTGCGCCTCGACGCCGCGAGCGACGTCGACCTGCTGCTCACCCTGGTGAGCGTGGCCCTCCAGGCCCAGCAGACCTGGCCCGACCCGGCCGACCGGCCGCAGACCGGGTGCAACGACCAGCGGGGGGCGGGGTTCGTGAAGGCCGACCTGGGGCGGTTCTGAGGCGGTCGGCACGGAAGCAGACGTCGGCGCGGAAGGGGCCGGATCCGAAGCGGCCGGGTCCGAGGTGGCCGGATCCGGCGTGGGCGGAGCCCGATGCGTCGGTGGCGCGCGCCGCTTCTGTGCGGGCCTCCGCGGTGACCGGGCTCGGTGTGGGTCGATGTGTCGTGGGTGGGGTTCTGCGCCGGCCGGTGTGGCGGGTGGGTCCGGTGTGGGCCGGTGCCGTGCCCGGGGGTTGCGCACCGGCCGCCGTGCCGGGTGGGCTCGGTGCGGGCCGGTCGCGGCCGGGGCCGGCCGGCCGTCGCGTCGGCGGGGCTCGGGCCGGGTGTCACACCGCCAGGACCCGGATTCCTGCCTCCTCGAAGAGGCGTACCGTCTCCTGCGGTACCGCTGTGTCCGTCACGAGCGTGTGCACCAGCTCCGCTCCGCAGATCCGGGCGAAGGCGCGCCGGCCCAGCTTGCTGGAGTCGGCGGCGACCACCACCCGCTCGGCGCGCTCGCACAGCAGCCGGTTGATCGCGGCCTCCGCCTCGTCGTGCGCCGCCGCCCCGTGCGTGGCGTCGAAGGCGACGACACCGAGTACCGCCACGTCGAGCGTGATCTGCCCGAGCACCCCGTCCGCGAGCGGGCCGATGAGCTCGTACGACTGCGGGCGCGCGACCCCGCCCGTCACCACGATCTTGAACTGGGGCCGCACCGCGAGCTCGTTGGCGATGTTGAGCGCGTTGGTGACGACGGTCAGCGCCGGTGAGCCGCTGGACAGGTCGCCGCGCACGGCCAGGGCGCGGGCCACCTCCGTGGTGGTCGTACCACCCGTGAGCCCCACCGCCTCGCCCGGCGCCAGCAGATCGGCCACGGCCTTGGCGATGCGCTGCTTCTCGGAGGCGCGGCGGGCGGTCTTGTAGCGCAGCGGGAGTTCGTACGACACCCCGTGCACCACCGCTCCGCCCCGGGTGCGCACCAGCATCTGCTGCTCGGCGAGCTGGTCGAAGTCCCGGCGGATCGTCGCCGCCGACACCTCCAGCTCGGCCGCCGCCTCCTCGACCTCCAGCCGGCCGCGCTCCACGAGCAGTTCCAGCAGCGCCTTCCAGCGGGCGTCCCGGGACATCCGCAGCCTCCTTCTCCGTGTTCCCGGTGACCCTAGCGCACGGTCCTCTGCGCGTTGATGCTTGATTGTGCTCGAAAGCTCGCTATATCTTGCAGGAACAATCAGCGAGGGAAGGGTGTGGGCATGACCCATGTCGAGGACGAGCTGAACAGCCAGCCGGAGTGCTGGGCGCGGGCCGCCGAAGGGGCGCAGCGGTACAAGGCCGCGCTGCCGGAGTCCGGGGAGCGGGTCGCGATCGTGGGGTGCGGGACCTCGTACTTCATGGCGCAGGCGGTGGCCGGGCTGCGGGAGGGCGCCGGGCAGGGCGAGACCGACGCGTTCGCCGCCTCCGAGTTCCCGTCCGGGCGGTCGTACGACCGGGTCGTCGCCCTCACCCGCTCCGGTACGACGACGGAAGTGCTGGAGCTGCTCGGCGCGTTGCGGGGACGGACGCGGACCACCGCCGTCACCGCCGACCCCGCCACCCCTGTCATGTCCGCCGCCGACGACCTCGTCGTCCTGGACTTCGCCGACGAACGCTCCGTCGTCCAGACCCGGTTCGCCACCACCGCCCTCACCCTCCTCCGCGCCCATCTCGGCCTGCACACCGACTCCGTCGTCGCCGACGCGCGCACGGCCCTCACCACTCCTCTTCCCGAACAGCTCGTCGCCTGCACCCAGTTCACCTTCCTCGGGCGCGGCTGGACCGTCGGGCTCGCGAACGAGGCCGGTCTGAAGATGCGCGAGGCCTCGCTGTCCTGGACCGAGGCCTATCCGGCGATGGAGTACCGGCACGGCCCGATCAGCATCACCACCGCGGGCAGGGCCGCGTGGATGCTCGGCGAGGCGCCCGAAGGGCTCGCCCAACAGGTCGGCGCCACCGGCGGGTTGTGGATCGAGGGCGAACTCGACCCGCTGGCCGAACTCGTCCGGGTCCAGCGGCTCGCGGTCGCCGTCGCCGCCGCGCACGGCCTCGACCCCGACCGGCCGCGCCATCTCACCCGCTCGGTGATCCTCGCCCCCTGACGCCCGGCCGACCGGCTTGACCCCCGGCCGACCGGCCGGCCCAGACTGACGACCGGCCGCCCCCGGCCCGACCCTGGCCGACCCCGGCCCGCGCATGGCCGACCCCGGCCCGCGCATGGCCGACCCCGGCCCGCGCATGGCCGACCCCGGCCCGCGCATGGCCGACCCCGGCCCGCGCGCGGCCGGGCTCCCGCCGACTTTCCCCGATGTGCGGCCCACGCGCAGCCACCCCCCCCAGCCACCGCCTGCCCGGCCCCCCGGCCGCCCATCTCCGGCGGCAGCCCGGCTCACCCTCTGCCGGTACCCGGCCGACCCCTGGCCGTTCCCGGTCGAACCTCCGGCCGCCCCGCCCCGCCCCTGCTGCCACCCCCCCGGTCCGCGTCTCGGAAGGACACCCGAAGTGCCCCTCGTGAACACAGGCGAGCTGATCACCTCCGCTTCCGCGGCCCGCTCCGCGGTCGCCGCGTTCAACGTCATCACCCTGGAACACATCGAAGCCGTCATCGCCGGCGCCGAGTCGGCCGAAGCCCCCGTCGTCCTCCAAGTCAGTGAGAACGCCGTCAAGTTCCGCTACGGACGGCTGCTGCCGCTGGCCCGCGCCGCCGTCGCCGCCGCCGAACGGGCCACCGTGCCCGTCGCGTTGCACCTGGACCATGTGCAGAGCGACGACCTGCTGCGTCAGGCACCGGGCGCGGGGTTCGGCTCGGTGATGTACGACGCGGCCCGGCTGCCGTACGCCGACAACCTCTCCGCCACCCGGGCCGCCGCCGACTGGGCGCATTCCCAAGGACTCTGGATCGAGGCCGAGTTGGGGCAGGTCGGCGGCAAGGACGGCAGACCTCCGCTGGACGCCCACGCGCCCGGCGCGCGCACCGATCCCGACCAGGCCCGTGACTTCGTGGCCGGAACCGGCGTCGACGCGCTCGCCGTCGCCGTCGGCAGCGTGCACGCCATGACCACCCGCACGGCCCGCCTCGACCACGCACTGCTGAAGCAGCTGTCCGCGGCGCTCGCCGTCCCGCTCGTCCTGCACGGCTCCTCCGGCGTACCGGACGACGGCCTGGTCGAGGCGGTCGCGGGCGGCATCGCCAAGGTCAACGTCGGCACGGCGCTCAACGTGGCGATGACCGGGGCGATCCGGGAGTTCCTCGCCACCCACCCCGAGGCCGTCGACTCGCGGAAGTACCTGAGCGTGGGGAGGGAGGCGATGGCGGACGAGGTACGCCGGATCATCGGGGTGCTGGGCCGCACCTCCGGCTGACCGGTCGTTCAGTCCTTCCTGACCGCCCGCAACACCACGAACTTCGGGTCGGAGGCGACCAGTTCGCTGTTGCCGAACAACCGTTTCAACTTCACGTGGTACCCGAGATGACGGTTGCCGATCACCCACAGCTCGCCGCCCGGCCGCAGCGCGCGCTTCGCGCCGGTGAACATGCGCCATGCCGTCGCGTCGGTCGTCGCCTGGTGGGAGTGGAACGGCGGGTTGTTCAGGACGAGGTCCACGCTGCCCGGGGCCACCCCGGCCAGCCCGTCACCGACCCGGAACTCCGCGTGCCCGGGCACCCCGTTGGCCTTGTACGTCGCCTCCGCCGAGGCCACCGCCTGGAACGACTCGTCGACGAACAGCACCTCGGCCGACGGGTCCGCCAGCGCCACCGCGGTACCGACGACGCCGTTGCCGCAGCCGAGGTCCACCACGCGGGCGGCGCCCGGGCCGGGCAGGTGCCGCAGCAGGAAACGCGTGCCGATGTCGAGACGGTCGGCGCAGAAGACGCCGGCGTGGTTGACGACCGTGCGCCCTGAGGCCGGCCCGACGTCGCCCGGGAGGGCGTAGGTGTACGGCCACGGGTTCGCGGGCCGCTCCAGCGCCGGGTCCGGGGTGCAGAAGATCAGCCGGGCCTTCTGCCGGGCCAGCGAGGTGCGGGTCGGACCGAGGACCCGCTCGAAGAGCTGGAGCGTGGAGGTGTGGATCTCCTTCACCATGCCGGTGCCGACGACGACCGTGCCCGCGTGCACGGCGGGTGCCAGCCGCAGCAGCTGGTCCTCCAGCAGGGCGAGGCTCTTCGGCACCCGTACCAGCAGCACGTCCACGCGCTCCGGCGGCGGGTCCTGGGTGGTGAGCAGCTGGACGGCACCCGGCTCCACGCCGGCCCGCGCCAGATTCGCCCGGGTCGCCTCCTGGCTGAGGAAGGAGTCGGTGATCTGTGTCGGGTGGTACGCGGCGAGCGCCGTCGCCAGCGCGCCCCAGCGGTCCCCGACCACCACGACCGCGCCGGTGAGCGGCACCTGTTCCTCGGCCAGGTGGCGCAGCAGGTACGCGTCGGAGGCGTCCCAGGCACGCAGCCGGTCGCGGGGATCCTCGGGGAAGCGGGTCAGCTCGACCTCGCCCCACGGTGTCGTCATACGGTCGCTCATCGTGCCCCCAGGCTAGCGGAGCCGCAGATCAGGGGTGGTGCGGCGGGCCTGCGCCATGATGGAGCGCGTGGACGCGGAGCTGTTTCCCAGGGAGAGCGCGCAGGTCGCACCGGGCGCCGTGCACGCCCCGGGCTGGCTGGCGGACGAAGAGCAGCGGCATCTGCTCGCCGCCTGCCGGGACTGGGCCCGGCCCCCGGCCGGACTGCGCACGGTCCGCACACCCGGCGGCGGCACGATGACCGCCCGGCAGGTCTGCCTGGGCTGGCACTGGTATCCGTACGCCTATGCCCGCACGGCCGTCGACGGCGACGGCGCCCCGGTGAAGCCCTTCCCGGCCTGGCTCGGCGAGCTGGGCCGCCGCGCGGTCGCCGACACGCTCGGCCCGGCGGCGGTCCCCCCGGCGCCGTACGACATCGCGCTGATCAACTTCTACGACGGCGACGCCCGCATGGGCATGCACCGCGACGCCGACGAGCGCGCGGACGCACCGGTGGTCTCGCTGAGCCTCGGCGACACGTGCGTGTTCCGCTTCGGCAACACCGGGACGCGCGCCCGGCCGTACACCGACGTGGAGCTGCGCAGCGGCGATCTGTTCGTCTTCGGCGGGCCGTCCCGGCGGGCCTACCACGGGGTGCCGCGCGTACGTCCCGGTACGGCACCGCCCTGGCTGGGACTCGGCGGACGGCTGAACATCACCCTGCGGGTGAGCGGGCTGTAGCAGGCGGCCCGGACCCACGGTTGCGGATCATGGGAGACTCGCCCTCATGAGCGGCAAGGCGGACCCCCGGACGGCGGGGGAGAGGACGACCCCGAGGGCGCGACTGGACCGGGGGCGCGGCGCGCTCGGGCCCGCGCTGGAGCTCGTGCACACCGGGCGCGCACCGACCCGGGCCGTGCTCACCGCCGAACTCGGGGTCACCCGGGCGACGGCGGGTGCGGTGGCCGCCGAGCTGGAGGCGCTCGGGCTGATCCGGGTGGACGCCCGGCCCGGCGCGGCCGCCGGCTCCCAGGGGCGGCCCTCGCACCGGCTGGAGCTGGCCGAGGACGGGCCGGTGGCGCTGGCGGCCCAGGTCCACGCCGACGGGTTCCGGGCCGCGCTCGTCGGCCTCGGCGGACGGATCGTGGCGACCGCGCCGGGCTGCGAGACCGTCGACGCCGACCCGGCGAAGGTGCTCGGCTCGGTGGTGGAGGCGGGCGCCGAGCTGTTGCGCACGACCGGCCGCCGCTGTGTCGGCGCCGGGCTCGCCGTACCGTCGGCCGTCGCCGAACCCGACGGACTCGCCCTCAACCCCCTGCACCTGGCCTGGCCCGTCGGCGCCCCCGTCCGGCGGATCTTCGCGGAGTGCGTGCGCGCCGCCGGCCTCACCGGCCCCGCGTTCGCCGGCAACGACGTCAACCTCGCCGCGCTCGCCGAACACCGGCACGGCGCCGGCCGGGGCGCCCGCGACCTGCTGTGCGTGGCCACCGGGCACCGGGGCGTCGGCGGTGCCCTGGTCCTCGACGGCCGTCTGCACACCGGCAGTTCGGGCCTCGCGCTGGAGGTCGGCCACCTCACGGTCAACCCGGAGGGCCGCCCCTGCCACTGCGGCAGCCGTGGCTGTCTGGACGTCGAGGCGGACCCGCTGGCGCTGTTGGTCGAGGCGGGCCGCGAGCCGGGCCCCGAGGTGTCCCTGCTCCAGCAGGCCAACGACCTGCTGCGCACGCAGTACGACGACCCGTCCGTCCGTACGGCCGCCGAGGCGCTCATCGACCGCCTGGGCCTCGGTCTCGCCGGGCTCGTCAACATCCTCAACCCCGACCGCATCATCCTCGGCGGCCTGCACCGCACCCTGCTGGACGCCGACCCCGGCCGGCTGCGCGCGGTCGTCGCGGACCGCAGCCTGTGGGGCCAGAGCGGCGGCGTGCCGATCCTGCCGTGCACGCTGGACCACAACAGCCTGGTCGGCGCGGCCGAACTGGCCTGGCAGCCGGTCCTGGACGACCCGCTGGCGGCACTGCGGTGACCGCGCACGGCCCCGCGACCGTGGAACTCCTGCCCGCCGTACGCCTGCGCCTGGTCGAGACGGCTCTGCCGGCACTGTCGGGACCGCACCGCTCGGCGATGGACGAGGTGTGGGAAGAGTCGGTCCGGGCGAACCCGGCCCTCTTCGACGGCCCGGCGGCAGCACTCGTCGGGGTGGAGCGTGACGGGGCGGACGGCCTGGTGCTGACCTGGGCCCGGGCCACCTACCGGTACCGCGCGCTGCGGCACGTGCCCGGCTCGCCCACGCTCTCGTCCCTGTTCGTGGCCGTGGTCCAGCCCGCCGACGACGGCCGTCTGACGGTGGGCCGGATGTCCCCCTCGACCGCCGTTCCCGGCCGTTGGCAGCTGCCCGGCGGAACCGTCGAACCCCCGGCCGGGCCCCACGGGTTGGACCTCGCGGCGCTGCGTGCCCACGCGGCCCGCGAACTGGCCGAGGAGACCGGCTCCGACACCCCGCCCGAGGCCCTGACCTGGTGGCTGACCACCCGGGGCGAGCGCGGCAGCGTCGGCGTGCTGTTCCTCGCCCCGCCGCGTCCCGCACCGGAGTTGTACGACCGGTACGCCGAGCTGGCGGCGGCGGAGACCGCCCGCGGTGACGATCCCGAGTTCGACCGGATCGAACTGGTCGGCTCACCAGCGGACCTGTCCACCCTCCCGGGCCCGCACGTGGACTACCTGCACCCGGTCCTACGCCACTACGCCGACAACTGAGCCTGGTCACACCGCCGTCGGCGCCCTCGCCAGCGGCCCCGCTCCGGCGCCGAATCCGCCCGGCCCCCGGCCGCCCGGTCGCGGACCGCGCGCTGTGCCCCGGCACGCGCCGGAGGACCACCCCGCGCACGAGGCCGGCCAGCACTCACCGCCGGCCGATCCCGAACGCCCGCCCCGGATGCTCCGTGAGGATCCGCTCCACCAGCTCCGTACCCAACTCCGCCACCAGCCGCGGCCGCACCCTGCGCAGCAGATACGGCATGCCGGGCCCGCCGTCGACCGAGCGGGCGCCGGCGAGCACGGTGTCGCAGCCGAGCAGCAGCCGGTCGGCGAAGCCGGCCTCCGCCAGGTCGCGCACCGCGCCGGGCATCCGCCAGTCGGTGGCGTGGTGTGCGCGGGACGGCCCGTCGAAGGCCAGCCAGCAGCCCGAACGCGCGGCCTCCCGCTGCACCACCGGGTCGGGTGAGCGGTTCAGATGCCCGAGGATCACCCGCTCACCCGGTACGTCCAACTCCCCGCACAGCAGGTCCAGTACGTCCAGCGCGCCGGTGCCCATCTCCAGGTGCACGGCGATGGGCGCGCCGGTGGCACGGCTCGCCTCGGCCGCCGCCGTCATCGTCCAGCGGGCGTGCGCGTCGAGCGCGTGGAAGCCGCCCGCCACCTTGATCAGCCCGGCCCGGACCCCGGTCGTACCGATACCCTCGGTCAGCTCGGACACGAACACCTCCGCCAGGCGGCCGCGCAGCCCGGCCAGCAACTCCGGTGTGTAGTGCGCGGCCTGGTGCAGGCCGGTGGCGCACACCAGCGTCACTCCCGTGGCCCGGGACAGCCCGGGCAGGTCCGCCGCCCGGCGCCCCAAGCCGTACGGCGTCCACTGCACGACGGCCGCACCGCCGGCCGCCCGGAACGCCCCCAGCTCGGCCCGGGCCGCGGCGGTGTCGTTCAGCTCCCGGCCCGGGAACATCGGGCTGGTCAGGAAGAGATGGTCGTGCGCGTCGCACACGCCCAGGTCCTCGGGTGCGATGTCGCCGAGGACCGTACGGACGCGACTCACCACTGCCGGCCCCGCGGGAGCCGGTCCCGGCCGGGCGCGGACAGGTGCAGCACCTGGAAGACGTCCCCCTCGGCCTTCGGGGCGTCATGCTCCCAGAGCGAGAAGTGCACCAGCTCCCACGCGCGCGTGTCCACGGCCGCCGCCGCCAGCACCGCGCCGTCCTCGGTGGCCAGCCGCTCCGCCTCGGCGACGGCATCCTCCACCGTTCCGGCCAACTCCACGCCTTCCGCGAGCGGTTGACGGCGCCGCACGGCGAACGCCGCGCGCGTACCCGTCCCCTCGGCGCAGCCCAGCCCGGTCCACTGCCGCACGGTGGGCCTGCCGAAGTCGTTCACCAGCCCCTGGAAGGCGCCGCCCCACAGGAAGCGGTTCATGCCCTCGACCGTGTGCCACAGGTAGAACGGTGCGTACTGGTTCACCACGGAGTTGTACCGCCCGCGTTCGCGCAGCAGGTACGCCTTGAAGCCGAGGCCGTCCCAGTCGTCGAGCAGATGCCCGATCCGGGCGACCCGGGTACGGATGATCCCCGTGTCGTAGTCGGCGGGGAGCGTCAGCTCGTACTGCATGGCATGCATCGGATTCAGCGGTCCTTTCCGGTGGCCGGAGGCGTCAGCAGGGAGAGCAGGCCGCGTACGCCCGCGTCGAACGCGGCGGGGGAGCCCGAGGCGCGGGCGAGGACATAGCCGCCCTGGATCGTCGCGAGGACGGCCGCGCCGATCTCCTCGCCGTCCAGTCCGGGCGCGAACTGCCCCTGCCGCTTGCCCTCTTCGACGAGCTCGGCGATCCGCCGCCGGATGAACGCGATCGTCTCGTCCACCGGCGCGCGCAGCTCCTCGCTGGCGATCACGTCCGGGTCCATCGTTAGCCGGCCGACCGGACAGCCGCGCAGCACGTCTCGCTCGCGCAGCAGGTAGGCCTCGATGCGCTCGTACGGCGTGCCCGGCCCGGCGAGGACGCGCTCGGCCGTGGCGCACAGTTCGTCGGCGGTCCGCCGGATCGCTGCCAGGGCGAGATCGGGCTTGCCCTTGAAGTGGTGGTACATGCTGCCCTGGCCCGCGCCCGCGCGCTCCAGGATCGCCTTCGGGCTCGTGCCCACGTAACCGCGCTCCCACAGCAGTTCGCGCGTGGACTCGATCAGTCGTTCCGGGGTGCTCATGCGGCTACTGTACATACTAGTAGTTACAAATAGCCAGTTCCCGAGGAGCGAGCGTCCCCGAGGAGCGTCCGTCCGCGCGGAGCAGACGCACCCCGTCGCCGTACTCCCCGGGGGGTACGCGCGGTGCCGCCGGCCGCACGACGACCCGGGCCCCCTGCGGGAGGGAGTCTCGTGGCGTCCCCGAAGACCGGGGACGACGCGACGACAAGGGAGATGACCCGAGATGCAGACCCTGGCGAGCTGGCACGGCGGGCCCGGCCCGTGGATCCTGTTCTTCCCGCTGATCTGGGCGGCCGTCGTGATCGGCGCCGTCACCCTGCTGCGCCGCACCGGGTGGCGCGGTCGCGGCGGTCCCTGGTACCGGCCCGTCGACGGCGGCCGCCCGGCCGGGGACTCCCCGCTCGCGGTGCTGGGCCGCCGCTTCGCCTCCGGCGAGATCGATGAGGACGAGTACTGGCGCCGCCTGTCCGTCCTGGACGAGCAGTTCGGCCGCACGGGCAAGGGGGGCCCGGCATGACCACGACGACCGCACAGCGAAAGGCCGCGGCCGGCGTGAGGGACGCGGTCAAGGTGTACGGCGGTGGTGACACCGCCGTACGCGCGCTCGACGGTGTCACCGTGGACTTCCCCGCCGGACGCTTCACGGCGATCATGGGCCCCTCCGGCTCCGGCAAGTCCACGCTCATGCACTGCGCGGCCGGCCTCGACACCCTCACCTCCGGCACCGCCCGCATCGGCGACACCGACCTGGGCGCGCTGGACGACCGCCGCCTGACCCTGCTGCGCCGCGACCGGATCGGGTTCGTCTTCCAGGCGTTCAACCTGGTGGCCACGCTGACCGTCGCGGAGAACATCACCCTCCCGCTGGACCTGGCCGGGCGGCGCGGCGACCCGGAGTGGACCGACGCGCTCGTGGACGTCGTCGGGCTGCGCGACCGGCTGCACCACCGGCCGTCCGAACTCTCCGGCGGCCAGCAGCAACGCGTCGCCGTGGCACGGGCGTTCGCCGGCCGGCCCGACGTCGTCTTCGCCGACGAGCCCACCGGCAACCTCGACTCCCGCTCCGGCGCCGAGGTCCTCGGACTGCTCGGCCGGGCCGTGCGGGAGATGGACCGCACGGTCGTCATGGTCACGCACGACCCGGTGGCCGCCGCGCACGCCGACGAGGTGCTCTTCCTCGCCGACGGCCGCCTGGTCGACCGCATGGCAGCGCCCACCGCCGACCGCGTCCTGGACCGCATGAAGGCCTTCGAGGTGCGGTCATGAACGCCTCGCTCCGGCTGAGCCGCGCCTCGCTGCGCGCGCACCGACGCCGCTTCGCCGGCACCTTCCTCGCCGTGTTCCTCGGCGTCGCGTTCCTGACCGGCACCCTCGTCATGGGCGACACGCTCAGGGCGAGTTTTGGTGCCATGTTCGGCGAGGCCACCGTCGGTACGGACGCCGTGGTGCGCGGCGCCGACGCCATCACCGCACCCGGCCAGGGCCAGGGCGTACGGCAGCCCGTCGAGACCTCGCTGGTGCGCACCGTCGAGCGGGTGCCCGGCGTGGCCGCAGCCGTCCCGGACATCGAGGGGCGCGGCCAACTCGTGGGCGCCGACGGCAAACCCGTCGGCGGTCAGGGGCCGCCGACCCTCGCCGGGAACTGGATCACCGACCCGCGGCTCAACCCGTACCGGCTGGCCGAGGGCCGCGCCCCCGCCCGCACCGGCGAGGTCGTGGTGAACCGGGGCGCGGCGAAGAAGGCGGGCCTGAAGATCGGCGACACCACCACCCTGCGCACCCCCGACCCGGTGCGCGTGACCGTCGTGGGCCTCGCCACCTTCGGGGGCCAGGACGGCATGGCACAGGTGACCTTCACCGGCATGACCCAGGCGGACGCCGAGCGGTATCTCACCGCCCGGCCGGGGCAGGCGGCGGCCATCGACGTGCGGGCGGCGCCCGGAGTCGGTCAGGGCGAGCTCGTGCGGCGACTGACTCCGGTACTGCCCAAGGGAGTCGAGGTCGTCACCGGGCAGCAGTCGGCGCGCGAGAACACCGACATGGTCTCCGGCCAGTTCCTGACCCTCTTCACCACCTTCCTGCTCGTGTTCTCCGGCGTCGCCCTGCTCGTCGCCACCTTCTCCATCCACAACACGTTCGCGATCGTGGTCGCCCAACGCACCCGCGACAACGCCCTGTTGCGGGCCCTGGGCGCCGCCCGCCGACAGGTGACCGCCATCGCCCTCGCCGAGGCGCTCGCGGTCGCGCTCACCGCCTCGCTCACCGGGCTCGCGGGCGGCATCGGCATCGCCGCCGGGCTCCAGGCGCTCTTCCCCGCGATCGGATTCCCGTTCCCCGACGGCGAGTTGGTGATCAAGACCCTGTCGATGGCACTGCCGTTCGCGGTCGGCGTCGTGGTCTGTGTGGCCTCCGCGCTGCTGCCCGCCCTGCGCGCCGGACGCACCGCGCCGCTCGCCGCGCTGCGCGAGACGGACGTCGACACCTCGGGCGCCTCCCGCCCGCGTGCGGTCACCGGCGCCGCCCTCGGCGCGCTCGCGCTCGCGGCGACCCTCGGCGGTGTCCTCGTGACCCCGTCCGTATGGCTCGCGGGACTCGGCGCGCTGCTCGCTCTGGCGGCCTTCGTCGTCCTCGGGCCGGTCGCCGCGACCGCCGTCGTACGCCTGCTCGGCCGTCCGCTGGACCGGCTGCGCGGGGTCACCGGCGGCCTCGCCCGGCGCAACGCCCTGCGCAGCCCGAAGCGGACGGCCGCCACCGCGAGCGCGCTGATGATCGGCGTGGCCGTGGTGTCCCTGTTCACCGTCTTCGGCGCCTCGCTGAAGGCCACCATGGACCAGACGGTGTCCCGGTCCTTCGCGGGCGACGTCGCCGTCAGCAACCCCTCCTTCGGCGCGGGCGGCAGCGGACTCAGCCCCCGGCTCGCCCCGGCCCTGAGCCGGCTTCCCCAGGTGGACACCGCCGTCGGTCTCGGCCGCGGGGTCGCCGAAGTCGACGGCAGGGGGAGGGCGTTGACGGTCACCGACCCGGCCGCGCTCGCCCACGCCTTCGACCTCGGCACGGTCACCGGTTCGTTGCGCGACCTCGGCACCGACGGGATCGCCCTCACCCGGGCGGAGGCCGGCCGGCAGCATCTGCGCACCGGTGACACCGCCCGCCTGACCTTCACCGACGGCACGAGCGAGAACTTCACCGTCCGGGCCGTGTACGGCCGCTCCGAACTGGCCGGTGACTACGTCATCACCCGGGCCGCCTGGGCCCCGCACCGTACCCAGGACTCCGACACCCTCGTCGCCGTCACCTTCAGGCACGGGGTGGGCGCCGACGCGGGCAAGGCGGCGGTGCAGCAGGTCGCGGCACGCTACGGCAACCCGCAGGTGCAGACCCGCGACGAGTACGCGCAGTCCTCGGCGGGCGGGATCGACATGATGCTCACCCTCGTCTACGCCCTGCTCGCCCTCGCGGTGCTCATCGCCCTGCTCGGCATCGCCAACACCCTGACCCTCGCGCTGCACGAACGCACCCGGGAACTGGGGCTGTTGCGGGCCGTCGGGCAGACCCGCACCCAGCTGCGGGCCATGGTCCGCTGGGAGTCGGTCCTGGTCGCCGCGTTCGGCACGGTCGGCGGACTCGGCCTCGGCGCCTTCCTCGGCTGGGTGCTGGTGAAGGCCTCCGACGGCGCGAGCGACACCGCGTTCGCCTTCGCCCTGCCACCCGCACGGCTCGCCGTGGTCGCCCTCGTCGGCCTCACCGCGGGCGCCCTCGCGGGCCTGCGCCCGGCCCGACGAGCGGCCCGCCTCGACGTCCTGAGGTCGATCGCCACGCAGTGACCGCCCCGAGGAGCACGGAACCCGCCGGGCGCGTCCGCGTCGGATCTGCTGCCCGGTGCGGTGTGCCCTGGTGTGGGTGGCGCGGCCGTCGGGGTCCCGGGGTCCCGGGGGCGCGGGGTCCGTTGCGGTCGGCCGCGCGGGATCTGGAGCTGGGGATGGTCCGGCGTGGTTCGGCGGGTGGGTGTGGTCGTCCCGTTCACGGGGTTCGGGGTGCACTGCGACTGGCCGCGTGGGGTGTGTGGCCGGGCTCGGTCCGAGCTGATCTGGTGGGCGGGTGTGGCCGTCGAGGTCCCGGGGGTGTGGGGTCCGTTGCGGTCGGCCGCGCGGGATCTGGAGCTGGGGATGGTCCGGCGTGGTTCGGCGGGTGGGCGTGGTCGTCGGGGTCCCGGGGCGTGCGATCCGCTGTGACCGGCCGCGTGGGATCTGCAGTCGAGCAGGGTCCGACCCGGTTCGGCAGGTGGGTGTGGTCGTCCGGGTTCCGGGGTGCGGGGTGTGGGGTCCATTGCGACCGGCCGCGTCGGGACTGCAACCGAGTTCGGTCCGACCCGGCTCGGCGGATGGGCGTGGTCGTCGGCGTTCCGCGAGTGCGGGAACTGTCGCGATCGGCCGCGTCGGAGGCGCAGCCGGGTACGGTCCGAACCGGCCCGGCGGGCAGGCGCGCCCGTCCGGGTCCGGAGGCGGCCTCACCGCCCGGTCAGCCGGGAACGGCCGACCGGGCGGGAGCCTGTGCCCCGGGCCCGGCGGAGGCGTGTGCCACCGCGGGAACGGGAGCCGGGGACGGGGCCGGTGCGGGCGCAGGAGTCGCGCTCGCGGCAGCGACGGCGGCGCCCACGGGCGTTCCGGCGGTCACCGCAGCCGCGGCAGTCACGGGAGTCCCCGCGGTCACCGAAGCCGCCACCGTGACCGGCACCGTGACCGGCACCGTGGCCACCACGGGCACGGGTACCGGCGTCGGCCGGGCCGGCTGTGCCGCCCGTGCCGGACGGTGCGGGGCCTGCGCCGGACGCGTCCGGGCCTCCTCCGGGGCGGGCAGCGTGAACCACACGACCTTGCCGTTCTCGCCGTCCGGCCGCGCGCCCCAGCTGTCGCTCACCGCGGCCACCATCGCCAGCCCCCGGCCGCAGGTGGCCAGCGGCCCGACGTCGGGCGCGTCCGCGGCCGTGTCGGCCGGCACCGGCAGCCGCGGGTCGCTGTCGCGCACCGAGACCGTGAGCCGGTCCGCCAGCAACTCCAGCTCGACGGTGCACGTCTTGTCGGGCCTGGCGTGCCGGTGGACGTTGCTCAGCAGCTCCGTCACACCGAGTGCGGCCCGGTCTATCAACGGGTCCATATGCCAGTAGCGCAACTGCGCAGATACGATTCTGCGGACCTGGCCGATCCGCGACGGCAGGGCTTGCAGCTCCACCGTGCAGTGCCTGCTCGGATGACTGATCACGGCTCGCGACTCCCCGATGTAGAGGTCCGAAGGGACCGGAAGAACACGGAGAACAACGGATCCAGCAGGGTGCTTGCGTCCAAACGTCGCCTGCTGTCATGGCCGGCGGGCTGGTTCGCAGCGTTATCGCCGGTAAACCCAGAGTGACGTGTGTGAACAGCGTGACAGGGCGGATGCGCTCCCGCAACTCGCCGCGGCGCGACGCTGCTCGGAGTGTGTGACCGGTTCCCCCACCCGCGGCCCTACGGCACTCAACCGCCGCGGCCTGCGGCCCGGCGCACCGCCTCGATGAACCGCCGGGCCGCGGGCGGCCCCGGCTCGCCGGGGGCGGGGTCGTGCTCGCCCAGCGTCAGCAGATACCGCTGGCCGTTGAGATCGGCCAGCGCCCGGTCGTCCGCCGCGAACCACGGCTTCGACGCCCGCACCGCCTGCACGGGCGCGCTGTCGATCTCGCTGCCGTAGCTGTTGAGCAACTCCAGCCTGCCGTCGTTGATCCGGACCTGCCCGGCCCGCGTGAGCGAACGCAGCCGCTTGCCGATCCGCACGCCCGTGGCCGTGAACTCCGGCTCCGCCATCGCTTGCAGCCCCCTTGCGCGTGTGCTTCCGCGACCCAGTGTGCGCCCCTGGGGACGACAGGTCCCGTCGCGTGCAGTCTGCCCCGAGGGGGCCGAGAGCACCAGTACACGCGGGGCGCGCGCGACGACCGCCCGGAGCACTCCCGCCAATGCGCCCCTGGCCGGCCGCGCCCGCCTGTGCCCCAGGGCCGCTTTGGGTCGCCCAAAGATGCGTTTATGCAGGTGGGAAGCGGTGTCAAAGATGCCTATGCTCGACGTGTCGGCCGCGTCAGGCGTTGTCGGCGCCCAGCGTAAGGAGCACCGCCGTGAGCACCACCCCCCAGATCCGCACCGGCGCCACCCTCGACGTGGACCGCAGCGACCCGGCCTACCGCGACTGGCTGAAAGAAGCCGTACGCAAGGTCCAGGCCGACGCCAACCGCTCGGCGGACACGCACCTGCTCCGCTTCCCGCTGCCCGAGCGGTGGGGCATCGACCTCTACCTCAAGGACGAGTCGACGCACCCCACCGGGAGCCTCAAGCACCGCCTCGCCCGTTCCTTGTTCCTCTACGGCCTCTGCAATGGCTGGATCCGCCCCGGTCGCCCGGTGATCGAGGCGTCCAGCGGCTCGACGGCCGTCTCCGAGGCCTACTTCGCCAAGCTGATCGGCGTGCCCTTCATCGCGGTCATGCCGCGCACGACCAGCGCCGAGAAGTGCCGCCTGATCGAGTTCCACGGCGGGCGGTGCCACTTCGTGGACGACTCACGGAAGATGTACGAGGAGTCGGCCCGACTCGCGGTGGAGACCGGCGGCCACTACATGGACCAGTTCACCTACGCCGAGCGGGCCACCGACTGGCGCGGCAACAACAACATCGCCGAATCCATCTTCCGCCAGCTGGAGTTGGAGCGCTTCCCGGAGCCGGCCTGGATCGTCGCCACCGCGGGCACCGGCGGCACCTCCGCGACCCTCGCCCGCTACGTCCACTACATGCAGTACGACACCCGCGTCTGCGTCGCCGACCCGGACAACTCCTGCTTCTTCGAGGGCTGGACGACCGGCGATGCCGACGTCACCTGCGACTGCGGCTCCCGGATCGAGGGCATCGGCCGGCCGCGCATGGAACCGAGCTTCGTGCCCGGCGCGATCGACCGGATGATGAAGGTGCCGGACGCGGCGAGCGTCGCCGCCGTACGCGCCCTGGAGCGGGCCATCGGCCGCAAGGCGGGCGGCTCCACGGGCACCGGGCTGTGGAGCGCGCTGAAGATCGTCTCCGAGATGGTGGCCGAGGGCCGGACCGGCAGCGTCGTCACCCTGCTGTGCGACCCGGGCGACCGCTACCTCGACAAGTACTACTCCGACGCCTGGCTCGCGGAGCAGGGCCTCGACATCACGCCGTACTCGGCGGCGATCGACACCCTGCTGACGACGGGCGTCTGGCCCGACTGAGTCCCCGGACGGGCCGGGGGGTGGTCCACGGGCGGCCGGCCGGGACGGCGTCGCGGGCGGTTCAGCGCAGGCGCCGGTCGAGTGCGGCGACCGCCGTGCGGAAGGAGCGGCCGACTCCGGGGCGGGCCAGTCCGCACACCAGCCGGAAGGGCGCCGTGCCGTCGAGGGCGAAGGTCATCCGCACCCGCGTTCCCGGTCCGGCCGGGGCCAGCCGCCACTCCTCGATCCAGGCGCGGGCGCCCGGCGTGTTCGTCACGTCGACCCGATAGGCGTACACCTCGGGCCCCTTCGCCGCGAGCACCGTCTCGCGGAAACGGATGCCGCCGCGCAGCCGCACCTCGCGCCCGCCCTCGGTCGGCCGGGCGGAGGCGATGGCCGAGAACCACTGCGGCCAGCCGGGCACGTCCTCGGCGAGGGCGTGGAAGACGGCCTCCGGAGGGGCGGCCACGTCCTGTGTGAACACGAGTCGTACCGGCGCGCTGTCGACGAACTCCGGCCCGACCGGGCGCAGACGGTGCGGCATGACGCGAACCCCCTCGTGACGTCTGAAGTCCTGTCCCGAAGCAGACAGTTGAGGGAGTTCAGCGTAGTTGACGGGCCGTCAGATGTCCTCGGCTGCCTCGATGTCGCCCTCGCCCTCGCCCGCCACGATCAGCCGCGGCAGATGCTCCGAGATCTCCGTACGCGCCTCGGCCGGCAGCCCCGCGTCGGTGACGAGCGTGTCCACCTGCTCCAGCGTGGCGAACGAACTGAGGCCCACCGTGCCCCACTTGGTGTGGTCGGCGACCACCACGACCCGGCGTGCGGAGTGCACCAGCCGCCGGTTTGTCTCGGCCTCCGCGAGGTTCGGCGTGGACAGCCCCGCCTCGACCGATATTCCGTGCACACCGAGGAACAGCAGATCGAAGTGGAGGGCGGCGATGGCCTGGTCGGCGACCGGCCCCACCAACGAGTCCGACGGTGTGCGCACCCCGCCCGTCAGCACCACCGTGGCCGCGCCCTGGCGCTGACCCGAAGTGCGCTGCGCCGCGTGGAAGACGTCCGCGACCCGCACCGAGTTCGTCACGACGGTGAGGTCGGGCACCTCCAGCAGATGCTGCGCGAGCGCGTACGTCGTCGTACCGCCGGACAGGGCGATCGCCGCGCCCGGGCTGACCAGCCGGGCCGCCGCCCGTGCGATGTCCTCCTTGGCGGTCAGCTCCAGACCCGACTTGGCCTCGAACCCCGGCTCATGGGTGCTGGCCTCGACCACCGGCACCGCCCCGCCGTGCACCTTCTCCAGCATGCCCTGACGGGCGAGGGAGTCCAGGTCACGGCGCACGGTCATGTCCGAGACCCCGAGCTTGCGGGTCAGCTCGTTGACCCGCACACCGCCCCGGCGCCGGACCTCGTCCAGGATCAGGGCGCGGCGCTGCTCCGCGAGGAGGTTCTGATTCTCACTCACGCACGCACCGGTCCTTTCGCCGCCAACCGTCCGACTCGCCCGCCGCACCGGCTCCGACCAGGAGAATCCGGAGAACCGGAAGTGCGCGGGCGTCCCATCCTTTCACGGTCCGGCAGGGGTCGCGCCACCCGCCTGTCACGACGCGCACATGCCACTCGTGTCGCACGCGTTGCGTCACGACGTCACACGGATCGGGGAGATTCCGTGACGAGCGGTGCGCGGCACCGGCGGAGCGGAGATCCTGAAGCCCGCATCGACTCAGACCGTTCGGGCGTGGGCACGGGAGTGCGACGACAGTGGAACGCGCGCAGAACCGCCCCACGGGGCCGCAGACCGACGGGCCCGGCGAGGCGGGCACCGACCGGGCGGACGGGCCCGCCGCGCCGCTGGCCGAGCTGGAGCTGCTGGTGCACGGGGTCGGCGGCACCACACCCGAGAAGATGCTCGGCGACCCGCGCACGGTCCGGGTCACCGGCGACGACACCGCCGCGGTGTTCCGCCGCGCGGCGGACGCCGAACCGGGGAAGGCACCGCGCGGCGAGCCCGTGCGGGAGGCGTACGTCTGGTGCAACCTGACCTCCGGCGACAGCAGCCGCGCCCTGTGGCTGTTACTGCTGCCGTTCATGGTGGTCAACCTCGCCCACTGGATGCGCCCCGCCGCGACGGACCGGCCGCGCGCCGTCCGCCTGTACGGCCTCCTCGTGCGCCTCACCGCCCTCACCCTCACCGTGCTGCTGGTGGCCGCCGCCTGCGAGGTGGCCCTGGACCTGGTCGCCTGGCAGTGCGCGGGCGCCCCCGAGTGCGCCCGCCGCCACACCTGGCTGACGTTCTCCGGCGTCGCGGCGTCCGTCGCGGACGGCGGCTGGTGGAGCCTGCCCGGCCGTCGGCTCGCCCTCGCGGCGCTGGTGCCGGTCGCGCTGACCGCCCTGCTCTGGTACCTCTCGCGCCGCACCTGGAGTGCGTACGAGTCGCACCGGCCGATGTCCCGCGAACCGGAGCCGGAGACCGACGGCAGCGCGCTGGCGATGCCCGGATTCTGGTACGGGCGCCGCCTCGTGGCCCGGCTGCGCGCCGCGCACACCGCGGCCGGCCTGCTGACCGTGGCCGCCGCCCTCGCGACCCCGGCGACCCGCTTCGACCACCGGCCGGGCGGTCCCGTGGCCCTGAACGTCCTGAGCTGGCTGCTGACCGCGGCCCTGCTGGCCGGGGCGGCAGCGGCGGTGGGCGTGGTCTGCCGCCGGGGCCGCAGCGAGAACACCCTCGACCAGGCGCTCGACCGGCATCTCGTACGCCGCCTGCCGCTCGCCGCGCTCGGCCTGCTGCTGCTCACCGCGCTCTACGCCGGCTGGTCCCGGCCCGGCTGGCACTCCACCGGGCGGCTGCCCGGCGACCCGGCCTTCGGCACGCTCATGCTGGCCCAGGGGCTGCTCGTGATCGCCCTCGCCCTCGTCGCCCGGGACCTGCACCGCCGCGCTCCCGACCGGCGCGCCGGGATGCGGGGCCTCGGCGGCCCGGCCGTCGCGCTGCTCGCATGCTCCCTGGGCGGCGTGATGTCCGGCGGGGTCGCCCAGCGCGTCGCGGGCTGGCTGGACGGCACCGGCGCCCTGCCCGCCGGGCCGCCCGTGCTGCTGACCTGGCAGGCGTCCACGATCCCGCCGGTCCTCGCGGTCCTGCTGCTCCTCGGCGTCCGGCTCGGACTGGGCACCGCCCGGCTCGCCCGCGCCGAGCGCGCCCGCATCCGCCACGAGCACCCCGGCGAACCCGAGGACCCCGGCCGCACCCGCACCATCGCCCAGGTCCGGTCCATGGCCACCCTCACCGACCGCGCACCCCTCGTCGTCGCCGTGCTCACCGCCACCACCTTCGTGCTCGGCGCCCTGGCCCTGGCCGGCGCCATGACCACCGGCAAGACACCCGACGGCGCCGCCCGCCGCACCGTCGACGTGCTGCGGGCGGCGGCCGAGACCTCGCAGGCGCTGGGCTCCTGGCTGGTCGGGTTCGCCTTCCTGCTGTTCGTGACCTGGGGCCGGCGCGCCTACAAGGACGCCTCGGCACGGCGCACCATCGGCATCCTGTGGGACGTCGGCACCTTCTGGCCGCGCGCCGCCCACCCCTTCGCGCCCCCGTGCTACGCGGAGCGCGCCGTGCCCGACCTGACCTGGCGGATGGCGACCTGGACGCAGCGCACCGGCGGCCGCCTGGTCCTCTCCGGCCACTCCCAGGGCAGCGTCCTGGCCGCGGCCGCCGCCTGGCAGCTGACCCCGTCGACCCGCAAACGGATCGCCCTGCTGACCTACGGCTCCCCGCTGGAGCGTCTCTACGGCCGTTGGTTCCCCGCCCACTTCGGACCGCCGGCGCTCGCCGCCCTGCACCACGACGTCGCCTGCTGGCGCAACCTCTACCGCCGGACCGACCCCATCGGCGGACCCGTCCGGGTCCCCGACGACACCACGCCCGAGGTCGACCACGGCCCCTTGCGGGACCCCCTCGCCTACGGCCGCACCCCGGACCATCCGCTCCCGGCACCCATCCTCGGCCACTCCGACTACCAGGCGGACCCCGACTTCGACCGGGAACGCGCCCGCCTGCTGGCCCGGTTGCGCCCGGAGCTGCCGGGGCAACGCCCGCGGCCGCGACCGGATCCGCGGGACTCCGCGGGCGGCGTCGACTAGACCGTGTGCCGGACCTACCTGTGCCGCCCGGTGCTCACGGCAGTTCGGGCAGATCCTCCGCGTACAGCAGGGTGAGGTCGTCGGTGCTCGGGTCGGCGAGCTGGGCGACGCGGCTCGCGTGCCGCTCCACCATCGCCTCGAACGTCTGCCGGGCGGTGCGGCCGTTGCCGAACGCCGGGCCCTTCGGGATCGCCGTGAAGTACTTCAGCAGTGCCTCGGACGTGCCCGGCGCCAGCCGGTACTCGTGCTCGTCGGCCTGCTGCTCCACGATCCGCAGCAGCTCCTCGGGGCCGTAGTCGCCGAAGGTGATGGTGCGGGAGAAGCGGGAGGCGACACCGGGGTTGACGGACAGGAAGCGCTCCATCTCCGCCGTGTACCCGGCGACGATCACCACCACAGCGTCCCGCTGGTCCTCCATCAGCTTCACCAGGGTGTCGATGGCCTCCTTGCCGAAGTCCCGCCCGGCGTCCTCCGGTGACAGCGCGTACGCCTCGTCGATGAACAGCACGCCGCCGTGCGCCCGTTGGAAGGCCTCCTGGGTGCGGATCGCCGTGGAGCCGATGTGCTCGCCGACCAGGTCGACCCGGGACACCTCCACCAGGTGCCCCTTCTCCAGCACGCCGAGCGAGGCGAGGATCTCGCCGTAGAGCCGGGCGACCGTCGTCTTGCCGGTGCCGGGGGAGCCGGTGAACACCAGATGCCGTTTGACCGAGGCCGCCTTCAGGCCCGCCCGCTGCCGGCGCCGGCCCACCTCGATCATGTCGGTCAGCGCCCGCACCTCGCGCTTGACGCTCTCCAGGCCGACCAGCGCGTCGAGTTCCCCGAGCACGTCCTTCGAGGTGCGCGCCGGCGCGGCCGGTTCCGCGGTGTCGGCCACCGGCTCGTGCTCCGTGGTGCGCTGCCCGGGGATCGAGCCGAGCAGGCCGCCGGCATGCGTCGCCGTCTGTACGGCGGTCTCCCGCACCGCCGGCGGGCGCAGGCCCCCGCTCTCGTCGCTGGTGCAGTCCTCCACGACCGGGCCCGTCACGGAACCGGCGTCCGGGCCGTTGTCGGCGAACTCGTAACCGCCGCGCGCGCAGCGCTCCGTACGGCACTTGCGCAGGGTCGCCCGGCAACCGTCGATCACATGGAAGCCGTACCCGCTGCTGCCGCTGACCCGGCAGTTGAGGAAGCTGCCGCGACCGCCGGCGGAGACGTAGAAACCGGCCTCGGCGGGGGAGTCGACCGTGCACCGCTCGACGGTGGGGTCGGCGCCCTTGGTGACGATCACGCCGGTCTGGGTGCCGTCCAGGGTGCAGTTGTTCAGCGTGCCGCCGCTGCCGTGGTCGCGGAACCAGGCGCCGGTGGCCGCCTCCCGGATACGGCAGTCGTCGAGCTGCGCGGTCGCCCCGTCGCTCACCGACACCGCCGTGTTGCGCACCTGGGACAGGTCGCTGTCCACGACGTCCACGCGCGAGCCGCGGTCCAGCACGAACAGCGCGTCCGGCACGTCGTGCACCCGGCAGGAGTCGAGGACGGCCGTGGCGCCGTCGCTCACCCACACCGCCGGGTAGTCGCCCGTGCTGTCGAAGATCTCGCACTGGTTGGCGTCCACCCGCGTGCCCGGGTCCCACACCGACAGGCCGTTGCGCCCGAACTGACGGACCGTCGTGCGGGTCAGCGTCAACACTGAGCGGGAGCGCAGGTCGACCGCGTTCTCCGGGATGTCGTGGATACGGCAGTCGGCCAGGGTGAGCACCGCGTCCGTGTCCAGCGTGACGCCGTCGGCGGTGGTGCGGTGCACGTCGCAGTCGGTCAGATGCGCGGTGGCGCGCTGGCTCACCTGCACACCGGAGCCGCGGACCTCGTAGATCTCACAACCCACCGCCTCCAGGGCGGAGTTCTCGCCGGTCGCCGTCAGCCCGGGACCGGAGGCGTGATGCACGCGGCAGCGCACCAGGCGCGGATGGGCGCCGCCGCGGACGGCCACGCCCGCCTGTCCGGCCGCGACGACCTCGCACTCGTCGAACACCCCGCTGCCGCCGTCGAGAACGGCGATGCCGACGCCCGCGGGGTTGTCCACCGTGCAGCGGCGCACGGTCGGGCGGGCACCGCCGCGCACCTCGATGCCGACGGCGGAGCGCGTGACGATCCGCACGTCCGTCAGTTCGGGCGTGCCCTCCTCGACCAGCAGCGCCGGTGCCGCCACGTCCTGGCCCTCCACGTGCAGGTCCTGGACCACGGCCGAGGCCCGCACCGTCAGCGGCACTCCCGCCTCAGGCGCGATCCGCACCGATCCGGGGGAGCCCTCGGGGCCGCGGAGCGTCACGGACCGCTGCACGACGAGGTTCTCCCGGTAGGTGCCGGGGGCGATGGTGAGGACGTCGCCGTCGGCGGCGGCCTCCAGGGCGGCGGCGAGAGATGCGTACTCACCCGTGCGGCGCCGCCACCGCGACGTACCGGTGTGCGTCACCTGGACCGTGCCCTGTGCCATGGCGTTGCCGTGCCCCCACCTCGTCGTACTGATGACTCGATCCCGCGCGGGACCGTGCCGCCGGTGACGGGAGCGCGACGGTGCCGGACCTGGGGCCGGTGCGCCTGCGCGCTCTTCGAAAACCTGCGTGTCCCTGCGGTTCGCTCATCCGCGGGTTGTCGCCGAAAGCGTTTCGGCCGGTCCACCGTAGCGTGTGCGTGCCTGGTGGGTTGACCAGAGCCGTCAGGCCGTCAGCTGCCGGTGCCCGCCTTGCCCCAGTCCGGGCCGGCCCGGTCCCAGGCCTGGTCCCAGCACGCGTACCGCCGGCGGATCATGTGCCATACGGCCAGCCGCCGGACACCCTCGACCAGGCCGGCGATCAGCAGGGCCGCGCCGAATCCGGCCAGCACCGCGTGCGTCGTCGCGGTGGGGGAGTCCAGCGGCCGCGTGGTTATTCGGCCCTGCGGGTCCGTCCAGACGGCGAAGTGGTCGCCCGTGTGAGGGGACTTGAGGTCCGCCAGGGCCGCGCCGTGCTGCGCGGTGCCGTCCGGTGCGGTCCAGTCGGCGAGGACGCGGTGGCGCGACTCGCGCACCACGGCGGCGTCGGGATCCGTCTCCAGCGAGGGGGTGTCCTTGAGGGCACGCACCACCGTGGCGGTGACGAGATGGCGCGTGTGCTGCTGCTCGCGCACCGACCGCTGAAGCGAGTCCTGGGCGACGGCCCCGACCAGACCACCCGTCACGGGCGCGGCCACGGCGATCAGCGCCAGCGCCACGAGCGCCACCCATGCCTCGGCCAGATCGGTCGGTCGGCGCAGCGGGTTGTGCCGCCAGCGCCACAGCCCCCTGATGGCTCGCATGTCCCCACCCCCTTCCGCTCCGTCATAGCCCCCGGGGCGGGCGTGCGTCCGTGCCCCGGAGCAAGAGAGAGCGACGTCACGTCCGCCGCGGACGGTCCCCAGCGCGGCTTCTCAGGCGTTTCTCATGCACTTTCAACGACGGTGCCCCCCTTTCGGTTCCCGTCCGCATCCGGCCGTTGTCGCGTGTCACTCCAGCACCCGCACCGGGTCCCCGACCCTGATGGTGCCGGGCGTGACGGGCACCAGGTTCTGCCCGAAGACCAGCATCGAGCCGGCCCTGCGGTGGCGGGCCAGGGTGAGCAGGGGCTCCCGGCCGCGTACGGCGGTGTCCTGGTCGGTGGTGGTGACGACGCACCGTCCGCTCGGCTTCGCGACGCGCAGGACCACGTCGCCGACGCGGACGCGGGACCAGTGGTCCTCGGCCCAGGCCTCGGTGCCCGCGACGACGAGGTTGGGCCGGAAGCGGTTCATCGGCAGCGGACCCTCGTGGCCGTGGGTGCCCTCCGCTATCAGGGAGTTGAGGGCGTCGAGGGAGGCCGCGGAGGTGACCAGCAGCGGATAGCCGTCGGCGAAGCTGACCGTCTCGCCGGGCAGGGCGTACGCGGGGTCGACCGGGCGGCGGGTGGCCGGATCGTCCATGTGCACCAGGCGGACGTCCGCCTCCAGAAGGGCGCTGCACCAGGCATGCGCGGGCGGCGCGGCCGGGACCGCCTCCACCTTCGTGCCGAAGATGCTGATCGGCACGGTCTCGCCCGGCTCGGGCACGGTCACCGGCAAGGGCGCCCGGCCGGGCGCGGACAGCAGAACGCCGCCGCCGGGCAGCAGCTCGGCGGCGGCCAGCGCGAGGCGCGGCTGCTCGCGCTGGGTGACGACCTTTCCCCCGTCGTCGATCAGTGTCCAGCGCCGGTCTCCGGCCAGGCCCCAGGGCTCCACCACAGCTTCCCGGGGCGCGAATCCCCGGAACGCCTTGACCGGATGGACGTGGATCGACTGCACTTCGGCGTGTTCCATGACGCCATCGTGCCAGGCGGCACCGACAGCGAGGAGGCGCCGGTCAGTAGCCGCGGTACTGCTGGTTGTTGTACGGGTCCTGGTAGGGAGCCGGTGCGGGCCGCGGCGCGGGACGCATGGCCTCGTACCCCGTGCCGCCCGCCATCGGGCGCTGCGGCTGCGGGGCCTGCGGACCGGGGTAGCCGCGCGGGGCGCTCGCCTGCTGCGGGATGTACGCCGTGGGTGCCTGCTGGAGCGGCGCGGGCTGCGGCGTCTGCGGGTAGCCGTAGGCGGGGGGCTGCGGTGAGGGGGCCGCCGGGAGGGCGGGCAGTGCCGACGGCAGGGCGGGCAGGTGGCTGCCCATGTCGTAGGCGGCGGGGACCCGGATCGGGGCGATCTGCGGGGTGCCCCGCTCGGCGACGAGGGAGTCGTAGATCGGGGTGTCCGGGAAGGAGGCGGAGTAGTAGCCGCCACCATAAGTGGAGCGGGGGGAGGTCATGGCACATAAGTTAAGCCCACGATGTGCTCGTTGGGGAGACCGATAAGAGGGTTCTTTTCCGTGTCGGCAGTGACCTGGGATCCCCAATCCGAGCGAACTTGGCAAAATGGGGCGCCGACCCGCGTTTGAATCATGTAAAGGGAGACTTTCCGCGGGGTTACCGGCGGTCGACCGGCGATCTTCCGGTGCTGTTCAGGGGAGTTCGCCCGCCCCGGGAATAGGTTGTGCGGGTAGGGATGACCGGACGGCCGGGGGTGCCCGGGAGTCGACCACGGATTGGGGCGGGACATGTCAATGCCGAAAGGGTCGAACGCGCCGGTGCCGACCACGGCCCTGCGCGTCGAATTGGGCTGGCGCTCCGGTCCCGGCGTGCCCGACGCGGACGCCTCGGCGCTGCTGCTCGCCGCCGGACGGGTCCGCTCCGACGGGGACTTCGTCTTCTACAACCAGCCCGCGCACCCCTCCGGCGCCGTACGCCACGAGGGCAAGCGGACGGCCGGCGGACAGGTCACCGACACTCTTTCCGTCGACCTCGCGCGCGTGGAGGGGGCGATCGAGCGGATCGTCCTCGCCGCCTCCGCCGACGGCGGCACGTTCGCACAGGTCCCCGGCCTCTACATCGAGGTGACCGACGGCGCGACCGGCTCCGTCGTCGTCCGCTTCGACAGCCCCGGCGCGACCTCGGAGACGGCCTTCGTGCTCGGTGAGTTCTACCGCCGCCAGGGCGGCTGGAAGTTCCGTGCCGTCGCCCAGGGCTACAGCAGCGGTCTCGAAGGCCTGGCAACGGACTTCGGGATCACCGTGGACGAACCGCAGCGCGCCGCACCGCCCGCGGTGGCGACGCCGCCGGCACCCGCGACGCCCCCCGTACCGCCCCCGCCGCCGGCCGTGCCGCCCCCGCCGCCGGCGCCCCCCGTGGCGCCCCCGGTCGCCGCACCGCCCCCCGCGCCGGTCCGCCTGTCCAAGGTCACGCTCACCAAGGCCGCCCCCTCCGTCTCGCTCGCCAAGCAGGGCGGAACGTCCGGTGCCCTGCGCGTGAACCTCAACTGGCAGGTGCGCAAACAGTTTTCGGGCTGGGGCGGCCGCTGGGGAGGCGGCGGCAGCGGGGACGTCGACCTCGACCTGTGCGCCCTGTACGAACTCGCCGACGGTCGCAAGGGAGTCGTCCAGGCCCTCGGCAACGCCTTCGGATCGCTGCACCGGCCGCCGTACATCCACCTCGACGGCGACGACCGCACCGGTGCCGTGGCCGCCGGGGAGAACCTCACCGTCAATCTCGACCACCTGCGGGACTTCCGGCGCATCCTCGTCTTCGTCACCATCTACGAAGGCGCCAGCTCCTTCGCCGACCTGCACGCCACCGTCACCCTCCGGCCGCAGCACGGCGCACCCATCGACTTCTCGCTCGACGAGTGCACCGTCCCCTCGACGGTGTGCGCGCTCGCCCTGATCACGAACACCGGCGGCGACCTCCTCGTAGAGCGCGAGGCCCGCTATCTCGTGCCGGCGCGCGGAGTGAGCCCGCAGCGGACCGTGGACCGCGCCTACGGCTGGGGCATGAACTGGACGCCCGGCCGCAAGTGACCGGGCTCAGCCCTCGTCGGGCACGGCATCGGGACGCGCGTACGTACGGCCCTTCCAGGCGGCCCCGCGCCCCCGGTAGTGCTGCACGGCCGAGTCCACCGTCATCAGCAGGTACAGCAGCGCGGTGAACGGCAGCAGCGGGGCGAGCCACAGCGGCTGGCGGTAGTAGCGCAGCATCGGTACGTACGTGCCCGCCATCACCGCCCACGCCAGAGCGCCGCACACGGCCGTCGTCACGCTCCCGCCGGCCGCGCCCGCGACCAGTGCGGCGGGCGGCACCAGGTAGACCAGGGCGAGCCCGGCGACCGTACCGAGGAGCAGCAGCGGGTTGTGCCGCAACTGGGCGTAGGCGCTGCGCGAGACCATCCGCCACAGGTCGTGCAGCCGCGGATAGGGCCGCACGCTGTCCACCCGCTCGGCCAGCCCCAGCCAGACGTGGCCGCCGGCGCCCTTCACCGCGCGCGCGAGCGCCACGTCGTCGATCACGGCGTGCCGGATGGCGTCCGGGATGCGCGCCCGCTCCGCCATGTCCGCGCGCAGCAGGACGCAGCCGCCCGCCGCCGCGGCCGTGCGCGATCCCCGGCGGCCGATCCACCGGAAGGGATACAGCTGCGCGAAGAAGTACACGAACGCCGGCACCACCAGCCGCTCCCACACGCTCTCCACCCGCAGCCGCGCCATCTGCGACACGACGTCGAAGCCACCGGCCCCCGCGGCCGCGACCAGCTCCCGCAGGCTGTCCGGCGCGTGCGCGATGTCCGCGTCCGTCAGCAGCAGGTACTCGGGACCACGCGCGCGTGCCAGGCCGATGCCGTGCCGCACCGCCCACAGCTTGCCCGTCCAGCCCGCCGGCGGCTCCCCCGGCGAGCCCACCGTCAGCGGCAGGCCGCCGTGCCGCCGGGACAGCTCCCGGGCCAGCTCGCCCGTGCCGTCCGTGCTCCCGTCGTCCACCAGGACGACCTCCGCCCGCCCCGGATACTCCTGCGCCAGCAGTGACGGCAGGCTCGCGGGCAGCACGGCGGCCTCGTCGCGCGCCGGTACGACGACGCACACGGACGGCCACGCGTCCGGTTCCCGGCGTGGCGGCAGCCGGACGTCCGTGCGCCAGAAGAAGCCCTGGCAGAGCAGCAGCCAGCACCAGGCGGCCAGCGAGACGACGGTGATCCACAGCAGGGTGCTCACGGCCGCAGTCTGCCCCACCCGGGCGGTCCGCAAGGGCGGATCGTCTATCGTGGCCGGGTGAAGATCGCGCTCATGGACTCCGGAATCGGCCTGCTCCCCGCTGCCGCAGCGGTACGGCGGCTGCGCCCCGACGCGGATCTCGTGCTCTCCTGGGACCCGGACGGGATGCCCTGGGGACCGCGGACCCCGGAGGACATCACGCAGCGGGCCATCGCCGTGGCCGAGGCGGCCGCTGCCCACGAGCCCGACGTCCTGATCGTCGCCTGCAACACCGCGTCCGTGCACTCCCTGCCGCAGATGCGGGCCCGTTTCGAACCGGATCTGCCGATCATCGGAACCGTCCCGGCGATCAAGCCGGCCGCCGCGGCTGGCGGCCACGTCGCCATCTGGGCCACCCCCGCCACCACCGGCAGCGCCTACCAGCGCGGTCTGATCGACCAGTTCGCCGCAGGCGTCACCGTCACCGAGGTGGCGTGCCCCGGCCTCGCGGACGCCGTGCACCACGCCGACGAGGCCGCGGTCGAGGCCGCGATCGCCTCGGCCGCCGCCCGCACCCCGAAGGACGTCACCGCCGTCGTCCTCGGCTGCACCAACTACGAGCTGGTCGGCGAGCGGATCCGCGCGGCCGTCCAGCGTCCGGACGCCCAGCCGCTCGTCCTGCACGGTTCCGCCGGTGCGGTGGCCGCCCAGGCCCTGCGCCGGATCGGCGCCGAGCCGACCCCCGACGCCCTCGCCGACACCACCCTCACGGTGCTGCTCAGCGGCCGCGAGGCCACGCTCCCCGACACCGCCCTCACGTACGCGGAAGGCCGCTTCCTGCGGGCCGTCAGCCCGGTCCGCTGACCGGCGGCGACGGCGCACCGCGAGCGAGCCCGTCCCGTCCCGCCCGGGCCGGTCGTCCTCCGCACGCCGGTACCCGCGCGGCGAAACCTGAGTAACCTCATAAACATGAGGGACCACCCCCACGCCGAGGACCCCGCACACCCCGACGTCTGGACCGGGCGGGCCACCAACCGCGTGCAGTGGCTGCTGGCCCTGGTCGGTGCGGCGTGCATGGCGCTCGGCATCGAGCTGGCCGTGGACTCGGCCTGGACCTCCGGCGTCGCCCCGCTGGCGATGTCCGTCGTGGGCTGCATCGCGGCCGGGCTGCTGGTCCTGTTCGGCACGCTCGCCTTCGTGCACGTCGACCTCAGGCTCGACAGGGAGTGCGTCGAGGTGCGTTGCGGCCACATAGGGCTCCCGCGCCGCCGCATCCCGCTCTCGCACGTGGCCGGCGCCGACTTCACCGCCCTGGTCACGCCCCGGCACTGGGGCGGCTGGGGCTACCGGTGGCGCCCCGAGAAGGGCACCGCGGTCGTCGTACGCCGGGGTGAGGGTGTCGTGCTGCGCCTGTGGGACGGGCACACCTTCACGATCACGGTGGACAACGCGGAGTCGGCGGTACGGGTCATCCGGGCCCGGCTGCGGGCAGGCCAACCAGGCCCGGCTGCCTGACGCCGCGTGCCGGGGCGGCCCCGTCGCTCAGAGCCGCGGCTCCGCGCCCTCGCGCGCCCAGGGCCGTGCCGTCGCCCACCCGGCCAGCAGTCCGGCGCCCGCCGTCACCGACGTGAAGCTCAGCGCGTTGCCCAGCGAGGCGAGCGCGGCCAGCGCCGTCAGGGCGGCGCCCGTGGTGAGGGCGACCGGCGTCGAGCGGGGCGTACGCCACAGCGCGTGCAGCACCCAGCAGAACGCGGCCCCGAGCAGCACCACCCCGGCCAGGCCCTGCTCCGAGGCCACCTGCAACGGGGCCGAGTGCGGCTTGCCGTCGGAGGGCACCGTCCGCGTCGCCGCCGGGCTCAGTTCGCCGAACCGGTCCGGGCCGACCCCGAGGCCCCCGTGCCGGTCCGCCATCCGCAGCGCGTCCTGCCACAGCTCCACCCGGTGCCCGGTGAGCCGCCCTTCGAGCACGTCCGCGAGGCCGTCGGGCAGCACACCGGCGGCAAGCGCCCACGTCGTGCCCGCGACCAGGGCCGCAGCCGCGGCCAGCCCCAGCAGGGACAGACCCCGGCGGGTCACCGAACCAGCGGCCAGCGCGCACAGCAGGACGGCTGTGCTCGCCGCGCAACCGGCCGCCGAGCCGAGGACGGCCGCGGTCAGTACGACTGCGGCGGCCAGCGCCCACAGCCCCAGCCGCAGGGCCGGTCCGGGCGCGGCCCAGGCGGCACAGCACGCGGCTCCCGTGGCCAGTGCCAGCAGGGCGGCCGTGCCTCCGGCGTGGCCGAGCGGAGTGGCGTACCAGACGCCGGGGGAGAGATCGGGCTGCGCCACGGCCAGCGCTAGCGCGGCCAGCGCGCCGGCTCCGGGCGCGGCGACCGGGAGCAGGGCTCCGGAGACCCGGCCGACGGCATGACCTGCGGTCACGGCCAGCACCGCGAGCAGTACACCCTCGGGCCGTCCGTCGTGCACGGCCGCGGTGATCAGCGCCCACCCGGCGCAGGCCCCGAGCAGGATCATGCCCGCGCCGTCAGAAACGTTCCCTCTGACGTTTGCCGCGTTCACCGCGTTCGCCGCAGCCGTACCGGCCGCAGGCCTCATCTCCGTCGAGCCCACCCGCCGCCCCTCGTCCCCCGCACACCCATGCCGGGCCCACGACAGGTCACGGCGCCGGGTCCGGTCGCACTGCCGAGGCTGGGCACACCGTAGCGGCTGATGACCGCTTTGGGCACGAGATGCGGCGGATCGTCGTGATGAGGAGCGTGGTGAGAAGGGGGAGGACCGAGGCGGGGCCGGCGAGCGGCGGCACGGTGCGGTCCCGGGGTTCCGCGGCCCGCCACACGGCGGTGACCAGCGGAGACCGCCCCGGGCCGACGCCGGTGCCGGCCCTCGAACCGTGCTGTTCGCGGTCAGCCCGGCCGCCGTACACTCACCCGGGTGACCGTCACCGCAACCTCCGTGGACCAGCCGGACCAGCTCCAGCCGTCCGCCTCCGGCACGCGCGGCGCCCGGCTGCTGCGCCTGGTCCCGGCCCTCGCCTCCGCGCTCTGCGGAGTGCTGCTCTACGTCAGCTTCCCGCCCCGCCCCCTGTGGTGGCTGGCGCTGCCCGCCTTCGCCGGCTTCGGCTGGGTGCTGCGCGGCCGGAGCTGGAAGGCGGCCCTCGGCCTCGGCTACCTCTTCGGGCTGGGCTTCCTGCTGCCGCTGCTCGTGTGGACCGGTGTGGAGGTCGGCCCCGGTCCCTGGCTGGCCCTGGTCGCCATCGAGGCGGTCTTCATCGCCCTGGTCGGCGTCGGGATCGCCGCCGTCTCCAGGCTGCCCGCCTGGCCGGTGTGGGCCGCGGCCGTGTGGATCGCGGGCGAGGCGGTACGCGCGCGCGCACCGTTCAACGGCTTCCCCTGGGGCAAGATCGCCTTCGGCCAGGCCGACGGCGTCTTCCTGCCGCTGGCCGCGGTGGGCGGCACGCCCGTGCTGGGATTCGGGGTCGTGCTGTGCGGCTTCGGCCTGTACGAGGCCGGGCGGCTGCTCGCCGAGAAGCGCCGGAGCGCGGCCGTACGGCGCGGAGCCGCGGCCGCCGCGCTGCTGAGCGTGGCCGTCCCGGTGGCGGGCGCGGTCGCCGCCCGGGCGCTCGTGAGCGACAAGGCCGAGGACGGCACCCGGACCGTCGCGGTCATCCAGGGCAACGTGCCGCGCTCCGGGCTGGAGTTCAGCGCCCAGCGCCGGGCCGTGCTCGACTACCACGTGCGCGAGACGCTCAGGCTCGCCGCCGATATCAGGGCGGGCAAGGTCGCGAGGCCCGACTACGTGCTGTGGCCGGAGAACTCCTCCGACATCGACCCCTTCGCCAACCCCGACGCGGCCGCCGTCATCGACGAGGCCGCCAAGGCGGTCGGCGTGCCCGTCTCGGTCGGCGCGGTCGTGGAGCGTGACGGCAAGCTGCTCAACGAGCAGGTCCTGTGGGACCCGGCCAAGGGACCGACGCAGACCTACGACAAGCGGCAGATCCAGCCGTTCGGCGAGTACCTCCCGCTGCGCGGGATGGTCGGCGCCATCAACAAGAACTGGACCGGCATGGTCCGCCAGGACTTCAGCCGGGGCAGCAAGCCGGGCGTGTTCGACATGGACGGCGCCAAGGTCGGCCTGGCCACCTGCTACGAGGCCGCCTTCGACTGGGCCGTGCGGGACACCGTCACACACGGCGCGGAGATGATCTCCGTGCCCAGCAACAACGCCACCTTCGACCGCAGCGAGATGACCTACCAGCAACTCGCCATGTCCCGGATCCGCGCCGTCGAGCACAGCCGCACCGTCACCGTGCCGGTGACCAGCGGGGTCAGCGCGATCATCATGCCGGACGGGCGGATCACGCAGAGGACCGGCATGTTCGTGCCCGCCTACCTCGTGCAGAAGGTGCCGCTGCGCACCTCCGAGACCCCCGCGACCGAGCTGGGCATCCTCCCGGAGATCGCCCTCGTGCTGGTCGCCGCGGGCGGCGTCGGCTGGGCGATCGGGTCCGGGCTGCGCGCCCGGCGCACCGGCGGCGCGTGACCGCACGACCGGGGTACGGATCCTGAACCGGCAGGAGAGGGCACGCCGGTCCGGTTAGGGTCGAGGCCATGGCTACTCCTGACTTCATCCGCACGCTCAGGGCCTCGGCCGGCCAGCAGCTGCTCTGGCTTCCCGGGGTCACCGCGATCGTCTTCGACGACGAGGGCAGGGTCCTGCTGGGCCGGCGGACCGACACCCGCAAGTGGTCGGTGATCGGCGGCATCCCGGACCCGGGTGAGCAGCCCGCGGCCTGCGCCGTGCGGGAGGTCTTCGAGGAGACCGCGGTGCACTGTGTCGCCGAGCGGATCGTCCTGGTGCAGGCCCTGGAGCCGGTGACCTATCCCAATGGCGACACCTGCCAGTACATGGACGTCACCATCCGCTGCCGCGCCGTGGGCGGCGAGGCGCGCGTCAACGACGACGAGTCGCTGGAGGTGGGCTGGTTCGCCCCGGACGCGCTGCCCGACCTCAACGAGTTCGGTCTTCTCCGGATCAAGCAGGCCATGTGCGAGGAACCCACATGGTTTGCCCCTACGACTCTTGACTGAAGTGTGGGTGAGAACCACATGTGGTGACGGGTTGGGTGCCGCTTAGGGTCGGCCCATGACCGCCCCCAGCCTCCCGTCCGGTCCGCGCTCCCAGCCGCTCTCCCCGGACCTCGGCGGCCGCACCGCACTCGTCACCGGTGCCGCCGGCGGCATCGGCCGCGCCTGCGTGCTGCGGCTCGCCGCCGCCGGGGCCGAGGTGCGGGCCGTCGACCGCGACGCGGCGGGCCTGGCCGAGCTGGCGGCGGAGGCGGACCGGGCCGCCGGCCTGCCCGGGACCGTCGTACCGCACGCCCTGGACCTCACCGACCTCGACGCCGCCGAACGGGCCGCCGCCGGTACCGATGTGCTGGTCAACAACGCGGGCCTGCAACTGGTGCGCCCCATCGAGGAGTTCCCGCCCGATGTCTTCCACACGGTGCTCACCGTGATGCTGGAGGCGCCCTTCCGGCTCATCCGCGGCGCGCTGCCGCACATGTACGCGCAGGGCTGGGGCCGGATCGTCAACGTGTCCTCCGTCCACGGTCTGCGTGCCTCCGCCTTCAAGTCGGCCTATGTGGCCGCCAAACACGGACTGGAGGGCCTGTCCAAGACGGCCGCGCTGGAAGGCGCGCCCCACGGGGTCACCTCGAACTGCGTGAACCCCGCCTATGTGCGCACCCCCCTGGTCGAGAAGCAGATCGCGGACCAGGCGCGGGCGCACGGCATCCCCGAGGAGCGTGTGCTGTCCGAGATCCTGCTGAAGGACAGCGCCGTCCGGCGGCTCATCGAACCGGAGGAGGTCGCCGAGGCCGTGGCCTATCTGTGCGGCCCCCAGGCGTCCTTCGTCACCGGCACTTCGCTGGTGCTCGACGGCGGGTGGTCGGCCCACTGAGGTGCGGGCCGGGAGCGCCCGGCGAGAGTTGTCCACAGGCTCGGCGGGCCGGGCCGATGATGCGCAATCCTGTGACCATGTCTCGCGATCACCTCCAGTCGGCACCCCGCCACAGCCCCGAGGTCCCCTACCTGGAGCTGCTGGCCCGCGACGCCTCGGTGGAGGCGTACGAGCAGCCGGTGCTGCTCGCCCGCGCCGAGGGCCGGCCGGCAGCGCGGATCGCCGAGCTGGAGCAGGCCAGGGCGCTCGCCCTGCGCGTCCGGGCCGAGCTGGAGGGCCGCCGGCGCCGCGAGGCGGAGCTGTCCGCGCTCTTCGAGACCGCCCACGATCTCGCGGGCCTGCGCGATCTGGACGCCGTCCTCCAGGCGATCGTGCAGCGCGCCCGCTCCCTGCTCGGCACGGACGTCGCCTACCTCACCCTGAACGACCCGGCGCACGGCGACACGTACATGCGCGTGACCGAGGGTTCCGTCTCGGCCCGCTTCCAGCAGCTCCGGCTCGGCCTGGGGGAGGGGCTCGGCGGACTGGTCGCGCAGACCACACGGCCGTACGTCACCGACGACTACTTCGAGGACGCCCGCTTCCAGCACACCCGCACCATCGACGCCGGCGTCCATGACGAGGGCCTGGTCGCCATCCTCGGCGTCCCCCTCGTGCTCGGCCCGCACGTGATCGGCGTCCTCTTCGCCGCCGACCGCCGGGCCCGTGTCTTCGAACGCGAGCAGATCGCCCTGCTGGGCTCCTTCGCCGCGCTCGCCGCCGCCGCCATCGACACCGCCAACCTGCTCACCGAGACCCGCGCGGCGCTGGCAGGCCTGGAGAGCGCCAACGAGATCATCCGGGACCGCAGCGCGGTCATCGAACGCGCCTCGGACGTCCACGACCGGCTCGCCGAACTCGTCCTGCGCGGCGGCGGGGTGCGCGACGTGGCCGCCGCCGTCTCCGAAGTCCTCGACGGCACCGTGGAGTTCACCGAGGCCGGCGCGGCACCGGCCGAGGCGCTGGAGGCCGCGCGGGCCGAGGGCCATGCCGTACGGCACGGCCGGGACTGGATCGCCCCGGTGGCCGCGGGCGACGAAGTCCTCGGCGCGCTGGTCCTGCGCGGACACCCCGGCCTCGACCCCGTCGACCAGCGCACGCTGGAGCGGGCGGCGATGGTCACCTCGCTGCTCCTGCTCGCCCGCCGCTCCGCCGCCGAGGCCGAACAGCGCGTGCGGGGCGAGCTGTTGGACGACCTGCTGGACGCCCGCGACCGGGACCCGCGCCTGCTGCGCGAGCGCGCCGCCCGGCTCCATGCCGACCTGGACGCGACCCATGTCGTCCTCGCCGCCCGTCTCGACGGCCCGGCCGCCGACGCCGACGAGGAGGCCGCGGCCCGCCGCCGCCTGTGGGCGGCAGCCTCCCATCTCGCCGCCACCCGGCAGGGCCTGGCCGCCGCACGCGACGGCGGCACGGTCCTGCTGCTGCCGCTCGGCGCCGGCGACAGCGCCACGGAGGTGGCCCGCCGCACCGCCCGCCACCTGGGCAGGACCGTCCGCCAATCCGTCACGGTCGGCGCCTCCGCCCCCGTCTCGGGTCTCGCCGCCCGGCCCGAGACCGTGGCCGGCGCCTACGCCGAGGGCCGCCGCTGCCTGGACGCGCTGCGTCTGCTGGGCCGGGCCGGGGACGGTGCGGCGGCCGAGGACTTCGGCTTCCTCGGCCTGCTCCTCGCGGGCGAACGGGACGTCGCCGGATTCGTCGAGCGCACCGTGGGCCCCGTCGTGGCGTACGACGAGCGGCGGGGCACCGATCTGCTGCGCACCGTGGACGCGTACTTCTCCTGCGGCATGAGCCCGGCCCGCACCAAGGACGCCCTCCACGTCCACGTCAACACGGTCGCCCAGCGCCTGGAACGCGTGAGCCGGCTCCTCGGCGCGGACTGGCAGACCCCGGCCCGCGCCCTGGAGATCCAACTCGCCCTGCGACTGCACCGGCTGGCCGCCCCGGACAGACGCTGATTCCGGTACGGACGTGTCGTACGGCCGCCCAGGCACGCGGGCTCCGCCCGGTCACGCGCGCGGCGATGATTTCCGCGCTGCCCGGCGGTCGTTATGAGGGAGGAGAGAAAGAAGGAGATCCGTCATGCCGACACAAGACCCCGCGCGGCCCGAGCCAACGGCCTCGCTCGACGCCCGCTACAGTTCCGCCCTTCAGCCCCGGCCCGGTGCCGAGAACGCCACCGCCACCGAGTGGGCCGAGGCCCAGCGGCACCTGGAGGCCGCCGAGATCTTCTGGGTGTCCACGGTGCGCCCCGACGGCCGGCTGCACGTGACCCCCGTGATCGCCGCCTGGCACGACGGGGTGCTGTACTTCGCCACCGGTCCGGGAGAACAGAAGGCGAGGAACCTCGCCCATCACGCCCAGTGCACGCTGACCACCGGCGGAAACTCGCTCACCGAGGGGCTCGACCTCGTGGTCGAGGGCACGGCGGAGCGGGTGGCCGATCCCGCGGTGCTGGAGGAGGTGATCGCGGCGTACGAGGCGAAGTACGGGTCGCACATCACCTCGCCGGAGGGCACCTTCCACGGGATCGGGGACGCGTTCCGCGCAGGGGACGCGGTGGTGTTCGCGGTCGCCCCGGACACGGCGTACGGCTTCGGCCGGGACAACGGGGTCTACACGCACACGCGGTGGGTGTTCTGACGGTCCTTTACAGTAGGCCGATGGTCACCCGTCCCACACTCCAGCTGACCGTCGACTGCGCCGAGCCGGAGCGGCTCGCCGTGTTCTGGGCGGTCGCGCTCGGGTACGAAGTCGAGCCGCCGCCCGCGCCGTTCGCCACCTGGCGTGCGTACTGGCTGGACCAGGGTGTGCCGGAGGAGGAGCTGGGCACGGGCGACTGCGCCGACTCCGTGATCGATCCGCGGGGTGTCGGGCCACGGATCTGGTTCCAGCAGGTGCCCGAGCCGAAGGCAGGCAAGAACCGGCTGCACCTCGATCTGGGGGTGAGCGGCGGGCGGAGCGTCCCGTTCGCCACGCGGAAGGAGCGCGTGCTCGCCGAGGCGCTGCGCCTGGAGAGCGCGGGCGCCGCCCGGCTGCGCGTGCAGGACGCGGAGAGTTCGGGGTCCTTCTCCGTCGTGATGCGGGACCCGGAGGGCAACGAGTTCTGCGTCCACTGACCACGGCCTCATCGACGGCGTGACGGCCCCGGCACGGAGTGCTCCGCACGGAGCTTCGCCGCGCGCTCGCGCGGGTCGTACCCGGGGGCGACGCCCTCCACGAGGACGAGGTCTCCGTCGATGTGGTCGGCCCGCAGCCGCAGGATGTCCTGGTAGGCGGGGGAGTGGTACCAGGCGCGGGCCGCGTCCAGGTCGGGGAACTCGATCAGCACCATGCTGCCCTCCCAGGCCCCCTCGACCACTTCGGCGGGCGGACCGTGGACCACGAACCGGCCGCCGAACGGCGCGAGGGTCTCCTGGATCCGTTCCAAGTACTCCAGGATGTCCGGGTGATGACGGCGGCTTCGAAGGTGCGCGAAACCGTAGGCGGACATGGGCGGCTCCTTCGTCTCCGGCACGTCGGCGCGCCGGACCGAAAGTAGCCGCGAGGGCTTCCGGCCGGCCATTACCCCGGAGGTAAGCGCCCGGCACCGCCCGGAGCCCGCCTCCGCGCCCTGCCGTTGTGGGGCGGGTGTCCGTACCTCTGCGCCGGCGGCCGGTACGGTCTGGGCCGCGTGCGGGTGCGGGAGGCGCGCTGTCGACGGGTTCAGCCGCAGTCGGTGCGGGGGTCGTGCGCGGGACCGGCCGAGAGGTGGCGGAGGACGCCGTCCGGTTCGTACACTCGCCCCCGTGGATCATGAGAAAGTCGCGCACTGGGACGGTGTCACGCGCCGGTCGAGCCTCAAGGACGAGTACGCGGCACTGCGCGACCGGCTCGCCGACGCCGCCCGGGACGGTCACTGGCACAACGTGCTGGCTCTCCTCGGCGAGAACCGCGACTGGGTCAACACCGCGCGACTGGAAGGCCGTAGCGGCTTCACGCCCCTGCACCAGGCCGCCTGGCACGGTGCCTCGGCCGAGACGGTCGAGCGGCTGCTGGAGGCCGGCGCGTGGCGGACCCTGCGCACCGGCGACGGGACGCGCGCCGTGGACGTCGCCGCGCAGCGCGGCCACCACCACATCACCGCCCCGTTGTGCCCGGACATCCGGCACCCGCTGCCCGCCGACGTGACCGGCCGCCTCCAGTACCACCTGCACCGGCTGATCCGGCACCGGGCGGGACTGGAGGGCGGCACCGACCTCGCCACCCAGCAGGGGATGCGGCTGCCGGAGGTGGAGGTGCTGACCGAACTTGCGCACCCGGTGTGCTGGTTCCCCGTGCCCGGCATGTACGGCGGCTTCAAGATCGCCCTGAGCGGCCGCGAGCTGACCGTGGACAGCTGGATCCGCGTCGTCGGGGGGTCCGAGCGGACGGACGTCGTCACGATCGACGGGGTGAACATCCAGGAGGGCGGGCAGCTGTAGCGGGCCAGGCGCAGGTCAGGGGCGGCCCGCCGGGGCGGCACGAGCGCGGACGGCCTATGGCGAGCGAGGCTTACGGCGCCCGCGGCTTACGAGGCGGTCACGCGGCGGCTCGCGACGAGCCCGGCTCACGACGGGGGCGGTCCGTCGGCCGGGGCCGGGGGCAGCGCGAGGTGGGCCAGGTCGCCCGGCGGGGGAGTGCTGACCGGCCACAGCGGAGCCGCCTCGCCGTCGGCCAGCGCGGCCGGGGCGTCGGTGAGGTTCATGCGCTCGCGCAACCGGCCGTAGAAGTCCATCGGGCCCAGCCGGACGGCCTTGAGCCGGTGGGGAGCGGCGTACACGCCGATCCAGTCCCCGGGGCTCAGCACCCCGCGCAACTGGCCGTCGATGCTCACGGCGGCCTGGCCCGAACGCTCCAGCACCCGCAGCCCGATGGGCTCGTCGGGGGCGGCCACGACCGAGCGGTTGAACACCATGTGCGGGGCGACCGGCGTGAAGACGAGCCCGTCGGCGCGCGGCGAGACCACCGGACCGCCCGCGGCGAAGCTGTACGCCGTCGACCCCGTGGGCGTGGCCACCAGCAGCGCGTCGGCGGAGTACGAGGCGAGCAGCCGGCCCGCCAGGTAGACCCCGACCGACACCTGGCGGTCCCGGGTCAGCCGCTCCACGACGACGTCGTTCAGCGCCGTGACGTTCAGGGCCACGCCCCACTCGTTCCCGGTCTCGCACTCCGGGCGCACCCGGGGCGGCGGCAGCATCGGCCCGCGCCCGTACCGCATCAGCGCCTCCATCTGCGCCGGCACCTCCAGCCGGCACGACGCGCGCATCGTCAGCAGCATCCGGCGCTCGACCGTGATCCGCCCGTCCCGTACGGCGTCCAGTGCCACGCGCACCGCGGAGACCGGAACCTCCGTCAGAAAGCCGACCCGGCCGAGGTCGACGCCGAGGACCAGGGCGTCGTGCTCGGCGGCCAGCCGGGCACCGCGCAGAAACGTGCCGTCGCCGCCGAGGGTGACGATCAGGTCCGGATCGCCCGCGGCCTCGACCTCCTCCAGCGCGCTGTGCCGCGCGCCCTCCTGCCACACGTCGATGTCCGCGCAGCCCACCGCGTGCTCGGCGCACCACTCGCGCACGGCCCGTGCGGCGACCACCGCCTCGGGGCGTCCGCCGTGCACCACCAGGCCGACACGGTTCACCGTCATACCCGCCTCCGCCTTTCCGCCAGCTGCTCCCGGGCCCGTCACCGAGCGCCATCCTCGCCGCGCACCCCGGCGGCGCGGCACACGCCACGCCGCCGGTTGCCGCGACCGGACGCGCCAGGCCGCGGGCCACGGCCGAGAGCCCCGCCGGTGGCGGTCGGAGGATGCGCCGGTGCCGGCGGAGGTGCTCGCAGGTGTGTCAGCCGAGGTTGTCGGGGGTGCCGGGAGTACCGGGGGTACGGGGGACGCCGCCGGGGTCCGCCGGGCGCGCGCCCGGCGTATGGCCGAAGGCGCGCCGGAAGACGTCGATGAACGCGCTGGCCGAGGACCAGCCGCAGCGGTGCGCCACCGCCGTCACCGGGGTCTGCTCGGCCAGCAGCACCAACGCCCGGTGCAGCCGCGCCTGGGTGCGCCACTGCGGAAACGTCATGCCCAGCTCGCCGCGGAACAGCCGCGACAGCGTACGGTCGCTCGCGCCGACCTCCCGGCCCAGCTCGGCGAGGGTACGGCCGTCCGCCGGATCGGCGAGCAGGATGCCGCACAGCGCGCGCAGCAGCGGCGACGACGGCGCCGGCAGGTGCAGGGGCTGCTGGGGCGAGGCGCGCAACTGGTCCAGCAGCACCGCGCGCAGCCGCGCCCGCTCGGGACTGCCGTCGTCCGGGGTACGGGTATGCGCGATGATCAGCTCGCGCAGCAGCGGGGACACGGCGAGCACGGTCGGGGTGTCCAGACCCAGCGGGTTCTCGGTCGAGGGCAGCCCCATCAGGTGCAACTCCAGCTCCCCGTACGCCTCGTGGGCGTGCACCGTGCCGGCCGGCACCCACAGGGCACGGGTGGCCGGGGCGACCCAGGAACCGGCGTCGGTGGTGACGGCCACGACGCCCCGGCCCGCGTAGACGATCTGGTGGTCGTCGTGCCGGTGGGCGTCGATCCCCGTACGGGACGCCAGCAACCGGGTGCGCGTCGGAGCGATCGGTTCATGGCGGATTTCTGTCATTATCGGGCAGTTTATCGAAAGCGCGACAGTATCACCCGGTCGCAGCATGACGAGGTGCGAAAGAACGCCTCGATCACCCTGCTGTCCGTGGGGCACGCCTGCGTCGACGTCTACCAGGGCGCCGTCGCGGCCCTGATCCCCTTCCTCGTCGCCGGGCGCGGCTACGGCTACGCCGCCGCCTCCGGTGTCGTACTGGCCGCCTCTCTGCTGTCCTCGGTGGCGCAACCGCTGTTCGGCGCCCTCACCGATCGCCGCGCGGTCCCCTGGCTGCTCCCCGTCAGCACACTCCTCGCCGGCCTCGGCATCTCTTCTTCCGGCCTCGACGGCGGCTACGGCCCGACCCTCGTGTGCATGGCGGTGACCGGGATCGGCGTGGCCGCCTACCACCCCGAGTCGGCCCGCGTCGCCCGGCTCGCGAGCGGGGGCTCGCACCGTGCCATGGGCTGGTTCTCGCTGGGCGGCAACGTGGGCTTCGCCCTCGCCCCGCTGCTGGTCGCGGCCGTCGTGGGCACGGGCGGGCTGCGCCGGACCCCGGCACTGGCACTGCCCGCGCTCGCGGGGACCGCGCTCTGCCTGGCCGTCCTGCGCACCCCCGGACGCCGCCCACCGGCCTGCTCCGCCGGTATGGCCGCGCGGACCGGACCCGACGACAGGGCGTCGTTCGTCCGGCTGTCGCTGGCGGTGGTGTGCCGCTCGATCGCCTTCATCGGCCTGAGCACCTTCCTGTCCCTGTACGCCGAGCAACGCCTGGGCGGCGGAGCGGGCGCGGGTACCGCCGCGCTGTGTGTGCTCTACGCCGGCGGCGCGATCGGCTCCGTGCTCGGCGGCGCGCTGGCCGAGCGGTGGGACCGGGTCACCGTGTGCCGGTGGTCGTACCTGGTGTCGGCCCTGGCGGTCGCGGGCGTCGTGTTCGTCCCCGGCCCGGCCCTGTACGCGTGCGTGGCGCTGACCTCCGCCGGCCTCTACGTGCCGTTCTCCCTCCAGGTCACCCTCGGCCAGGACTATCTGCCCTCACGGGTCGGCACGGCAGGCGGCATCACGCTCGGCCTGGCGGTGAGCGTCGGCGGGCTGGTGAGCCCGCTCATCGGCCGGCTCGCCGACGCCACGTCCCTGCGCACCGCCCTCGCCCCGCTCATCCTGATGCCCGTACTGAGCTGGCTGCTCGCCCGCACCCTGCCGGAACCCCCGACCCCACGGCCGGAACCCCCGACCCCAGGGCCGGAACCCGCGGCCTCGCGGCCGGAACCCGCCGTCCCAGGGCCGGGAACTGTTGGCCGACGGCCCGAACCTGCCGCCCTGCGGCCGGAGTCCGGCGCGATGCGGCCGGGAGCTGTTGCCCCGCTGCCGGGAGCCGCCGCCGCACGGCGTGAACCCGCTTCCCGACGGCCCGAACCTGCCTCCCCGCGGCCGGAGTCCGGCGCGACGCTGCCGGGAGCCGTTGCCCCGCTGCCGGGAGCCGCCGCCGCACGGCGTGAACCCGCCGCCCGACGGCCCGAGCCCGCCTTCCCACGGCCGGAGTCCGACGCGACGCGCCCGGTCCCGCCCCGCAGTGCCGACGTGCGCCAACTCGATTGACGCTCCCGGGGTGCCCGCCTAGCGTGATCGCGACACGCCCGGACGGGCAGGACAGGGGGCCCGGTGTGACGACGTACCCGCAGGACCCGGTCGACGGCAGACCCGCCGGCCGCCCGATCCAACTGGAGACACACGGCCTCGACGTGATCGGGGACGCGGAGCGCAAGGGCACGCCGCGCACGCTGTTCTGGCCCTGGTTCGGCGCGAACGTCTCGGTCCTAGGGCTGAGTTACGGCGCGTTCGCGCTCGGCTTCGGCATCTCCTTCTGGCAGGCCCTCGCCGCAGGCGTGCTCGGCATCGTCGTCTCGTTCCTGCTGTGCGGGTTCATCGCGGTCGCCGGAAAGCGGGGCTCGGCACCGACGATGGTGCTCAGCCGGGCCGCGTACGGAGTGCGCGGCAACCGGCTGCCGTCCCTGATCTCCTGGATGCTCACCGTCGGTTGGGAGACGGTACTCACGGCGCTCGCCACGCTCGCCACCGCGACGGTCTTCGGCCGCCTCGGCTGGGGCGGCGGCACCGGGACCAAGGTGCTCGCCCTCGTCGTCGTGGCCGCGCTGACCGTCGTCGGCGGAGTCATGGGCTTCGACGTCATCATGCGGCTGCAGACGGCGATCACCGTGATCACGGGCGTCCTCACCGTCGTCTACGTCGCCCTCGTTGCCGGCCACATCCACTGGGCCGCCGTCAGCGCCGTCCCGGCCGGCTCCCCGCAGGAGTTCATCGGCGCGCTCGTGTTCATGATGACCGGCTTCGGCCTCGGCTGGGTCAACGCCGCCGCAGACTACTCCCGCTATCTGCCCCGCAGTTCGGCCGGCCGGGCGGTGATCGGCTGGACCACCTTCGGCGCCTGTGTCGCCCCGCTGCTCCTGCTCGTCTTCGGGCTGCTGCTGGCCGGTTCCTCGCAGTCGCTGAGCAAGGCGGTCGCGGCCGACCCGATCGGCGCGCTCACGACCATCCTGCCGACCTGGTTCCTGGTGCCGTTCGCCGTCGTCGCCGTCCTCGGTCTGGTCGGCGGCGCCGTCCTCGACATCTACTCCTCCGGCCTCGCCCTGCTCTCCGCCGGTCTGCCGGTGCCCCGCTACCTGGCCGCGCTCCTCGACGGTGCCCTGATGATCGCCGGCTCCGTCTACATCGTGTTCTTCGCTGACGACTTCCTCGCCCCGTTCACGGGATTCCTCACCACGCTCGGCGTCCCCATCGCCGCCTGGTGCGGCATCATGCTGGCCGACCTCGCCCTGCGCCGCCGCGACTACGACGACGGCGACCTCTACCGCCCGCACGGCCGCTACGGCGACATCCCCCCGGCACCCCTGCTGCTCACCCTCGCCGCCACGGCCCTCGGCTGGGGCCTGGTCACCAACACCTCCGCGAGCTGGCTCAGTTGGCAGGGCTATCTGCTCGGGCCGCTCGGTCTCGGCGGCAAGTCCGGCGCCTGGGCGTCCGCCAACCTCGGTGTCCTCGCCGCCCTCGCGCTCGCCTTCCTCGGCACGCTGCTCCTCGGCCGCCGCCGGGTGCGCGCCCAGGAGGACGGGGCACCGCCGCCCGGCGAAGGGATGCTCCCCGCATGAGCGCCGGCCACCTCGCCGTCATCGACATGCAGCACGTCTTCGCCGACCCGGCGAGCCCCTGGGCCGCACCCCGGTACGCGGACGCGGCGGCAGGCGTACGCAGCCTGCTGCCCGCCTTCACCGGCCGCGTGACCTTCACCCGCTTCGTGGCCCCCGAGCACCCGACCGGCGCCTGGCGCGCCTACTACGAGCGATGGCCCTTCGCCCGCAGGCCTCCGGACGCCGAACTCTGGGACTTGGACGCAGAGTTCACCGACGAGGCTCAGCACGTCCTGGACGCCACCACCTTCGGCAAGTGGACCCCGCAGCTCGCCGCCCGTCTCGCCCCCGGCGACCGTCTGGTCCTGGCCGGCGTCAGCACCGACTGCTGTGTCCTGTCCACCGCCCTGGCCGCCGCCGACGCCGGCACCGAGGTGCTGGTGGTCGCCGACGCCTGCGCGGGCGCGGACGACGACTCCCACCTCAAGGCCCTCCAGCTGATGGACCTGTACCGGCCGCTGGTCCGGGTCACCACCGTCGCCGGCCTGCTCGCCGGGCCCGGCTGACGACCGCGCGGCCGACGGCGTCAGGTCCGCCCGGTACCTCGGTACAGATCGAGTTCCCCGTCGAGTTCCACGGCGAGCACGGTCGCGTACTCGTCCACGTCCATGGCAGCCGGCGCGTCGATCCAGGTCACGCCCGGTACGTCGTGCAGCCCGCCGGTGACCCGGTGGCCCAGACCGGCGTCCGTCCCCAGCACCCGCACCCGGCGCACCCGGTTGCGCAGCCCGCGCACGGACACCGTCTCGCGCGGGGTGTCGAAGCACACGAGGTACAGCGTCCGCCGGTCGGCCGACAGCGTGCTCGGGCCGTAGTGGTGGCCCGGCGGCAGCCCCGCGACCGTGCCGTACACGGCCTCGCCGTGCCGGCCGATCCACGCCCCGAGCCCCGTGAGCCGGTCCGCCTGTTCCGCCGGGATCGTGCCGTCCTCGCGCGGGCCCACGTCGAGCAGCAGGTTGCCGCCCGCGGCGATCGTCTCCGTGAAGTAACGCACCAGCTGGCGCACCGACTTGTGGTTGTGGTCCCGGTGCTGGAAGCCCCAGGAGTCGTTGACCGTGAGGCACAACTCCCAGGGCCCGTCGGGCGCCTGGAGCGGCACGCCCTGCTCCGGGGTGGCGTAGTCGCCGTGGCTCAGCATGCGCGCGTTGAGCACGGTGTCCGGGTTCCCGGCCAGGATCCGCGCGGCCAGGGCGTCCAGCCCCCACTGCTCCTCGGTGCGCTCCCACTCGCCGTCGAACCACAGCAGGTCCGGCCGGAACCGGTCCACCAGCTCCCCGACCTGCCCGTCCCGGTAGGTGAGGTACCGCGACCAGGCCGCCGGATCCTCCGCACCGGGCCGGGCGTGCGCGAGGGGGTTCGGGGGATCCTCGTCCGGGGCGGGGTGCCGGGTGCTCGCGTAGTCGGGGTGGTTCCAGTCCGAATGGGAGTAGTACAGGCCCACTTTGAGGCCGCGATCCCGCAGCGCGTCCGCGTACCCGGCGATCAGGTCGCGCCCCGCCGGGGTGCGGCGGACCACGTCCAGCCCGCCGTACGCGCTGTCCCACAGGGCCACCCCGTCGTGATGACGCGCGGTGAGCACGGCGTACCGGGCCCCGGCGCGGGCGAAAAGCTCCGCCCACGCGCGCGGGTCGTAACGGGACGCCGTGAAACCGTCCAGCTGCCTCATGTACTGCTCGTGGGAGACCTGGCCGGTGTAGAAGGACCAGGACTCCGGCACTCCGTCCACCGCGTAGACGCCCCAGTGGACGAAGATGCCCAGCTTGGCCTCGCGGAACCAGGGTCGCATCGGCATGAGGACACGCTAGGGCGCGCGCCCGCGTGCTCACCAGACCTCCCCGCGATCCCCACGCATGCCCCCGGGCCCAGCGGGTACGCGACCGGGAGCACCCGGGCACGGACCCGCCCGGGAGGCCGCATCACCGCAGCTACCTGGGGATCTGCCATGGAGACATCCGCCGCACACGACCACCGGCCGACACCGGCCCAGCAGGCGCTGGACGCGCTGGCCGTGAACGCCGAGGACCAGGCCGCCCTGGACACCCTCGCGCACAGCGACGTGCTCGTCCCGGTGCCGGACGACGCGCCCGACGAGGAGGGAGCCGAAACCTCCTCGCTGGCCCTGCCCGTCCTGGAACAGCCCGGAGGCGAACCGGTCGTTCCCGTGTTCACCACGGAGGGCGAGCTGGGCCGGCTGCTGCCGTTCATCTCGCGCTACCGCCTCGTCCCGCTCGGCGCCCTCGCCGCACAGTGGCCCGACGAGGACCTGGCCCTGGCCATAGACGGCAACTCGGCCCACGCCCTGACGCTCACGTCACAGGGGGTACGGACACTGCTGGCCCGCTGAAACACGCCCTCACCCCCCTTGGGCGACCGAACGGCCGGAACTGCTCCCCGCGCCGGGGTGGCCCCTCTCCTCGCGAGGGGAAGATCCCAGCGGGAGAAAGGCCGGTCGAACGCGGAGGGGTAATCGTGAGGGTCGTCCTGCTGGGCACCGCCGCCGGGGGCGGCTTCCCGCAGTGGAACTGCGCCTGCGCGCTGTGCGCGGCCGCCCGGGACGGCAGGCTGCCCTCCCGCACCCAGGAGTGCGCCGCCGTCAGCGGCAACGGCCGCGACTGGTGGCTGCTGAACGCCTCGCCCGATCTGCGCACCCAGCTCACCGCCACACCGGCACTGTGGCCCGGCCCCGGCCCCCGGGACACCCCGCTGCGCGGGGTCCTGCTCACCGACGCCGAGGCCGACCACGTCACCGGACTCGGCGAGCTGCGGGGAGCGGCGGGCCTGAAGGTCTACGCGGCTCCGCCGGTCCGCTCGGCGCTCGCCCCCGTCCGCACCGCCCTGGAGCGCTACGCCCCCTGGGAATGGGCGGACACCCTGGCCGACGGCGGATTCGTGCTGGCCGGCGGGCTGGTGGTCACGGCCCGTACGGTGGGCGCGAAGATCCCGAAGTACATTCCGGTGCAGGCGCCGCAGCCGGCCGGCCCGTGGGTGACGGCGTACCGCGTCGAGGACCTGGCCAGCGGGGGAGTGCTGGTGTACGCGCCCTGCGTGGGCGCCTGGAGCGCGGAGCTGGACGAGCTGTGCGCCGAGGCCGACTGTGTGCTGGTCGACGGCACCTTTTACGCGGCCGACGAGATGGGGACGGCGGTACGGTCCGGCGCCGGGCAGGCGGCCATGGGGCATCTGCCGGTCACCGGCCCGGACGGCACCCTCGCCGCCCTCGCCCGGCATCCCGGGGCGCGCCGGGTCTACACCCATCTCAACAACACGAACCCGCTGCTCGACCCGGCGTCACCGGCACGCGCGCGTGCCGCCGAGCACGGGGTCGAGGTGCTGGACGACGGGGCCGAACTGCTGCTCTAGGGCTGTGGAGCCGATGCTCTGACGTCCTGCTCGGCGAGCATGCGCTCCAGCACCGCCCGCTGGAGCGGCAGCACCGCCGTGTGCAGGGCGCGGCCCTTGGGGGTGAGCGCCACCCACACCCCACGCCGGTCCTCCGCGCACACCGAGCGCTCGACCAGCCCGTCCTTCTCCAGCCGGCCGATCAGCCGGGACAGCGCGCTCTGGCTCAGGTGCACCCGGCCGACCAGATTCTGCACCCGGCACTGCTCGCCCGGCGCGGGCGACTCGGTCGCCAGGATGTCGAGCACCTCGAAATCGCTGGCGCCCAGTCCGTGCGGGTGCAGCGCCCGGTCTATCTCGCACATCGTGCGCGCGTGCACCGCGAGGATGTCCCGCCACCGTTCCTCAAGCCGGGCGTCCGCCGTCTTGACTGCCATACCCGCACCGTAGCACCGATCCAGCCAATCGTTGAGTGTGCAACTAGTTCGGGGTGCGGGCGGTGACCGGGGCTCGCGGGGCGGGTCTCAGGCAGCCGGGTCTCAGGCGGCCGGGTCCTGGAGGAGGCCGATCAGGTTGCCGTCGGGGTCCTTCACGGAGGCGATCAGCCGGCCGTTGCCCACGTCCCGCACGTCCTGGAGCACCTCGGCACCCGCCTCCACCAGCGCCGCGAGCCGCTCGCGCAGGTCGGTCACGTGCCAGAACGGCACCGGGCCGGTCAGGCCCTGCGCGTGACCGTTCGGGTCGAGCCCGACGTCCTGCCCGGCGGCCTTGAAACCGATGTAGTACGGCTCGTCGGCATACGGCTGGACGCCCAGCAGGGCGGTGAACAGCGCCTTGGCGGCCTTCGCGTCCTTGACGGGGTAGATGATCGTCTGCACGCCTGTGGTCATGGCACTCACTCCTTCGCGATGCGCGGGCCGGCGGGTCGTCCCGCCGGTGCACCTCACGCTAGGACCGGTCGGCCCGCCACGGCTTCTCCGATCCTGACCGGTTGCCGACACCGGCCCGCGATCTTCACCCGGGTGGCGCCCGTCACGCACCGGTCCGCCCTCATCCCGGCGCTGCAGCCGCCTGGATCCCCGGGCCGACGTGAATGCCGGTGACCTTGATGAGCCGCGGCCTAACCACGGAACTGGCCGCCGCGTGGGCGCGAGAGACCACGACGCCGCCGCAGACGGCTGACGGCCTCTCCCAGCACTCCGGTCGGCGCTCAGGCCGACGCCCGCCGCACCAGTTCCGTCGGCAGAATCACCGCCGCCGGATCCTCCCCGCCGATCTGCGCGAGCAGCACCCGCACCATTTCGCTGCTGATCCGGTCCCACGGCTGCCTGATCGTCGTCAGGGCCGGAGTGGCCGCTGTCGCCGCCGGGGAGTCGTCGAAGCCGCCGACAGCGATGTCATCCGGCACCTCCTTCCCGGCCCGGTGCAACGCCGCCAGCACGCCCTGCGCCATCAGGTCTGAGGCCACGAACACCGCGTCCATGTCCGGCGCCTGTGCCAGCAGCCGCTCCGCGCCCGCCTCACCGCTCGCCCGGCTGTAGTCGCCGGAGACGACGAGCCGTTCGTCGACCCCGATGCCGGCCTCGGTGAGCACCTCCTTGTACCCGGCGAGCCGCTCCACCCCACCCGGTGTGTCCAGCGGACCGGTGACCACACCGATCCTGCGCCGCCCCAGCGACAGCAGATGCCGGACCATGTCCCGCGCGCCGTCCCGGTCGTCGGCGGCCACGTAACTCACCTTCGAGCCCAGGCCGATGGGCTTTCCGCAGGCGACGAGCGGCACGCCCGCCTCCCGCAGTTCCTGCGCGACCGGATCACCGGAGTGGCTGGAGACCAGCAGCACCCCGTCGACGTGCCCGGCGGTGATGTACCGCGTGATGCGCCGCCGTTCGTCCTCGGTGCCCGCCAGCATCAGCAGGAGCGGCACGTCGTGCGCGGCCAGCGCCTGGGTGCAACCGCGCAGCAGGACATTGAAGTTGGGGTCCTCGAAGAACCGCTCCTGCGGCTCGGTCAGCAGAAAGCCGACCGAGTCGGAGCGTCCGGTGATCAGTGAACGGGCGTGCCGGTTCACGACGTACCCGGTCCTGCGGATGGCGGCGTTGACCGCCTCCTGCGCGGCGGGAGAGACGTAGTGCCCGCCGTTGAGCACGCGCGAGACGGTGCCGCGCGAGACGCCTGCCTCGCGCGCCACGTCGTGGATCGTCGGCGGTTTGCGCCGGCCGCCCGGATTGCTCATGGTCATGACTTTACGGCCCCGGACAGCAGGTCGAGGCTCCAGAACCGCTGAATGACCAGGAACAGGGCGATCAGCGGGAGGACCGCGAGGAACGCGCCCGTGATCACGAGGGTGTACAGCGCCGGGGTGTTGGAGCCCTGTTCCAGCAGCGTGTACAGGCCCAGCGTGAGCGGGAACTTCTCGTCGTCGCTGAGCATGATGAACGGCAGCAGGAAGTTGTTCCAGATCGCGACGAACTGGAACAGGAACACGGTGACCATGCCCGGGATCATCATCGGCAGCGCGATCCGGGTGAAGATCCGCCACTCGCTCGCCCCGTCCATGCGCCCGGCCTCCACCACATCGGCGGGGACGGCCGCGGCGGAGTAGATCCGGGCCAGGTAGACCCCGTACGGGGAGAGGATCTGCGGCAGCAGCACGGACAGGTAGGAGTCCGTCAGGTTCGCCTTCGCCAGCAGCAGGTACTGCGGGATCGCGAGGATCACCGGCGGCATCAGCACGCCCGCGAGCAGGACGTTGAAGATCGTCTCGCGGCCCTTGAAGCGGTAGGTCGCGAGCGCGTAGCCGCTGAACGCCGAGACGGCCGTGGAGAGCAGTGCGCCGAGACCGGCGTACAGGGCGGAGTTGCCCATCCACTTCCAGTAGACGCCCCCGCGGTAGGCGCTCAGGTCCTCGATGTTCCGCGTGAACCCGGTGCCCGGCAGGAAGGTGAAGGTGGAGAACAGCTCGTGCCCGGACTTGGTGGACGCGATCACCACCCACGCGACCGGCAGCAGCGTGTAGATCGCCCCGGCCAGCAGCGTGATCGTCGGCACCAGTGCGATCCGGCGGCGCAGCGGCGGACCCTGGGCCGTGCCAGGGGTGGTGCCCGCGGCCGGGGCCGCCTTGCGCAGGGCAAGAGAACTCATCGCGCGTCTCCTTGACTGACGTCCCGCTTGCTGCGGCTGTTCGCGGCCCGCAGGAACCCGAACGACAGCAGCAGCGTGACCAGGGCGATCAGGGTCGCCTCGGCGGCCGCCGAGTAGATGTCGTTGCGGCCGAAGGCGTCCTGGTACACCTTCATCAGCGGACTCCACGTCGTGTTGACGGAGTTGGTGAGCGGCTTGAGGGTCGTCGGTTCGTTGAAGACCTGGAGCGTCGCGATGATCGAGAAGAAGAAGGTCAGTACCAGCGAGGGCGCCACCATCGGGATCTTGATCTTCAGGGCGATCTGCAGCGGGCTCGCGCCGTCCAGCTTCGCCGCCTCGTACACCTCGGCCGGAATGGACCTCAACGACGTGTAGATGACGATCATGTTGAAGCCGGTGCCGCCCCAGACCGCGATGTTCGACAGGGCGAGATAGAGCGGACCGCCGTCCAGCAGGTTCGGCTGCGGCAGATGCAGCTTCGCCAGCAGGTAGTAGAAGGGGCTCACGTCCGGCAGGTACAGGAAGCCCCACAGCAGCGCCGCCACCACGCCGGGGACGGCGTACGGCAGGAAGATCGCGAGCCGGGTGAACGGTGTGAGCCGCACCCGCTCGGAGTCCAGCATCAGCGCGAACAGCAGGGCGAGGCCCAGCATCACCGGGACGACGATGCAGCCGTAGCCGAGCACGCGCAGCGCGCCCTGGAGCAGCTCGCTGTCCTTGAAGGCCTCGGTGTAGTTCGCGAAGCCGGCCCAGACCTCAGCGCGCGCACCCGCGCCCAGGCCGAGCCCGGAGACGTGCACCTTGCGGAAGCTGAGGAAGACGGCGTAACCGATGGGCAGCGCGAAGAAGAGGGCGAAGAGTGCGGTGGCGGGGAAGAGGAAGGCGTACGGGGCCCCCTTGACCCCGTACGACTTCCGGCGTGCGGGGCTCGTCACTGGGAAACCCCGAAGCCCTGCTTCTTCATGTCGGCGACCGTGGCGTCCTGCATCGTCTTCAGGGCGGCGGCGAAGTCCGACTTGTTCTTGGCGGCGGAGCCGAACGCGTCGTTGAACGACGTGTAGGCGACGTTCACGTTCGGGCCCCACGCCGAGGGCGCCGTGGTCTTCGCGATGTCGGCGGCCTTGGTGTAGAAGTCGGCCTGGTTCGAGAAGTAGTCCGGCGGGTTGGAGAAGGCGCCACTGAGCTGCGCGGACGTGGAGGCCGGGTAGATGCCGCCGTCCTTGGCCAGCGCGTTCAGGGCGTCGTGGTCCGTGTTCAGCCAGGCGGCGAACTTCGCGGCCGCCTCCTTGTGCGCGGAGTCGGTGGTCACGGCCGTGGAGGAACCGCCCCAGCTGCCGGTCACGTCCTCGGTCGCCGACCACTGCGGCAGCGGCGCCATCGCCCACTTGCCCTTCGTGTCGGGCGCGGCCGTGGTCAGCGTGCCCGGCGCCCACACGGCGCTCACCCAGGCGAGCTGCTTGCCGGTGTCCAGCGCCTTGTTCCAGGCGGGGGTGTACATCGGCTGGTTGTCGATGACGCCTTCCTTGACCAGCCCGCCCCAGAACGTGGCGACCTTCTGGGTGGCCGTGTCGTCGATGGCGACCTTCCACTTGCCGCCGGAGGCGGTCCACCACTTGGCGCCGGCCTGCTGGGCGAGACCGGCGAAGAGGCCGGAGTCGTTGGCGGAGAAGGTGGTCAGGTCCTTGTCCGGCGCCTTCTTCTTCAACTGGCGGGCGGTCTCGGCGAACTGCTCCCAGGTGGTGGGGACCGTCAGGCCGTACTTCTTGAACAGGTCCGCGCGGTAGTAGAACATCATCGGCCCGATGTCCTGCGGGACGGCGTAGACGGCGTTCGTGCCGAGCGTGGTCTGCTGCCAGACGCCGTCGGCGAACTTGCCCTTGATGTCACCGACCTGCTGGGAGATGTCGGCCAGCGCGTCGTTGCTGACCAGGGTCGGCAGCGCCTGGTACTCGGCCTGCACCAGGTCCGGGGCCTTCTTCGCCTTGTGCGCGGTGAGGATCTTGGTGACCAGCGTGTCGCCGGACGCCTGCTTCTTCACCGTGACCGTGATCTGGTCCTTCTTCCCCGGCCCCTTGTTCCACAGGTCCACGACCTTGTCCATGCCGGGCGTCCAGGTCCAGTACGTCAGCGAGACCGGACCGGACTCGGACTTGCTGTCGTCCCCGGAGCCGCAGGCGGCGAGGGTGGTCGCGCCGAGCGCGACGGCGAGGGCGGTTGTCACGAGGCGACGACGCTTCGTGTGCGGCATGGTTTCTCCCCTGACCTGGGTCCCCGCCTCCTGCGGGGACCTGCCATGCAGATGTGCACGTTCACATGAACTAGGTCCTCGCCTGTCCGGAGTCCCCGCCATGCTTCTGTGAGCGTTCACAGTAGAGAAACATCCCGGACACTTGTCAATGGTTGTTGCTGTGCGGTTATGTTGGGCTCGCACCGCCTCCGTTGTGTGTGCACGTTCCCAAATGATCGATTCAACGGGAGACACCCATGCCGGACACCAGCCCCAGGGGCCTCACCAGGCTCGCCTTCGGTGGCGACTACAACCCCGAGCAGTGGCCGGAAAGCGTCTGGCTGGAGGACGTCCGGCTGATGCGGGAGGCCGGCGTCACGATGGTGAGCGTCGGGATCTTCTCCTGGGCCCTGCTGGAACCGGCCCCGGGGGAGTACGACTTCGGCTGGCTCGACCGGGTGATCGGCCTGCTCCACGAGAACGGCATCCGCGTCGACCTCGGCACGCCGACCGTCGCCCCGCCCGCCTGGTTCTACCGCGCGCATCCCGAGGCCCTGCCGGTGACCGCCGACGGCACGCGATACGAGTTCGGCTCCCGCGGCGCGATCTGCCACAGCAACGCCGACTACCGGGCCGCGGCCGGGGCGATCACCGTGAAACTCGCCGAACGCTACGGCGACCACCCCGCACTCGCCCTGTGGCACGTCCACAACGAGTACGGCGTCCCCGTCTCCGCCTGCTACTGCGACTCCTGCGCCGCACACTTCCGCCGCTGGCTCGCCCGGACCCACGGCACCGTCGAAGCCGTCAACGAGGCCTGGGGGACGGCCTTCTGGGGGCAGCGCTACACGGGCTTCGAGCAGATCAACCCGCCCCGGGCCACCCCGACCGTCGGCAACCCGGGCCAGGCCCTGGACTACAAGCGGTTCGCCGACGCGACCATCCGCGAGAACTTCACCGCCGAACGCGACATCCTGCACCGCCTGTCACCCGGTGTCCCGGTCACCACGAACTTCATGACCGCGCTCAGCCAGTGCGACTCGATCGACTACTGGTCCTGGGGCCGCGAGGTCGACCTCGTCACCAACGACCATTACCTGATCACCGACGGCCGCCGCACCCACGTCAACCTCGCGATGGCCGCCGACCTCACCCGGTCCGTGGCCGGAGGCGCACCCTGGCTGCTCCTCGAACACTCCACCTCCGGCGTCAACTGGCAGCCGCGCAACCCCGCGAAGGCCCCCGGCCAGATGGCCCGCAACTCGCTCGCCCACGTGGCCCGCGGCTCCGAGGGCGCGATGTTCTTCCAGTGGCGCCAGTCCCGGCGCGGCGCCGAGAAGTTCCACTCGGCGATGCTGCCGCACGGCGGCACCGACACCCGGGTGTGGCGCGAGGTGGTCGAACTCGGCGCGTCCGTCGACTCGTTGAGCACGATCCGCGGCACCCGCACGGAGGCCGACGTCGCCATGCTGTGGGACTGGCAGTCCTGGTGGGCGCAGAACCTCTCCTGGCGCCCCAGCGAGGACCACGACCCACGCGAACGCGCCGACTCCTTCTACGAGGCCCTCTACGACCGCCACCTCACGGTCGACTTCGCCCACCCGGAAGCCGACTTGTCGGCCTATCCCCTTGTCGTCGTACCGGCCCTCTACCTGATGACGGAGGCGGCCGGGAACAACGTCCGGGAGTACGTCGAGAACGGCGGCACGCTCGTGGTGTCGTACTTCTCCGGCATCGTCGACGAGTACGACGCCGTGCACGAGGGCGCCTACCCGGGCGCGCTGCGCGACGTCCTCGGTCTGACGGTGGAGGAGTTCTCGCCGCTGCTCAAGGACGAGCGGGTGCGGCTGGCCGGACCCGACGGCTCCGAGCTGACCGGGGACGTGTGGACGGAGTTCGTCGTGCCGCGCGGCGCCGAGACCGTGTGGACCTACGCCGACGGGCTCACCGCCGGCCGCCCCGCCGTCACCCGGCACCGGCTCGGCGACGGCACCGCCTGGTACGTCTCCACCCGCCTCGACGCCCATGGCCTGGACGCGCTGATCGGCTGGGCCGCCGACGACGCCCGGCTCGCGCCGCGCGCAGACCTGCCCCGGGACGTCGAAGTGGTGCGCCGCAGCGGCGCGTCGGGCACGTACCTCTTCGCGATCAACCACACCGCCGGCGACACCAAGGTGCCGCTGGAGTCGCCCGGCACCGAGCTGCTGACGGGCGAACGCGCCGCGGGCCGCCTCCCGGTCCCGGCAGGGGCCGTACGGGTCGTACGACTCGACGGCTGAGCAGGCTCCCCTCCGCCCGCGTGTGCCACGAGAGCCGCGGGCGGAGGGGTTCTCCTCCAGCCCCGCCGGAGGACACCCCTCCCCAGTCACGTCGAAGGGACGACGGACGATGAAGTTCCATCCCGGACGCACCACCAGAGCCCTGCTGCTGCCGCTCACGGCCGGGCTCGCCCTCACCTTCCTGCCCGCGCAGGCCGCCCACGCCGCGAGCACGCTGACCAACGGCGGCTTCGAGGCCGACGGCACCGGCACGGCCACACCCACCGGCTGGTCCGAGTACGGCGACACCGGGGCCTCGTACACCGAGTCCGGCGGCCACAGCGGCAGTTACCGCCTCACCCAGTACGCGGCGTCCGCCTACAAGGTGGAGACGTACCAGTACGTGTCGGGCCTGACCAACGGCGACTACACGTTGACCGCCTGGGTCCGCTCCAGTGGCGGGCAGAACGCCGCGTACATAGCGCTCAAGAATTGCGGGAGTGCCGAACAGCGCACCGATCTGCCCCTCTCGTCCAGTGGGTGGATCCGTATCGTCACGCCGATCAAGGTGACGAACAGTCAGTGCACCATCAGCATCAACAGTGACGCGAATGCCGGCAACTGGATCAATGTTGACGATCTGACCTTCACATCCGGCACCACCGGCACGTCCATCCACGGCGCCGACATCTCCTCCCTCGCCAAGAGCGAGGCCAAGGGCGGTGCCTACAAGACGAGTTCGGGCACCACGGGCGACGCCCTGGCCATCCTGAAGTCGTACGGCATGAACTACGCCCGCCTGAAGGTCTGGGTGAACCCGGCGGACGGCTTCAACGACAAGGCACACGTCCTCGCGATGGCCAAGCGCATCAAGGCGCAGGGCATGAAGCTCCTGGTCGACTGCCACTACTCGGACACCTGGGCGGACCCCGGAGCCCAGACCAAGCCGGCCGCATGGACGGGCCATACATACAGTCAACTCAAGACGGACGTGTACAACCACACGTACGACGTCCTGAACGCGTTGAAGGCTCAAGGAACCACCGCCGACATGGTCCAGATCGGCAATGAGATCAATGGCGGCATCCTGTGGTCCGAGGGTTCCACGTCCAACTGGAGCCAGCTGGCCGGTCTGCTCAACTCGGGCTACGACGCCGCCAAGGCGGTCAGCTCCTCCACGGTCGTGGCGCTGCACCTGGCCAAGGGCGGTGACAAGTCCGGCACGGAGTGGTGGTTCGACAACGCGGTCGCGAACGGCGTGAAGTTCGACGCGATCGGCCTGTCGTACTACGGCTACTGGCACGGCCCGCTCTCCGACTTCCAGACCACCCTGGACGACGCGGCCTCCCGCTACGGCAAGCCCGTCTTCGTCGCCGAGACCGCCTACCCGTTCACACTGGCCAACAACGACGCGCTGGAGAACCAGATCGACACCACCGCCAAGCTGGTCTCCGGCTACCCGGCGACCGTGGCCGGCCAGACCAAGTGGATGAACGACGTCGCGAGCATCGTGGAGGCCGTCCCGGGCGGCCGTGGCCTCGGCGTCTTCTACTGGGAGGCCACCTGGACCGCCGTGTCCGGCAACGGCTGGGACCCGACCGACGCCACCTCCGGCAACGGCTGGGAGAACCAGGCCCTGTTCGGCTACGACGACAAGGCGCTCTCCTCCATGACGTGGTTCAGCCACCGCTGAACCACCCCGGCAGGGGGCCCGGCCGTAAGGGGCGGCCGGGCCCCCGTCGTCGTACACGGCCCGGGCCCGTTACTCCTCGGCCGCATGCCCGTCCCGTACCGGACAACGGCCGTCGAGTGCCGCACACGACGGCGTCGCCCGGGCCACAGTGGGAACACTGCGTACGAGGAGGCGGCGACGGAGGGCGGACGGATGACGGGAGCACCCTCGGGCCGGATACGGCGCACCATCCTGGAGTGGCTCAAGGACCCGGCGGCCCACTTCCCGGCCCGCGGGCGCGGCGACCTCGCCGAGACCGGTGTCACCGCGCGGGCCGTCGCCGTCAAGCTGGGCGTCCCGCCCCGCACAGCCCGCGCCCACCTCGACTTCCTCACCCGCCTCGGCCTGCTGCGCACCCGCCGCGTGCGCTGCCGCGTCTGCTACCGGCGCGACGAGATGCGCATCGCCGAGGTCGCCCGCGTCTTCGAGAAAGGCTGGTGAGGCCCGGCCCCGGGAGCGGATCCGTGTTCCGGCCCCCGCCCGCCGGGGGCAGCAGGTAAGAGTTCGTCGTGAACTTGCCCATGATGACCGCGGAGGTTGTGGCCGGCGCGCTCCTGGGCCACCTCGCCGACCGCGCCGTGCGGGCCCGCCACGACTCGGTCGTCCCCTGGGGTACGTTCGTCGTGAACAGCTCCGGGCGCCTCGTCCTCGGGACGTTCGCAGCTGTCGTGTCCACCGGGGTCACAGGCTTTCACCTGCAACTTCTCCTGGATGCCGGACTGTGCGGGGCGTCGGCGCCGTGCTCCGCCTTCTCCGGCGAGACCCTGCGGCCGACCAGGGTCGGCTCGGGGCTCTACGCTGCCGTCAACGTCGTCGCGAGCGTGGCGGCCGGGCTCGCTGCAGCGCTCGCGGGGTTCGCCCTCGCCGGTACGTTGTTTGCCTGGCTCTTGCCCTACGGTCGGGCATAGTAAGACTGTCTACAGCACTGTCGACCAGCCGTTCCTCCTCTTCCCCAGAACTGGATCCCATGAGCGCCATCTCCGTCGGTCAGGCCGTCGTCCTCGGAGTCGTCGAGGGGGTGACCGAGTTCCTCCCGGTGTCCTCCACCGGTCACCTGAAGATCACCGAGGGGCTCATGAACATCCCCGTCGACGACAAGTCCGTGGTCGGCTTCTCCGCCGTCATCCAGGTCGGCGCCATCGCCGCCGTGCTCGTGTACTTCTTCAAGGACATCAAGCGCATCGTCTCCGCCTGGTTCCGCGGTCTGACCAACCGCGAGGAGCGCTATCACCACGACTACAAGTTCGCCTGGTGGGTGATCGCCGCCACCATCCCGATCGTCATCGTGGGCCTGGCCGCCAAGCCGCTGATCGACGGCGCCCTCGGCTCGCTGTGGGTGGTGGCCGGCTCGCTGATCGTCGGCTCCGGTGTGATGTGGGCGGCCGACCAGATGGGACGGCACAAGCGCGGCGAGGACGACACCTCGTTCAAGGACGCCATGTGGGTCGGCTGCTCCCAGATCCTCGCCCTGCTCTTCCCCGGCTTCTCCCGCTCCGGCGCCACCATGTCCACCGCGCTCATCCTGGACCTCGACCGGGTGGCCGCCACCCGGCTGTCGTTCTTCCTCGGCATCCCGGCCCTGACCGGCGCAGGCATCTACGAGCTGAAGGACGCCCTCGGCGCCGGCGTGGGCGCGGCCCCGCTGGCCGTCGGCACCCTCGTGTCCTTCGTCGTCGCCTACGCCTCCATCGCGTGGCTGCTGAAGTTCGTCGCCAAGCACTCCTTCAACGCGTTCGTGATCTACCGGATCGTGATCGGCGTGGGCCTGCTCGGCCTGCTCGCCACGGGCGTGCTCAGCGCCTGACCGAAGACCGCTGATCACCCACGGGGTGGGGGGGGGGGGGTTTAGGGGGGGGCCCCCCCCCCCCGTTTTAAGTATAGGAGGCAACGAAAAACATTGGTGGGGCCCCCACCCACGGACCACCCAGAAAACGA